>NZ_JBSVEM010000005.1:0-261203 GCF_056312285.1 Pseudoalteromonas sp. ABE4_541
AGCTTTGATCCTGCACTCAAAGGATTGAGGAAACCAAACGATGGCAACCGCCCGTAAAAGACAAATCAGTTTAACCGACACCAAATACTATAAAAAGAAACCAAAGACACCCACCACAAATTTGCGCCTTACTAAAATGCCGCCTAAGCTTTGATCCTGCACTCAAAGGATTGAGGAAACCAAACGATGGCAACCGCCCGTAAAAGACAAATCAGTTTAACCGACACCAAATACTATCACTGTATCTCCCGTTGTGTAAGGCGCGCGTTTCTGTGCGGTGAAGATAGATTTACGGGCAAATCATACGAGCACCGCCGGGATTGGGTTGAAAAAAAGCTCCTGATGTTGGGGTCTGTGTTTTGTATTGAGATCTGTGCTTATGCCGTGATGAGTAATCATACTCACATTGTTTTATATGTTGATGATAAAAAGGCTAAGCGTCTGTCGGATAAAGCAATTGTGATACGGTGGCACAAGTTATTCAAAGGCAATTGGATAACACATAAGCTCGTTGAGGGAGCGTCACTCAAAGAGTCGGAGCAGTTGATACTCGATGAGCATGTCGCCAAGTACAGGGAAAGACTCGCGGATATTAGCTGGTTTATGCGGGTACTTAACGAAGACATCGCCCGCAAAGCAAATAAAGAAGATAATTGTACAGGTCGATTCTGGGAAGGACGATTTAAATCTCAAGCATTACTGGATGAAGCCGCACTGGCTGCTTGTCTCGCTTACGTAGATTTAAACCCCATTAGAGCGAAAATCGCCGCAACACCTGAAACCTCAGACTATACAAGCATCAAAAAGCGCATCGACCACGCTAAGCAGGGAAAACAGCCAAAAAGCCTACTACGCTTTGCTGGCAGCCCTCGAAAACAGATGCCAAAAGGACTGCCTTTTGAGCTCAAATCCTATATTGAATTAGTTGAACTAACAGGCCAATGTATTCGCGCTGACAAGCGTGGTTATATCAACGAAGCGCAGCCCATTCTTACTCGAATAAATATAGAACCTGAGAACTGGATAAGACTCACTACTCAATTTTCTCGGGTATTCCGCGGCGCGGTTGGTCGAGAGCGGACAATAACCGCTTACTGCCAAACACTTCAAAAACGACGGCGCACCAATCTAACAAACTGCGAGCGCTTGTTGTCTTAGTCAGACAAACACTATCAACTAGAAATCTATAACTGTTTTAATTACAGCGCGTTGTCGTACGCGATAATCCGGTTTTGGTGTAAAGATACACTTGGGCGCTAAAAATGGACCTATCGAAAAACGTGTTTGTAACCTGTGATTGGAGTATCTTTATACGTTTTTATTTCACTTCCTCAGCTTGAATATGAATAGTGGTGGGTGTCATTTATTTTTGTTTCTTATTTGACCAAAAGGAACGTTTTGGGGTACATATACTCTTCCTAACGGCTATCGGTACACTATAAGCGGGACTTTAAAGAAAGAACCAAGCCCAATACTTGGCTCTATTACAATTCACCCAAAAATAGGGCTGGTAGTGATTAATTTGGAGTTAGATGAATAGAGCAGATAATAACTATGAAAATCAAGAAAATGGTACGCAATAGACGGCGCCCCTTCTTAAAGAGTTAGATCCTTTTTACGGAGTAATTATACATGGATATTTGTTTGATAAAGAACACTACAGAGATACAACGGCTAAGAGAACTTTACACAAGTACTTATTTTAATAGGCGGTATATTGGCTGGTGTGATGAGTTTGATAGACAGTTTGACAAAAACTCAGATTGGTTTTGTTTACCGGATAAGAAAGTATTTTGTCGTGTTACATACAAAGGAACTCAGGCTATACCAATCGATAAAGGCAACGAATCAATTATTCCAATATCTGCTGAAGTTTGTGAAATTAATAATTTTCTTTATCAAGAAGTGACTGAAGCAATCACGCTTATCGATTTGGTGTTTAAGGAACTAGAAAAAAGAGGGATAACGCAAATTTTTTGCATAGTCGACCCAAAGTTTAAAAAATCATATAACTTTACCACTAATATCTATGGATTTCAGAAATTTGGGAGTGAGCTTTCTTTTCCTGATGTGCTTCATAAGAAAACTGAAAGCAAGGTCATTTGGGATGTATTAGTAAAAAAGCGAACTGAAAGTGGTTTTTCACGAGCATAACAAGAGGCTTCGGCGCCAATAACTAATTTTAAATTTGTGGCGCTATGCACGAACGCACACACTCAAGCTGCAAGTAAAGATTATTGCCCATTTCGACATATTTCCGATAAAAATACATGTAGCCACATACATCAAATTAGGTCGTTCTCACCATACTTAGCCTGTGCTTTTAAGCGAAACTTTTAAGCACACAGGACTCCATCAAGGAGGTTTATTTACAGGTATAAGGAGAATAACGTTATGAAAAATATATTAACTTTTTGCTTAGCGGCATGTGCACTCTCCGCATCTGCTGTTCAAGCTCAAATATACAAACCGACTTTAACCCAAGAAGGTAACCAATGGCTGATCACCTTTCATGATGATCGCGCGTCTAACCATGCCCGATGGGCAACGCAAGGCCTATGTTTCTACTACGTTGGGATGAATGGCACCCACGAAGTCTATCGCTGGGTATCGAATACCTATCCAAATTGGAATGGGGTTGCAGAAAAAGAAGGCGACCAAGTCTTCATGTACGGCGACTTTTGGAATGAAAGAGGACACGATGGCATGGAGTGGGAAATGGTGACTCAAGTTAGGGATAGCCGCTCTGAAATGGGCGCAGGCCATTGGCATGAATGGGTAGAAAACACCAAGTTTGGCAGTTTTTGGTATTTTGGTAATGCCCATTTTGAACGCAAAGGCTATTGCAGTATCAGCCGTCAAAGTGCCAAGTCTACGATACAGACAAACGGTGAGTCATATGACGATGACATCGGTTTGCAATTATCAGAACAAGCACTTGAGAAATACAGTAACTTAGAGCAGCCAACTGATCCTGAGGGAAATTTACTTTCACCAATGGGTCAAGTTGAAAAGTAAAGCCACACTTATAATGAGTATTTAGAATAAAACGAGGCAGCTCGCGCTGCCTTTTTTGTGTTTAATAAGTTAACTTGATTGCTTTTCAAGGGTATTGATACTGATATGTGGCCACTTGATCAAGCCTTGGCCGTCAGGTCGCTCAAAAAACTCCAACATCACGGTTTGCGAGTATTGCAACAGCATTTTTGGCTCACCATTAGGTAGCTTTTCATTTAACTCGTAGATCCAAAAAGTTGAGCTTACTTCAGTTGCATTAGCTTGTTTAGTCACAAATGGAATGTTGTTTACACCGCCACTTGCCAAGGCTGAATCGACTTTAAGCTGGGTGACATTGGCGATTTTACCTTGTTGATAAAATGGCATGATCGCCTGCTTTAAAAGGTCATTTGGTTTGGTTGGGTCAAATACATTTTGAAATAGGTGCTCATGAAAATGTAAATACGGATGTAAATAAGGGTTAGCAAGATCCTGATTAACACCAATTGGTAAACCGCTGATATTAGGAATATCGAACCCTGTTTTACTTTTGGCACTTTGGCCCAATGCCATTACAGAATCACCATGCGGAATGCTCGATAAACGGGCAATATCTAAGTCCCCTGTAATGTGATCTTTCATATGCAGCCACAAACCGGGCTCGTGGTGTATTGCTAGCCCCGCATCGCCAGCTAAACCAGACTCTGGCGCATCGGCTGCGGCAATTTGGTCAATCGCTTGTACGTAGTCAACCGTAAATACTTCTTGGTCGCCGTTTAAGCCTCGGTTTGGTACATTTTTATCAACCAATTGGAATGTTAACACTTCATTGTATTGGTTGTTTAAAAGACGGTAGTCGTGAGCGCCTGTTGGAAATGGTAAAGCTATCATATTCCAACCATGGCCTTTAAACTGTCCAGTATTTTCCCAAACTCCTGGTAACTGTGCCAAAGGACCCAATACTGGCTCAGTGGTCGATGTGATCTCAAAAGCACGTTTTGAAACTTTTTGCTCTATTTTACCTGCGTTAGACATGTTCCCTCCTAATAAAAGTGCGTCTTGCTACATAGGCTCTTTAGGTTTAGTCGAAAACTGACGGGTTGTGAATTTATGTGAGGCTACAAGTTAGATACTTCATCGATATGTCATATTTCAGGGCACAAGTAATCAATGAGTTACCCCTAAAAGAGGAACAAATATCCACCGCTTGAGTTAGGCTTAATATCATAGGTGTTGTTCGCAACCTTTTTAGTCTTTTTCTGAACGCTCTAGTAACCAAGCTTTTGCTTCGTTTATTTCAGTAAAAGTTTTAACTTCAGCATCCATAAACCATCCCGCAACCTTCATTAACAGCTCTTGCCAGCCTTTTGATCCAACAACAGCGACACGCTCAATATTTGAACCATATTTTACGCCCAGCTTTAAATCGTCCCAAGCGGCTTGCAGCTCCCAACCTTCTAATTTGGTTACGTCGGCCAACACCTTAATACGAGGGTGTTCAACATGCGCAAAAGTGGCATCTATGATGGGCATCATGGTTAGGTAGTCTTCATGTGTCAACTTACCAAACGCTTTTACATGCATTAAAAAATCACCGTATATGCGCTCTATACCTAACGAAATTCCGTGCTGCTGAGACATATAATTTCTCCAAATTAAATAACTTCAGCCACATATCAGCGAAATTGACCAATAAAACTATTTCGCTCACTCTGTTCGTTATTATCACTTGTAATGGCGTGGTTGAAGTTAAATACCATTTAACGAGTCTGCATATTAAGGTAGACACCAGTGCATATTTACTCAAGTTATAATCAGTGCTGCTTTGATATGGCACAAGCTTTAGGCATATTTGACGTTAAAAAGGAAAGTGAGATGAAGTGAATAAATAGCTCAAAAAGCCTCACAGTCATGCAAGGCTTTGAATTACATGTTACATGTTACCAAGCTCAATCATCATTGCCGTATACATGTGTAAGTTAAGCTGAAGTTGCTCAGGCGTTATGAACTCATGCTCAGAGTGGCCTGTATACTTTTTACCCGGCATTGATGGACCAAAACTAACTGCATTATCAAACAGCTTTGCATTTGTACCACCACCAATTGAAACAAATCCCGCCGTGTCATCTTGTGTATAATGCTTAAAGATGTCTAAGAGTTTTTGCGCGTGTGGTGCACTGTCTAATAGCATCGGCTCACCAAGCGCCACTTGGACATCCACTAAATTGATTTGATTATCGGCCTGCCAAGTTTTGATCGCTTCGTCAATTTGCATCTCTAGTAGTTGAGCCTCTTTACCGACAGGTCTGCGTAAATTCACTGATAACGTGATTGAGTCGTTATCCCGAGCAAGTAAAGTGGGAGCCACAGTCATTGGGCCCATAAAATCATGGCTATAGGCAATATCGCCAAACTGCTCACCATAAAGACCGGTACCAATGAGTTGGTTTATAAACTGTAGCGCTTGTCCATCGGCATTGTTTTCAAGCTTTACCCCTCTAAATAGCTCTGCTAGGTAAGCAATAGCATTGACGCCTGACTCGGGCTCTGACGAGTGTGCAGAAACCCCTTTCACGCTCACCTTTACAGCCCCATGCACAGGTGTAAACTCAACCTTAACTTGGCTAAGTTGCTGTGCACTTGTTTTGATTTTCGCAAGTAAGTTTGGCGAGGCGTTGTGCAGCACGACGCTAGCATCTTCAGGTATTTGGCTTTTAAATGCACCGCCTTTTAAATCACTCACATACACATCTGTGCGCGCAGCCTTACCTATAAATGTTGGTTCGATTAAACTCCACCCTTTTTCTGCCACCACAACGGGGTAGCTAGCATCAATGGTGATTGCGTACTTAGGCTGCTCATAAGTTTTCATAAATTCTTTGAGCGGCTCCCAGTCCGATTCCTCCGCTAAATAGATCATCAGCTCTATGCGGTTGTTCAGTACAACGCCCTGATCTTTAATTGCTTTCATCGCATACAGTGCGGTGGCAATGGGGCCCTTATCATCTTCAGTACCACGAGCTATCAGCTTACCTGGCTCAGAGCTGGCGTCTAACATAAACGGGCTTTTTTGCCATTTACTGGCATCAGCGGGCTGAACATCACCATGCGTTACTACCGTGACTTTATCGCGTTGTTCACCTAGGCCGATCAGCACAGTATGGCCCTTGTCTTGATAATCTAAGCCAAGTTGCGCCGCCTTAATGCGCAGAAGTTGTTTAAAACCAATAAACGCCGGATTTTCTCGTGTATCTAACCCTTCTTTATTCACGGTTGGAAACGACACTAAGTTTGCCAAGGTATGAATTTGTGCCTGTTGATAATTATCTAATGCATACTGGGCAACACGAACACTGGTTTGATCAAGATTGGCATGACTGCCCATCGTCATAAAAAGCGCACCAAGCATAGAGAGTTGTTTCATATTTGTTCCTGTCAATTTGAACATCTAGCCAACGGCGAATTCATCGCCATAAACAACAAAGGGGCTATTGCCCCAATGTAAAAACCAAAAAAACTTTGGAGCTAGGCTTTTTTCTGCTCACTCACCCAGTTTTTTACGTCTTGTTCCACAATCGCTAACGGACGCGCGCCTTTAAGTAAGACTAGGTCGTGGAATGCCTTAATATCAAACTTATCGCCCAACTCTTTTTGCGCCATAGAACGTAATTCAACCAGTTTAAGCATGCCTAGCTTGTAGCCAAGCGCCTGTCCAGGCCATGCAATGTAACGATCTATTGCGGCTGTTACATCGCTCATTGCCGTTCCTGTCGCCTCAGCAAAATATTCAATTGCTTGCTGGCGAGTCCATTTCTTATAGTGCAGGCCTGTATCTACCACTAAACGCGCAGCACGATATACTTCCGCTTGTAAACGCCCTAAATCACCGAATGGGTCGTTTTCATACATCCCCATTTCATAGGCAACCAGCTCAGAGTACAGCGCCCATCCTTCAATATAACCATTGAAAGAGGCGTTTTGACGCATAAGGCCAATATCGGTTTGTAATAAGTTAAGTGCAATTTGGAAGTGATGCCCTGGTACAGCTTCATGATAAGTCAGTGTTTTTAATCCAAAGCTTGGTACAGCCTTCATATCTTTTAGGTTGATAGCAAAAATACCCGGGCGACTACCATCTAGCGATGGGCCATTGTAATAACCACCTGGTGCGCCGGCTTCAACGGCTTTAGGAATACGTTTAACTTCCACTTTTTGCGGTGGCAATGTAGAAAACAACGAAGTCGCTTTCTTATTAATCGTTTCAATTTCACCACGTAAGAATGCCAGTAACTTTTCACGTCCTTCATCACTGTCTTCATATAAAAAACGTTCTTCTTCATTGAGTTGCTTCATTCTATCGCCAACGCTGCCTTTGCTGTAACCGTTCGCTTTTAGAATTTCATCCATACGTTTAGTGATTCGTTCCACTTCTTGCAAGCCAATATTGTGGATTTGCTCCGCACTCATATCTGAGTCTGCTAAGTAGGTGATCGAATGTTGATAAAATGCCTCACCATTTGGTTGTGCCCAAATGCCTACATCCGTTGGCGCTTTATCTTCAAGCGCTTGCATATCCGCAGTCACTTTTGCAAAAGCAGGATAAATTTTATCTGCAACTAAACTCGCCGCTTCACTCACCATTGTCGATTTTTGCTCATCTGACATCGCATCAACAGAGGCAAGTTTGTCAGCAAATGAACTTACCAACGGGTGCTCTTTTGCACTTGGCGCTGTGAATTTATTCAAATATCCCAACGTATTTGCAAACAGCGGCTTCGGTAAAATAACCCCTTTGCTCGCGTCAGCCGCTACTTTAGAGCGAACTTGTTCAACCATAGTGCTAAACGCAGCTAAACGTTTTAGGTAATTTTCAGCATCGTATTTAGACTCAACACCATGCTGGTCTTTCAATACATTTGGGATATCGACCAGCGGACCTGATAACTGATTGACAATATAAGGTAAGTGACCACCCCAAGTATCGATGTAACCCGCAGAAAACTTACTATCACCCGCATAGTAACGTGCTAAAACTTCATTCACTTCAACATGCAATCGCTGCTCGTCTGTTAATTGCGATTGTTGTAACTGCTTGAGCTGCTCCGCCGCTTTGCTCATCTCTATTTGCAAGGCCTGCATACCAGCTAATGAGTAGTTAGGTAACTTGGCTGCGTACTCTCCATATTGTTCAACGGGTAATTTTAATGAAGTCGCAAGCGCAGGCTCATGAGCAATAAATGCTTTTGTATAGCTATCCACAACAGCATCGACTGACTGCAACTTTGCATCTGCCATCACTTCTAGTGCTTCAGATCTCGAAGCGTTAGTAACGGATGTTGTGCTCTCAGATGAGCAACCAGTTAATGCAACAATAACAGCAATACTTGCTAGGCTAGGCTTAAGAAAACCTGCATTTTTCATAATGTGACTCCATAAGTAACGTGAAAGGCAACCGTCTTATTTTAATTGGTATTATGCGGTTGTGATGCTTGTAGCAAAGCAATAGCATTTTTTGCGTAAAATATACAGTAGGATGCGCTTAACGGCCCATATTATTTGGCGCATGAATAAAAAAGATTAATTGTTAAACATCCCCGTGTGAAACAAGCGTGTTTATGGCGCTTTAATCAACAAAATGGAGTCTGATATAGCAAGCGTGATCAAAAGCGTATCAGGTTGTATACCAAGCGCTAGTGAGCTAACACTTTTGATTTGCTTATTGGCAGTATTGAGCGTTTGCTTAAAGCTTAATTGTCCATCCTTGGCAATGTTAAACAGAATAATCCCCTCACCTTGTTCTCCAGCTGCAAACAACACGGTGTTATCATGCGATAATAACAGGCTACTTGCCCCCTTTAATGCTGCTTTGGCCACAGTCTGGACATGCTTATAGCGACCCGCTTGCTGACTAAACACACTAATTGATGCATTGGCAGAATTTGCCACATATAGGGTTTTTGCATCGCCAGACAACGTCATTTTTTGTGGATTTTCGAACATGGGTGTCGCAGCATTACTGTTGTCGATTTGCTGTAAAAAGTCGAATTCACCGAGTGTGTTTCGACGATAAATCGTTAATCGATTACCTTCAAATCCAAGCACGAATAAGTAATTGTTATCTTGCGATATAACAACATCGATTGGGTTACCCAGTGGCTGTTTGTGTACCGGTAACTTTGATGCAAATACCAGTTTATTATCTTGTAACTTAAACCTAGCAACCACATCACTCTTATAACTGGCGACAAAAATATCTTTTTCGTCAACTGATTTTACGATTTGCCAAGCCCCTAATAACCCGTATGTATCAGCGTTTTTGAAATCATTGTTTGATTTAAATACTTGTTCAACAGGCATGAAATTGCTTATCACTTGAACTTGCTGCAATACTTTAGCGTTATCATTGGCAAAAACGCTCAGCGCACCATCGTAAAAGCTCACCACCGCCAAACGTCGTGCTTGACTTAGTTCAACGAGGCTAGCCGCACCTTCAAGATATAAGCCCTCATCCCTATTACTTTTTATGACCTGCCTAAGTGTTAGATAGCCCTCCGAGTTCACATCAAAAACTGCCAGTGAATTGTCATCTCCACTAGCAACGTACGCTTTGTGACTATCATGAGAGAGCACAACCGCTCTTGGGTTATCTAAGCCATCAACGTCATTTACCCCATCAGTTAAGCTTTGTAACACCTCCAATGTGGGCGCTTCTATGCCATAGGCACTCGTAATAAGCACTGAAAAAGAAAGTATTAAATATGATATTGAGCTTTTAATATACATACCGCAATGAATCCAACCTGTATGGAGCAATAAAAGTTAAGTAATAAGTTAATAATTGAAAGGTGAGTATATTATAAAACATAAAGAGATGGAGCGGTCGCACATCCATATACCAACCGCTGGTATCTGAAATTAACTGTTTTAAGCGAAAAGTGAGATGCAAAATTAGATATCGAGCGTGCCTAAAAACACCCACAATGAGAAGCGTTAAAATACTTTTTCTGGCTTCAAGACGACCCACTTACAACCTAAAACAGGAACTAACATAACACCAGCATCACATGGTGGCAACAAAATAACCACAAAAAACACACCTTATCGTACCTCTTGTAACACAAAACTCATTTGCTCATGCATTCAGCCAAGATGTCTATCGTTCAAGTTAGTGCTAACAGCGTTTTTCAGTGTTGTTCTAACTTGTACTGAGGTAAACTAGCGCCTCATTAATAATGAGCTGTGAAAATGAACCGCAAAAAGAAAATCTACGAAACCTTAAAGAAAAAAGACAAACGCGCTAACGCCAAACTCCACAAAAGCAACAAACCTCGCTATATTTCCAAAGCTGAACGCGAGAAAATGGCAGCTCAGCAACCACTTTGTGAGGAATCAACGAGTGAAAACACCTGTGATTAATTGCCTGCGTTTTGTGTCAATTCAGCCAGCACATCGTCGTTAAAGGTATTATTTTTCAACAAATCTTTTAGCTTTTGGTCTGCGTTATTATAAACCGATAAAATTTGCTGAGCTAACTGCCTGTGCAGATCTGACTTCGCAGATTTTGACTGATAATACTGCAACATAAGTCCATCTGCTGCCATGCTACGCACATACTCATTTTGTTCCTTCTCCATGATTGAAACAAAACTATCGGCTATACGAGCATCCGCCAGCGGTGTGTTTGTTATCACTTCCAGCGCCTGCACTTTGATTTTTTCGTCGGAACTGTGCTGTGCAATTTTTAGTATCGCATCTACTGTATCATAGTTGTAATGGCTCATTTGCGTTTTATTCAACACATACATGTTCATTTGCAATTGTCCCATTGCCGATAATCGTTCCACTGCCGGCAAACCACTATTTAAGACCTTTGCACTCAAAGACTTATTCACTTGCTCTGCATACTCAGGGTCCGTTTTTAATTTAATTTCATAGTCTTGTGGTAAGCTTTCATAAAATGCGTAAGCAGGATCTTGGTTGCGCATTTCCTCACGTTCTTGCGCCTCTTTTTGCTCAATCACATTCAGTACAAGCTGCTTAAGGTCAGGGTGATTGCCACTACTCACAGCTGGACTTTCTAATGCTTGCTGCTCTAGTTCAAAAATACGTTGTTCCAAGCGTGCAATATGCTCATTCAGCTCTATCACCGTCGCAGCATTGTCACTGATACTTTTCTCATTAGAAGTAGACTGAAACACCTCAGCCTCGATAGGAACTGGTTTTTTTGAAGGGGCTTGTACGAAGTTATACACAGACAAAGTCAAAGCACTAACAGAAAAAAGTATTGTCGAGTAATAAGTTCGATTGGACATGTTCATTCCTATGAAAAGCCTGTTTTTAAAGGCGCAAGTATACCTGATCTGAAAATCAGGGTACACATCATAGAAGTGAAACAGCCAATGTGAACAACAATTTCGTAATGCACTTGCATGTAGTATGCAACCCGTTGGCTGGGATGCACTTATTCAACAACTTTTCAGTACACCAATTATTCGTATGGAAACAGCCCATCAATACGTGGAAGCAGCGACGGTGATGCTACAAACAGGCATTTTAGAAGTGAAGCATGTTAGTAGCATGCGCAACATGCCAGTGCTTGAATGCCCGCTCGTATTTAAGCTTTGGCAGCAATGGGAAGATATTTTGCTAACCAGCGAGCCTGCGTAAGCACGCTCGCCCACATGTAACCACATGATCCATATAATCAATCATTGACTCAGCAAAAGTCGGTTCTTGTCTTGCAATGTGATAAGCCACAACACTTATCAGCTTGATTTATAGACATGACAAATATGCGACTCAAGTCATGTACCTGAAATAGTTCTGCAAGCATTCGATCACACCACCACTCTAAGATGTCGTCTTCAACACGGAAGACATGACTTATCAGGATGAATTTTTTTGCTTGAACTTGGCGTTAACTGGCACGCGTGTATTAGTAATTTAAACCAGTAAACACTCAGCAGCTCAATTATTTATAACAAATAAGCAAAGCGGCTGCTAATCAAACAAGTTCGGGATTGTTACTATTTGGGAATAAACATGAAAAATCTTAGCGGTATGCTTTTAGCTATATTGCCAACACTGGCAGTAGCGCAAGTCGATGTGCATTATGAGCAATGTAAAACGAGCTTTAATTACTTAGGTGCTGATTATCAAGGTACAACCAATAAAAACAATGATGGCAGTCAATGGTGTTACCTGAAAAATGCGCAAGCTGGTAACTACTGGGGCAATGTTAAAGTCGAAACCATCCCTGAATTTAAAACTAAAAGCGGCAAAACCTGTCGTGCACCTTCAAGCTATCAAGGTGAGCAGTTTTATGGCTGTAGCTCTCGAAATCACACCACACCTTGGTGTTATACAAGCGAGAGCGAGTGGGAAGAATGTGATGTTGCTGAACCTGCTGAAATGCTTAGTCACACTCATCCAAATCCTAATAAGCGTCTAGATAGAGTGGCGCTCGGCTCGTGCTTTAAAACCAAAGGCGATATGCCTGAAGCACTCGCCCGCTTAATTGGTCAGCAACCGGATTTATTCTTGTGGCTAGGCGACAATATCTATGCAGACACCACAGACATGGGCATCATGCGTAGAAAGTACAATGAGAAAAAGCAAAATGAAGATTATCATGCTTTTCTCGAAGCCAAGATCCCAGTAATGGCAACGTGGGACGATCATGACTATGGTCGCAACAACGATGGAAAACATTACCCTGAACGCGAAAACGCACAAAAAGAGTATTTGCGTCACTTTGACGTGCCACAAAGTGACCCGCGTTTAAATGGTCAAACCGGTATTTACGAAGCCAAAATGCTGGGCCAAACTGGTGAACAAACCCATGTGATCACATTGGATGCCCGTTATTTCCGCTCACCCACCTTTGATAACTACGGTAAATGTGAAGGCGACCAAAGCACCATATTAGGTGAGGCACAATGGCAGTGGCTCGAGCAAGAGCTTGCAAAACCCTCTGAAATCAAGCTAATTGCAAGTGGTATCCAAGTATTACCCCCTCTTTACCAAGGCCGCAGCAAGTCAAGTTACTGCGCATATGGCAACGGTAAAACATTCAATCAAGCCATTGAGTCATTGGGTGAAGCCGATATGTCAGGCACCAGCTATGAGTCATGGGCGGAGATCCCAAGCGAAAGAGAACGCCTGCTGCGCATGGTGCAAAAGTCAATCAATGATGGCAAAACCAAAGCGGTGATCTTTTTATCAGGCGATCAACATTGGGGTGAGTTATTGCAAAAAGACATCCCTGCAAGTAGTGAGTTCGGTAATCAGGCCACGGTTTATGAAATCACGGCATCTGGCTTTGGTCAAAATTGGCCTTATCACATTGAAAACCCACTGCGTCTGCCTGTTTACGCCGATACCAAAGGCGATGGCAAATTCACCAAGCAATGTAAATTACCGTTCAGCTATGCAGGGGTCACTTATCAAGGTTGTATCACACGTGATCACAACAAGCCATGGTGTTACACCGAGGGGGATGACAATGGCAAAGGCGTTGCTGGTCAATGGGGTAACTGCGCGGCAGATGGTGATAAGATCCCAACAGGCTATGTTGGCAAAGTCAGCGCAGATATGAGCAATCTAACAACCAGTAACCGTCACTTAATCAATAAGTCGGGTAGCAACTATGGCATGTTAGATATTGATTGGAAAAACCGTACCATAAAAATGTCGATTGAAACGGCTGATGAAGAAGCGGTTTCAACCATCATCACGTTCTAAGTACATTCACTTTTGCGGAGCCTTTGTTGAGGCTCCTACTTCTCCATTTAAAGTAAGGTGCAAGTCTGTCATGGCTTTTCTGGAGTCCTCGCTGAGTTGTTCAATAGTCAGCAAGCCTTTTTGATAATCAATTTCTAGCTCTAACACTCCTTTTAGCGTAGACAAAGTTGCAACATAACCTGCCAACCTATCTGATGTTTTTGATAGCTGCTTCGCCACAATGTTCAAGTTGACAATGGTACTCAAACTGTTCGATGAAATATTTTTACTAACAATAGGTAACACAAGAATAGCATCGAGGTACGCAAGCGTTGGTGGCGGGTTATTTATGTAGGCTTTTTGTATTTGCGCTTGTTCCTCTATCGTCGCAATATAATCTAGCAACCCTTGTGAGTAGTCAAAGCTCGCATCAACCGTCTCCTCTGCTGCACTGAGTAATTTGATCATATCAGCCTTTTCAGCTTGCTGTGCGTGATAGTTACTAATGCTAATCGCAACGAGCACCCCGACTAACGTCGCCAGTAAGGTCAACACATAATTAACCCCCACATTGTGACGCTCAATGACTTTTGAAAAACGAGGCAAAAAAGCAAAACCACCACTTATCACCAACACCAACGTCAAAATCACATACAACATTAATTTATCCCTTTAAATAAAACGATTGGAATACTATCAAAATCGTTCATAAAACCGAATTTTTTTAAAACATGTCGTTTTTTTTCAAGAATTTTCATGAGCTGACACCCTAGACTGATGTGGTTAACAAAAAAGGAGAAATACCATGACCACACGCTTAAATTACTTTGAACTCGTACCCGGTGCGATGGATATTTTAATGACTCAAGAAAGCTATTTAAAAACACAATTTGAGAACAGTGATACTTTATCAGTGGCGTTACTTGAATTGATTAAATTGCGTGTATCACAAATCAATCAATGTGCATTTTGTATCAACATGCATAGTAAAGATGCCATGGCACAAGGTGAAAGTGCTGAGCGCATAATAGGGTTAAGTGCATGGCGAGGTATGCCGTTATACAGCGAAGTTGAGCGCAGCGCACTATTATGGGCGGAATTATTGACTGTTGAGCAACATGTCTCTGAAACAGATTTCGAAAGTGCGAGAAAATGGCTGCCCGAGAAAGATTTAGTGAATTTGACAATCGCAGTGAATGCGATCAATAGTTGGAATCGAATGAGTAGAGCGTTTAGCCCGAGTATTTCAAAATAAACGACGCTCGATAACAAGGACGACGCCGTGAGCTCAGAGTTTAATTTTCGTATATTCAAGCCAAAGAGAATATTAGCTGATTACATTCAAGCTATCTGGGTGGTAAGCACTCACGAAACTGAACCTGAGCCTGTGCTTCGCTACCTAAATAGTGACGGCTGTACAGGCATACTCTTTAATCTTGGTGGGCCTATCCAACTCAGTGAAAATAGCCTACCTTGTGGGGTCATCGCACAGCCTATTAGTACTAAAACTGAGTCAATTCGTTTGCCTGCCAATAGCTGTGTTGTTGGCGTACGATTTCATCCGGCAATCGGACATGCTATTGTCGGGGATAACTACCAACAAGCAACCCCAATTGACCCCACGCTAGAACACAATCAAGCTTTTAGAGCGATATACAACACACTTAAGCAAGTGACCCAACCATACGCAAAGATAGTCACCACTTACCGGTGGCTATCAGATAATTTATCACTCTTCCGCTCACTCCCGCGTTCGCTAAAACAAGCGATTGATGCGATGCAAACATCAATTCATGATGAAATACTCAGTGTAAATACCTCAATTAGCCAGCGACAACTCGAAAGGCAGTTTAAAAAGTGGTTAGGGATCACACCCAAACACTTTCAACGTGTTATGCGCGTCCATCACACGCTCAATTCATTACGCAAATTTCCCTCGCTGCCGCTAGCCCATATTGCCAACTTACATGGTTTTACTGACCAAGCTCACATGACCCGAGAGTTAAAACAAATTGCTCAAATAACACCGAAGCAATACAGGCTGCTAAGCAGAAATACATAACTTGGGCGTCACGGTGTAATACAACAAAACCAAGAGTGCAATTTACCAGCTTAATCGTTCCCACTGCCATGCGCATGGGAGTGTTGCACACCCTCACCGGCGATTTCATCCCAAGGTGCTTTTGAATCAACAAACAAATGATGAGCCACTTTTAGATTTTCACCACCTTTAACTATGGAGCCAACAGGAATGTACATACGCTGCTCGTCATTGTCTCCGGGCATTGGCGTGCCACATATTTGGCAAAAATAGCAATGCCAATCGTGTTTAGGCTTTCGCCAATGGCGAAGCGAATCCAGTCCCTTTTCCCAATTAAACAGCTCTTTTGCTACGATAACCACAGCAACCCCCGCACCGCCGCTGGCAGTTTGGCAAATTGAGCAATGACATAGGTACACATCTGTGACCTCACATTGTACCGTAAACGCAACAGCCCCACAGTTACAACGTCCCAAAACCATTTCCATTCTCCTTACTCAGTAAAGTTTTAGAGATCCTGACATCCGTCAGGATAACGAAAGCGTATGTTGAGGTAATTTTGCTTTTCTAAATCTAGCTACATCGTTGAACCTATTTCGCCATTTTGAATTTGTTTCTGAATCTCATTACCTTAAACGAGCTCATTACTTATTCTACTTAGTTTATTTAGTCCCTATAAAAGCGCATTTAACCTCAAATTGCTATTCATCTTCGCCACAACTTGGTATTTATTGAATGTCTTATTTTTGCGAGAAGTTAACGTGAACGTCCATTTAGTTGTAGCTCACCCAAATCCACATTCATTCAACGTTGCTCTGCATAAAACCGCATGTACAACTTTGGCACAAAATGGTATCTCAGTCATTGAGTCAAACTTGTACGAAGATAACTTCAACCCGGTTATTAGCCATCACGATATACCTAATTTACCTAAAGAAAACTTCAACGTAGCAAAAGCACAACGTTGGGCACTTGCGCACAATGGTTTTGAATCTTCCATAAAACGTGAGCAAGCCAAACTGGTCGCTTGCGACGTTTTGATATTGCAGTTTCCATTATGGTGGTGGTCATTCCCCGCCATTTTAAAAGGCTGGATTGACAGAGTCCTCACCTCTGGCTTTGCATATGGACAAGACGCAACACTACTCCCTAAAAAAGTAATGTATTCACTGACTACAGGTGGAGCGAGTAATGATGAAGAACGCGCATATTATCAAACCAAAATAGATGGATTATACCAAGATGTGTTTGGTTTTATGGGTTGGGAAGTGCTTACTCCTTTTATTGCCCATGGAGTACAACAAGAGTCTGCCGAAGAACGAGCTGAATTACTGAAAGAATACCAACAGCACCTGCTTGATTTAGTGGTGAGGTAAGTGTTTTTGGGTGGTTAACTCACTGCTAAAACGCACGACAGTACCAACCCACATATGAGCAATTAAAAAAAGCAGCCCCTAGTTAACCTGTTAGCGGCACAACTTTATGGTGTTTATCACTTGATAACTCATGGTAAATATCGTCAAGATACTGTGCAAATTCACTCGGCTCGAGTGATTGCGCAAGCACAACGTCATAAACTCGAACACGCATACCGGTTGCTGATTCTTTAAGCAACTGCCATTCGCCTGCTATTTTTATAACCGACATTTGCGTGCCAAACAGTGGGCGTTATTAGATCAGAAAAGAGGCGGGGGTTAAAGCCTTTTTACAAAGTGCGATCCCGCCGTGGGTTGAAATATTACCAGATGCCATACACCGAGTTTAACCCTGTATGCCCTCTACCCAGCCTGACAATTTGTGCCACCCAAACTGGTGCAATGTATTGAGTTTTTGGAGCGATGGTTTGATGATGATTCAATTTAGGCGTCAAAAAAGCATAAATTTGAAGTGAAAGGTGGAGGCAACACTCTGTCACCACCGTAAATAAAACCGAATTAAAATTTAAGCCCTTTCGCGTCTGTCTTTGATGTATTCTTTCAGTTCTTTAATTGGATAGACGGCAACCGCCGAAACAATGACGAAATTACAAATCCAACCAACAATAACATATGCAACATTTAGTTCATGATAGTCATAATACCCTCTTGCTATCAATTGCGTCAGCTGGAACATCATAAATACGATTGTCGCGTAAGAGCATTTTCTTGCTGCAGGTGAAAACGAACAGCCTCGAATAAGGTGCAAGCAAAATACTGTCGCGATAAAAGAAAAGTGCATAATCATTTTGCTAAGATAGAACAATCTTATTTTTGCAACCTTCTCCATCTCCAAAGACAATATGTACAAATCAATTTCAGTATTTGCGAAGTGAAATACCACAACACAAAATGCAGTTAAAAAGCATGAATGCAATTCATGATGCTGAATTGATTTTAGATCTTTTCTGCCACCAAAAAATAAAGACCATCTTAACTTAGTAAACTTTTTTACAAGAAAGAGAACAATAAATAATTCAATGGCTTTTAGAAACCAACCCATCACATATAGAGTTTCATTCATGCTTATTCCTTATTGAAACTATCCTCTAACACCTTTTCGAAAAGTAGAATAGGGGCTTAAAATAATGCATAGCCTGGGGCTGAAGAGTATCGTCTCCTCCACCTCTTACCTGCTGACTTGTTGTATCAGAAAGTTCTTTTAACTTTTTAGATTTTACTTTTAGTGAGGTTTTCATAGTCCAATTCCTTAATATGAAGCTGGTATACATCCCTTACCTCGAATCGCGCCAAATATTAATAAACAAAACTCAAAGTATCAACAATTAGTTTACTTTGAATCATCAAGCACTTCATCAGTAAAGTAAGGTATACATTGTTAGTGTCTTATACTCGCCGCTAGTTTATTTTACAGCAAGTGAGGCTATATTACTGTGTTGCTTTACTTTCAACAAATTCGTATGAATTTATTTGTAACCAATCCGTTATGAATAATTAAGCCGTGAGTTTTTGCTTGTACCTATTTGAAATATAAATAAATTTATACTCCAAATAGGTACAGTGAAATTTACGCATGACAGGTTTGTTTAATGAACTCTACACTTTCGGCGCTTATATTGAGAAGGGCAATAACCCCGAATCACACTAGGGTTCCGCAACTTTACATGCTTAGTTGCTCGGCTATTCACCCGCCTGCGCCACAATTTAGAGCTACTTGCCTTTAACTCTTGGCGCATAAAGCGGATCACTTGTGATTCGTTTAAACCAAACTGTTGCTCTATGGCTTCAAAGGGGGTTCTATCTTCCCATGCCATTTCAATCATTCGGCTTTTCTCTTCATCTAACCACATTCCCTAACCTCCAATGATACCTTTGACATACTAATACGATGTATAGCCATTAAAGGCTTGCTCCGCACCTCAATTTAGGTTGGTTATAGGAAACACAAAATACGACATAAAAATATTTATATCTAAAAGTACCCAAATAAAGCCCATTGCAATTATAGTTATGCTATTCACAAAAAAGTTACAATAAATGCAAAGGAATAAAATGCGACCGTCTTTTGATGATCTGGCTTACTTTAGTGAGGTATCAAACACCCTCAACTTGTCACGTGCCGCTCAGCGGCTTGGGATCACGCAACCAAGTATGAGCGCGGCCATAAAACGGCTTGAGCACATGTTTGATACACAACTGCTTGTAAGAAGCCGAAATGGTGTAAAGCTCACACATGCCGGTAAAGCACTGGCGCAACATAGCCGTAAGTTTATGACCGAGTGGGAACAGCTTCATTCTTGCGTGACTCGATCAAGCGCCGACATGGTAGGTACATTTAGCATTGGCTGCCATCCGTCCGTAGCACTCTATACGCTGCCAATTTTATTGCCTGCATTAAAACAAAAATATCCCGCTTTAAGGCTTAACCTAGTGCATGACCTTTCTCGCAAAATTACCGAACAAGTCGTCAGTGGTGACATCGACTTTGGGCTAGTCATTAACCCAACTCAACACCCAGATTTAGTGATCCACAAGCTCTTTATGGATGAAGTGACTCTTTGGCAAAGCCAAGTGACACCTTGCTTCCAAACACAAAACCGCTGTAGAGTTTTATACTGCGACCCTAACCTAAAGCAAAGTCAAACATTGTTAAAAATGCTCGACTTAAGTCAATTTCAAATTGAATATTCCAATAATTTGGAAGTGATTGCCAGCTTGGTCGCTAAGGGTCTTGGTGCAGGCATTTTACCCGAACGAGTTGCTAAAAAATGCGTGACGCCATTGCGTCGTCTTGAAGAAAACAACGCAATAGTGGTCGATGAGCTGTGTTTAATTCATCGTTTTGATATTCAAAATAACATGATTGGCCAAAGCCTTAAGTTCGAAATAAAAAATGCCTTGGCCGAATGATGCTATTGGGCGTCGTTCAAATGCTGACAGCTAACCGCTGTCGTGATGGCGTGCACATCATAATACGTCGACATGCGATCAAACACATCGCCAAAAGTAACGCCATCTTTTGTGCTGATGGTGACATACGTCATGTAATATTGGGTGAAATAATTAAATGCGTAGAGTACCCCATTGCGAGTAACCGAAACCGGCACAAGCTCGTAAACGCCTTGATCGGTGCGATATTCCGATTTAACCTCAATATGCTCTAACAACTCCTTGTAATACCGCTCAGAGCTGTTAAAACCATTGAGCGCAATACCAATACCGCAGTTACCACCACGTAACTGTGGATATTGTACGCTAAACCTGACTTGTGATTTACTGGAGTCCAATGTTGCAAAGTTGCTACTGGCGTCAAACCAATCTCCAGGCCCCGCTAAGGCGGGTAGCGTCAATAGACTCGCAACGAGCGGTAACGTCACTTTCTTTAGTGTGTGGCCAACCCTATGTGCCATAAAAATACTCCTTACATGTTGTGATTTATCACCATCATAAAAAGAGTCAGGCTCAAGATAAAATAGGAATTTGCAATGCGTAGCATAGTGATTATCTATGGCAGTAAAAAAGTCAAAATGAAGGGTAAAGCTACTTGAAATTTAAAGTATGGGGTTACGACGAAACATGTTCAACCCCACCGTATTGCATGCATTAAATATCCGCCATTAACAGCCTAAACCCCCAGCGTACGTTTTGACGTATGGGAAGTCGTTTTTAATGATGTTTTTCCTCTTGCTTCAGAGATAAACAAATCACTATCACCGCCTACTACAAGCAACGCATTATTGCGCGATAGTTCTTTTAATTTTAATGATCTTACTGTTGGCTTTTTTTTCATTATTTTGGTCCTCGTAAATCAGAAGGCATTCATATGAGGCAAATTGCAACCGCATACTGAACATTTTTCATTCAACCATCTGCATATTACTGAGTAAGAAACTATTACACAATCATCAAATTTAAGGAATTTCTCCCTAAAATACCGCTCTTGTAGTAAATTGTTATTGGTAAAGAATATATGAACATTGCACTGTAATAATACGACTATTGCCAGCCCCTGTGAGCAAACAATTAGAATTTACACTGATGGACGCTTACAGCACGCTGTTGTGTGCGTATTTCTATTATTCGATCCTCCAGATATACCAATCCCATTTTTTTGATCACGGCTCTTGAGCGCTCATTTTCAACAAAATGTGTTGCTTCTAAGCCCTTTAAATTAAACTCTCTACGGTACAATTCAACCAGCCCCCGGACAGCTTCAGACATAATGCCCTTACCCCAATAATCATACCCCAACCAGTATCCCAAAGTGCCAATGCCATCCTCAATCGTGACAAAACTAACAGCGCCAATCACTTCATTTTTATCAACTTGAGTGATGGCATAAACAACGCTTTCACCACTTTCAAACTTCGCCTGATGAGTGCTGATCCACTTTACTGCCATTGACTCTGAGTACGGATGGGGAATATTTTTGGTCATGCCACTGACGCGTTTATCTCCAGCCAACAGGGCAACACGTGCCGCATCGGTAGGTTGAAATGGGCGAAGTAACAAACGATCAGTAGAAATGTGTAATTGCATTAAATTCAGCTCCCTTAACAATGACTTTTTGACTTCAAGTGTTGCTTATCGAGCATACACCTTTAAGCAAAATAACAAGTTACTCTTTAAAATCAATAAGTAAATCATTAAAAACCACAGCAAGAAAAGCTTGAAATGAAAAGTAGGTACAAGTATGTTGACCTACACATTTGTTATGTTATAACATTTTAAAAATGATACATTATAACATTACGGAAAGTTCAAGTTGAAAACTCGCTTTTTACTTAGTTTTGTCTCTTTGCTTGTCTTAGCCGGTTGTGGCTCAGATAAACATACACTCACGCCAATAGCACAAGATAATAGCCATGATGAGCATACAACGCCTATCAGCAAACAACCTGATATCACGTTGCCATATGGTAGATTGGCAATAGCGCACACTAATACAATTTCAATCTACAATTTGGATGACGGCAGCCTAGTTGATTCATTAACCACAACTCATGAAGAACTCGCATTGGCAACGAGTGCCCAAGGACGCTATGTGTTAGCCATTTCTCGTCAAAACGACCTTGTGCAATTCATTGATTCAGGGCTGCACCTAGAAACAACTGATAATCAGCAAAGCCTGCACCAAGATACACCAAGTTTGCTTGGCTTTGAGCTATACGACAGCAAGGCAACTCACTACATACCTAACTCACAAAATGCTTTGCTGTTTTTCGATGGCAACAAAGACAGTGGCACAGATGCAAGCTTCGCGTTACTTTCCGATACGAGTATCGCAAACAATTCCGTACTAGCAAGTCACCATTACACAACATATATGCACGGTACAGGGCAAGTACGTGGCGACTGGGTGATAGCGACATTACGCGAACCTGAAAGTGAAAGCTCATTGCCAAGCTCGCTAGGCCTATTTGAATTACATGGTGACCATTTTCATCAAGAACAAACTTTTGAGCATGCCTGCCCTGCGCTACATGGTAGTATCCAAACCACATCATACATCGCTTTTGCGTGTGGTGATGGCATCGTAAAAATTACGCAACAAGAAAACACTTTTACATCGGAGCATATTGCCAATACAGCGGCATTACCTGAGGGGCATAGAATTGGCAAGCTCATAGGCAGTCACAGCAATGCCAATGTACTGGGTATTGCGAGGGGTAACTTTTACCATGTTGATTTAGAAAACAATGAGTTGAGTGCTTTCAACTGGCAACCAGAAGGCATTGAAACCTACTTGACGTATGGGATCAGTGCTGTTTCGCAAGACTTATTGATCCTTGATGAAAAAGGCTACATCAACATATTTGACAGTGAAAATAATTGGCAAGCAGCTGGCAGATTTAAAGCCATTGAGGCCCTTTCAGCTGATGTGCCCTCGCTGCTGATCAACAACCAAGCATATGATGTCACTTATCTTATCCATGGCAAAGAAGTCATCAGTTTAGACCTCAAATCACAGCAAGCGACACCTCTTTTTACACTAATGGAAAACACTGAGACCGCCGCTTGGGCTGGTATTCCAGTGAACGAATAAAGACGAGGACCCTCCCTTAACCTTTTGCGCTACCATTTGGTAGCGCTTTTTTTAAAGAAGTTACTATTAAACCTTATTAAATTTTTCCAAAAGCAATGGCTTTATCATGAAAATACACCCATCCAACGAGTCTTCGTCCAATATAGTTTCTTTCACAAAGCCACATTTTTCATAAGCTTTAATAGCTGTTTGGTTATGTTCGTACACAAATAAAGAGCAATCCCTTACCTTCAGTGACTGTAAACCCCATTTACACAGAGCTTCGATCAATACTTTAGCGACCCCTCTACCTCTTTGGTTCGGATTGACGACTAAGCGTGCAAGGTGACAACGCTCGAAACGCAAATAATACTGCCCAAATGCCAACACTTCACCGTCAACCGACTGCAAAACAATCGTATTGTCATCTGTAATATTTAAGTCCGTCCTCATTTGCTGGGTATGCAATGGGTAACTAATATTTGGCCCTGCCCATTGAGTCACTTCTTGTTGGTTTGAAAACCACGTTAGCAGTTGCTGCAAATGTGTATCAGTGGCAGTTGTGGTAAGCATGTAGTGCAAATTCCCTATAAATTTCTAATTATCGTACAAAAGTTATCACTAGACTAACAAGCAAAGCACCTGAAAATATTAATCTCAACCACTTGGCTTGCGCAGGTTTTGCAAATAATGGGCGCAGTTTTACTCCCATTGCCATCCATAGTCCATCCACTAGTACGGCAACTAAAAAGCAGCTAATGACGGTCAACAACACATTTGCCATGGGCGTAAACTGGTTGAGCATATTGTTGGCAAATATCGCTAAAAACGCGGCATAGGCTTTTGGATTAATGAGGTTTAATATAAAGCCATCTTTAAAGCTTGGTGCACTGCCTTGCACACTACCTATGCCGCCTTTAGCTGTAGCAATTTTATAGGCTATGTAACATAGATAGGCCGTTCCGAGCACTTGGCACACCTTCTGCACGAAAGGGTAAGTATTAAACAAAGTACCTAGCCCTGTTGCAACTAAAGCTATCACAACCAACAAACCCGCTAGGATCCCCCCTAAAAAACCTGCGCCTTGGCGAAAACCAAAGCTTGCTCCTACACCTGCCAATGCTAAAGGGGCAGGCCCCGGTGAGCCAAGTAACAAAGCCGTCGTCATCACTAACGAAAATATCGCGTCCATGAGTTTCCTTAAAAATGAAGATAAAAAGGCCCTCTTTTGGGCCTTGATAACATTACAAGTAGAAAAGAGTGAATACTTAGTCTTGTGGCACCCGCACATGACCTTCCATCAAGACACGTGCACTGCGGCTCATAATGGCCTTTTCAGCTAGCCATTGGCCATTGACCAATTTAGCTGCAGCACCAACTCGAAGTGTGCCCGACGGATGTCCAAAGGTAACGCTTTTGCGCTCGCCGCCACCGGCTGCTAAATTAACCAACGTGCCAGGTATTGCAGCAGCAGTTGCTATGGCAACAGCGGCGGTGCCCATCATGGCATGGTGCAATTTGCCCATAGAAAGTGCGCGTACACACACATCAATATCATCACAGTTAATGGGTTTACCACTTGACGCCACATAGCTCTGCGGGTCACTAACAAACGCAATTTTTGGTGTGTGTTGACGGCTTGCAGCTTCCTCAATCGAGCTGATCAACCCCATTTTTAGCGCACCATGGGCGCGAATGGTTTCAAAACGCGCGAGTGCTTGTTCATCGTTATTAATGGCGTCTTGTAACTCAGTGCCGGTATAACCTAATTCATCAGCATTAAAGAACAAAGTTGGGATACCCGCGTTGATCATAGTGACATCAAACTCGCCTATGCCTGGCACTTCTAGTTTGTCGACTAAATTTCCAGTTGGGAACATTGCGCCTTCACCGTCAGCAGGGTCCATAAATTCCACCACCACTTCAGCCGCTGGGAAGGTTACGCCATCCAGCTCAAAGTCGCCGGTTTCTTGCACTTCGCCATCCGTGATTGGTACATGAGCGATAATGGTTTTTTTAATATTGGCCTGCCAAATACGCACTACCGCAATGCCGTTTTCTGGAATACGACTTGAGTCCACAAGACCATTACTGATCGCAAATGAGCCAACCGCTGCGGTTAAGTTGCCACAGTTGCCGCTCCAATCAATAAATGGCTTGTCGATAGCCACTTGGCCAAACAAATAATCAACGTCATGATCTGGCTGTGTGCTTTTTGATAAAATCACCGTTTTGCTGGTGCTGGATGTCGCACCGCCCATGCCGTCGGTATGCTTACCGTAGGGATCGGGGCTGCCGATCACGCGCAGCAATAGCGCATCACGCTCAACGCCTTGAGTTTGTGCTTGCACTGGCAAATCGGTGAGGTTAAAAAACACCCCTTTACTGGTTCCGCCACGCATGTAAGTAGCCGGTACCTTTATTTGCGGTTTAAAAGACATGAAAAGTTCCTTTAAAAAGCCTAAAAAAGGCCCTGTATAGAGGGCCTAGTCATTTATTATGAGTTATGCGTTTGCTTCTAAAAAGTCTTTAGCAAAACGCTGTAGTACACCACCAGCTGAGTAAATAGACACTTCTTCAGCTGTATCCAAACGACACGTCATGGGTACTTCAATACGTTCACCATTGTTGCGATTAATCACTAATGTAAGCGTTGCACCTGGGCTTGGTTCACCTTCAACATCAAAGGTTTCGGTGCCATCAATGCCAAGTGTTTTGCGCGTTGTGCCTGCTTTAAACTCGAGCGGTAACACACCCATACCAATCAAGTTAGTACGGTGAATGCGCTCAAAGCCTTCTGCAGCGATCACTTCCACACCCGCTAAACGCACGCCTTTTGCAGCCCAATCACGAGATGAGCCTTGGCCGTAGTCAGCGCCCGCAACAATAATCAACGGTTGCTTACGTTCCATGTAAGTTTCAATGGCTTCCCACATACGAATTTCTTGACCTTCTGGTTCAAGGCGCGCCAATGAGCCCTGCTTCACTTCGCCGTTGTCATCACGCACCATCTCATTGAATAACTTCGGGTTTGCGAACGTAGCTCGCTGTGCCGTTAAGTGGTCGCCTCGGTGCGTTGCATACGAGTTGAAGTCTTCTTCCGGTAAGCCCATTTTTGCTAAATATTCGCCCGCCGCGCTGCTCGCTAAAATCGCATTTGACGGTGATAAATGGTCGGTGGTGATGTTATCACCAAGCACTGCAAGTGGGCGCATGCCCTTCATGGTTCGCTCGGCTGCCAATGCGCCTTCCCAATATGGCGGACGACGAATGTAAGTGCTCATTTCACGCCAGTCATACAACGGGTTATTATCTTCCCCGTAATCCACGCTTAAATCAAACATCGGCTCGTAAACTTGGCGGAATTGCTCCGGTTTCACGCTTTGTGCAATTACTGCATCAATTTCTTCATCCGTTGGCCACAAATCTTTTAGTGTAACTGGGTTACCTTGTTGATCGTGTCCAAGTACATCTTTTTCGATATCAAAACGGATGGTACCTGCAATTGCGTAAGCGACTACCAGCGGCGGCGAAGCTAAGAATGCTTGTTTTGCATAAGGATGAATACGACCGTCAAAGTTACGGTTGCCCGAAAGCACAGCCGTTGCATACAGGTCTCGATCAATGATCTCTTGCTGAATTTGTGGGTCAAGTGCGCCACTCATACCGTTACAAGTTGTACAGGCAAATGCTACTACACCAAAACCAAGCTGCTCAAGCTCTGGCAGTAAGTTGGCTTCTTCCAGATACATTTTTACCGCTTTTGAACCCGGTGCTAGCGATGTTTTCACCCAAGGTTTGCGTATCAAGCCTTTGGCATTGGCATTGCGCGCCAATAACCCTGCCGCAATCACGTTACGCGGGTTACTGGTGTTGGTACAGCTGGTGATAGCCGCGATGATCACCGCGCCATCAGGCATTTTACCCTCTTCATTTTCAACCACACCGGCGATACCGGCTTTGGCTAGATCTGCAGTCGCTACGCGTTTATGCGGATTGGATGGGCCAGCGATATTGCGCCCCACTGAAGAGAGATCAAACTTCAGCACGCGCTCATACTGTGCACTTTCAAGGCTGTCCGCCCAAAGACCGGTGTGTTTTGCGTAGTTTTCCACTAAACGCACTTGCTCGTCATCACGACCTGTAAGCTTTAAGTAATCGATGGTTTGCTGATCGATGTAGAACATCGCCGCCGTTGCGCCGTATTCAGGGGTCATGTTTGAAATGGTTGCGCGGTCACCCAATGTTAGGCTTGAAGCACCTTCACCGTAAAACTCTAAATATGCGCCAACCACTTTTTCAGCACGTAGGAATTCGGTGATGGCTAACACAATATCAGTTGCGGTAATGCCCGGCTGCGCTTTGCCCGTTAGCTCTACGCCCACAATATCAGGTAAGCGCATGTACGACGCGCGGCCTAACATCACACTTTCCGCTTCAAGACCACCTACACCCACGGCTATCACGCCAAGCGCGTCAACGTGTGGCGTATGGCTGTCGGTACCCACTAAGGTATCGGGGAACGCCACACCATCACGGGCATGAATAACCGGCGACATCTTTTCCAAATTAATTTGGTGCATGATGCCGTTACCCGGCTGGATCACATCCACATTTTTAAACGCGGTTTTAGTCCAGTTAATAAAGTGAAAACGGTCTTCATTGCGTCTATCTTCAATGGCACGGTTTTTCTCAAACGCATCTTTTTCAAAACCCGCGTGTTCCACTGCAAGCGAATGATCAACAATCAACTGCGTTGGCACCACAGGATTCACCTTTGATGGATCGCCCCCTTTGGCAGCTATCGCATCACGCAAACCTGCCAAGTCAACCAATGCGGTTTGACCTAGAATATCGTGACAAACAACACGCGCAGGGAACCAAGGGAAATCTAAATCGCGACGACGTTCAATAATTTGTGTTAGGCAATCATCAAGCGTTTCTGGCTCACAGCGGCGTACTAAATTTTCGGCCAGTACGCGAGAAGTGTAAGGCAAGGTGTCGTAGGCACCTGGTTTAAGGGCATCGACTGCTTCGCGCGTGTCATAAAAGCTCAATTGTGAATTCGGTAGGAGCTTACGGTATTTGGTATTCATAACTACATCCAGTGGAAATTGATGACGGTGTTTGGACGATGCGGCCAAACTAAGTTGGCCGCTACGCAATGATTAGCGTTGTGAGATTGGTGTTACTGGGCGTAACTCTTCACCCGTGTATTCGGCTGACGGGCGAATAATGCGGTTATCTGCACGTTGCTCCATCACGTGTGCAGCCCAACCTGTTAAGCGTGACATCACAAAAATCGGGGTAAACAACTTGGTTGGAATACCCATAAAGTTGTATGCTGAAGCGTGGAAGAAATCCGCATTACAGAACAACTTTTTCTCACGCCACATCACTTCTTCACAACGCACAGACACAGGGTAAAGCACAGTGTCACCTACATCGTTTGCAAGCTTTTCTGACCATAGTTTGATGATCTCGTTACGTGGGTCGCTTTCTGAGTAAATCGCGTGACCAAAGCCCATGATTTTCTCTTTACGCGCCAACATGCCCATCATTTTCTCTTCTGCGTCATCCGCAGAGGTGAAGCTTTCAATCATTTCCATTGCCGCTTCGTTTGCACCACCATGTAGTGGACCGCGCAGTGAACCAATGGCACCAGTAACACATGAGTGCATATCAGATAATGTTGACGCACAAACACGTGCCGTGAAAGTAGACGCATTAAACTCATGCTCAGCATAAAGAATAAGTGATACATGCATTACACGCTCATGTAATTCATTTGGCTTTTTGCCATGTAACATATGTAAGAAGTGTGCTCCAATTGAATCATCATCGGTTTCAACTTCAATACGTACACCATCGTGGCTAAAACGATACCAATAACAAATAATGCTTGGGAAACACGCTAACATGCGGTCGGTTACCTTGCCTTGTAAATCAAAGCTTGATTCACCTTCTAAGTTACCTAGCATTGAACAACCAGTACGTAGTACATCCATTGGGTGCGCATCAGCTGGAATACGCTCTAACACCTCTTTAAGCGCTAGTGGCAAACCACGCATTGAGCGAAGCTCGCTCTTGTAGCTGTCTAATTCGGCTTGTGTCGGCAAGTGTCCTTTCAAAATAAGGTGTGCGACTTCTTCAAACTCACAGTGCTCTGCTAAATCTTTCACATCGTAACCGCGATAAGTCAGACCTGAGCCTGATTTACCTACTGTTGAAAGTGCTGTTTTCCCTGCTACTTGACCACGAAGGCCCGCACCGCTTAGTACTTTTGCCATTTTTTGTCTCCTGATTCTTTTACCTGCTGGATAATTATTTTTTTGCGACAACACCCGCGTTATCGCCAATTTGTTCTTTATAAATTACTTGTTTTTGCCTTGCGCAAACAATGAGTCAAGCTTTTGCTCGTACTCGTGGTAACCAAGATAATCGTATAAATCCATACGAGTTTGCATGGAATCTATGACAGCTTTTTGGTCACCGTCATTTAAAATGGTTTGATATACCAGCTCCGCTGCCTTGTTCATGGCACGGAATGCACTGAGTGGGTACAACACCATGTCTACACCCCACTGACCCAATTCCTCTTTATTCCAAAGTTCGGTTTTGCCAAATTCAGTGATGTTGGCAAGAATTGGTACATTGAGCGCTTCACTGAACGCTCTATAGTGCTCTTCTGTTTGAACTGCTTCTGCAAAAATGCCATCCGCACCCGCAGCAACGTAAGCCTTTGCACGCTCAATGGCCGCTTCCAAACCCTCTTGCGCAAATGAGTCAGTACGCGCCATGATGAAAAAGTCTGGATCGGTACGCGCATCCACTGCCGCTTTGATACGATCGACCATTTCTTCAGTCGATACTATTTCTTTATTAGGACGGTGACCGCAACGTTTTTGCGCTACTTGATCTTCCATGTGCACCGCTGCTGCACCTGCTTTTTCCATATCGCGAATGGTTTTAGCAATGTTAAAAGCACCGCCCCAACCAGTATCTATGTCCACCATCAAAGGCAGATCACACGCCGCAGTGATGCGCTGCACATCAGCTATCACATCATTTAACGACGTCATACCCAAATCTGGCAAACCATATGATGCGTTTGCTACACCACCACCTGAAAGGTAAATTGCTTGATGGCCGATCTTTTTCGCCATAATGGCCGAGTACGCATTTATGGTACCGACGATTTGTAATGGCTGATTGGCTTTCAGTGCCTCGCGGAACTTTTTACCTGCGCTTGTAAATCCTGTCATGATGATCTCTCTTATAAACTGTGTTGAAGTTTGGCTTCGATATTATTTTTAGAATAAGTGATATGTCGACGCATCAGCATTTCGGCAAGCTCTGGGTCACGATTGCTAATGGCTTGCACAATATGCTTATGTTCATCAAATGCAGTCGTAACACGCGGCCCAGCCATGCCAAGTTGAACGCGATACATGCGCACCAAGTGATATAAGCCATTCACTAACATGGAAATTAAGTGCGCGTTTTTACTGCCTTGAATAATGCGATAGTGGAAGTCTAAGTCTCCCGCTTCTTGATAATACAATTTGGCGCTTTTGACTTTGTCTGATTGGCTATTCAATAAGGCATTGAGTTCAATGATCTCTTGCTCGCTCATATGCTGTGCGGCAAGACGTGCTGCCATGCCTTCTAATGCCTCTCGAACTTGATACAGTTCAATCAAACCTTCTGGTGAGAGTGATACTACTCGAGCACCCACATTTGCTTTGCGTTCAACGATATTACACGCTTCTAAACGGTTAATCGCTTCACGCACAACGGCACGACTGACTTCATATTTTGTCGACAATTCAGTTTCACTGAGTTTAGTACCCGATGGGATAACACCTTCAACAATTTCCTTCCTAAGGCGAAAAAACGCTTTATCTGAGGAAGTTACTGCTTGCTCTTGAAAAAACTCCATCTTGAACCAAACTCTGTGAATACAAATAAGTTGTAGACAATATAGTGTTGCTTTACGTTAACGTCAACCTGTTCGAGTCAAGATTGTCGACAATTTAATTTATAATGCTTATAAGTTTGCTGAATAGGGAAAGTGTTCGTGAAGCGACGAAAGATTTAGCGAAAAAATATAAAAATAATCGCCATCATCATGGCGCTTATTCAGTAGTATGGATCACGCGAGGTAGCAACGCCACTTTTCGAACCGACTTAGGGAAAAAATAGCCAATAAAAGACCCGCGCCTACCGTAAGAGGCTTTATTTGCTGTGTATATCGAAACAAACTGTTCATCAATTCTTGATCATTTGAATTTTTTCTTAAGTTAGCGAACGAAACTTAAAAAAAACTTAAGAACTGATAATTGCTAAAAACGCTCAATATTTACTTGCATCACAATACAATTTGCTAAACTTTAAAAATAAGAAGCCAACAGATTGTGCCGTGAGAAGACTAACTGCATTATTGTTATATCGAGTAAAAGCCAGCTTATTTGCAAGTACAGCACTGTTAATTAGTTGTTTTGCTAACGCTGAAAAAGACCCTTATTTTGCAATAGTCACGGAGTTATCACCTCCTAACCAGACACTTGAAAATGGCATTGTGGCTGGAACCAGTACCGAATTGGTAAAGCAAATTATTGCACAGGCAAAACTACAAGGTGATTATCAACTCTATCCGTGGGCAAGAGCATATAAACTCGCCAGCAGCCACAAGAACACCTTAATTTACAGCATGGCTAAAACCCCTGATAGGGCAAACCTGTTCCACTGGATTGGGCCCGTTGCGATGTTTCACTTGGGCTTTGTCACGAATGCCTATCGCAACGACGTTACAGTTAATTCATTGGAAGACGCTAAAAAGTATCGCTTAGCGGTGCAAAGGGGAGATATTGCGGCAGACAAACTAAAAAGTTATGGTTTTGATTATGTGCTAACAGCCGACATAAAGCGCTCATATCAGCTACTGATTGCCAATAAAGTCGATTTAGTCTTAGACGATCCTAGATATTTAAGCACTATGGCCGAGTCGCTCAACTTACCCAAAGAACATTTCAAGTTCTTGTATGCTGTTGATGGCCTATCCGTCAGTGGCTACTTGGCAGCAAGTATTAGCACACCTGAACCGCTGGTAGCGAGATTAAAAGAAGCATTTGCAGAAATACAAAAGAAGGCAAACTACCAACAAGTATTACTTTCTGTTCCAACTCAATAAATCGCTTTTTTCATCATTTAAAAACACCAGACATAAAAAAAGCAAGCTTTGAGCTTGCTTTTTCTCTTAAGCATTGATTGCTTAGATAACTGTGATGTTCTCAGCTTGAGGACCTTTTTGGCCGTTAGCTAAAGTAAACTCAACACGTTGGCCTTCAGCTAGTGTACGGAAACCGTCACCTTTGATTGCGCTGAAATGAGCAAATACGTCTGGGCCATTCTCTTGTGCGATGAAACCAAAACCTTTTGACTCGTTGAACCACTTAACTGTGCCAGTTACTGTATTAGACATATCGATATATCCTGATTTAAAAATTAAACTATGCCCATCTGGGCGCATAGAGCAAAAATTAGACGGTACTTAAAAACTTCAGGACGGTACTACAAGTATGACTTATACAACAACGTAATGGAGATTTATAAACACTGACATATTTTTTGTCTAAGTTCAGTCTATATACATCAGACCCCAAGTCAATCAATTTTGCGACCAAACAAATTAATTTTCTGTTACAACATCTTGTATACACTTTAACCAACAAAATAATTAATAACATGGGCTTAATAACCACATACTTGATACGAAAAACGAATTAATTCGTACTTTTATACTCCACTCTCGTGTCCCTTGTATTCATTTGTAATTCACCCAAAACCTATCGCTTTAAAGCGACTTCGGATCATAGATCTATTTAATATTGATCTAAATTGACTATTGGCATGTACAGATAAGTGTGTAAATAAATGGAATTTAGACTACTTTTAACAGTACTCAACGTCCACCCACACAGAGCCTATACCATGACAAATATGATCACAAATATGGAAGAGTCACTGTTCTTCAGCAAATTAATTGATCAGTGCTCAGTTTTGGATTTACTCAAACAGCTATTGATGCACTCCCACCATGCCATTGTAATCACCAATGCCGACCAAAACAATGGTTACCCAATCGTATATGCGAATGCCGTTTTTTGTCGTCATACTGGGTATGAACTCGCTGAATTGGTAGGGCAGTCTCCCTCAATTTTACAAGGCCCAGAAAGTAATAAAAGAGTAATAGCGAAAATAACGCCATCGCTAAAGGAACATGGCTACTTTTATGGCGCATCCATCAACTACCGTAAAGATGGCAGCATCTATCCGGTTGAATGGAACATATCTGAGATCAAAAATGCTAATGGGGAAGTAACACACTATATCTCGATGCAAAAAGATCTCACCAATATGAAACGGGTTGCGGAGCAAGTTAAGGAATCTAACGAAATATTCAAGCGTTTTTATCAAACATGCACAAGCAGTTCTTCTGACATTCCAATAGAAAGTGAGGTTGTAGAAACACTCAAAAGTAATGAAAAGCTATATAATGGAAACCTACGTTCTGACGACAAACTAGAGCTATTTGAAGAAGCCTTTTTTGATTTTTCACCGGGAGAAATGGGCGCTTTAGGCAACAAAATCAAAAAGTCACCGGTAAGCGCGGAGCTGTTTTGGCTAGAAAGTCCAATTGGTGATGAAGACATTGAAACAGTGACTGAGTCTATCAAAGAGTTAGAAGCTGAAATCGGCTTAGGCGAGGCATTAAGCAGAGCTCCTAACCTACAGCTCATCGCCAAATATATGAAAGAAGTGGCAAATAACCTCTACTTCTGCGTCGAATTCAATGATGGCGCACTCATGATAGATGAAGTCGCCAACGAGCTATGCAAAATCGAGGATGCGGACTCAGTCCCAATGGAAATATTAGCGACATTTTGCAAAGACATCGCGCAGTGGGTTGAAGAAGTATTTGTTGATAAAAACGCCGAAAACATTTTTAACGGTGAAGACAACACCATCGCCGCAGGCAATCAGTTATTGGCGTTTTTGAAGTAGTTAATGCGTTGAAACTTTACTTGACGGTGACCAAGCTCTTAAGACATGTATAAGAGCGTGGGTCGCTTTATTTTTGCTACTTTTTGAAAGATTAAAGATCACGGTTGAAAACAACCGTCAATTTCTCTTGGCAATAAAAGTACGACAAAATCGCTTGGTGTTAACATTAAAGGGGGAATTAGTTTAAGCAAGATCTGACATTGTTATCAATATCTTCTCAGCCTTGGCGAATTCAAAATCATTAATCGTGTCTCTGACTTGTTCCAGAATTTCTTGGGGAAATGCATTTTGCTCAAACATTTCATCAATGACTTCTAATGATTGCACGTCAAAATTTTGCACCAGCTCTAACAGCTCATCGAATAACTGCTTACGCTTGGTTTGGGACATGGTGCTCTGCAATTCATCCTCTGCCTGCTTAGGCTTTAGCTCTCTGTTTGTCAGCTTTTCATCCGCGTCTTTGAGATAACTTATCACTTCATGCAGTTGTTCTATATCAACACTCGCTTGCTGCGCTATTTGATCTTCAAATGCTTCGCCTTTTTCCATCAAATAATGAGCTGATAGGTTTGCCGCAGACCCCTTCAACGAATGTGCGATCCTCGCGGCATGCTCGGTATCGCCAATAATGACCGCTTGCTCTAAATTAATAAGTTCTTCAACCTGCTTATGTACAAACTTACCTAAAATATTCCAGTAGGCTTTTTCGTTTCCGCCAATCCTGTCAATTCCGTCTTTAAAGTCGAATCCATCTATTTTAAAACTGTCTGTTGCTGGCTTGTTTGTATCCGTATTTTTGCCTTTAACGACCGACGCCTCATCTGCTAATTTGGGTAAAATAGTGCGACCTTTTTGCTTAAGTTGCTCATCGATTGTGGCCACCATTTTGTCAAAATTAATCGGCTTGGCGATGTGTGCATTCATCCCCACAGCAAGGCATTGGTCAACGTCTTCTTTCATTGCGTTAGCTGTCATAGCAATGATAGGAGTTGTATCAAACGCTTCGTTTTCTCTTATTTTTCGAGCCGCTGTTAGCCCGTCCATAACCGGCATTTGCATATCCATAAAAATCAAAGAAAACGTGTCATTTTGTTCTAATTTATCTAACGCTTCCGCACCATGATTAGCAATGGTGACGTCAATATTAATTGACTGCAACATTTCCGTGGCCACTTCTTGGTTTGTTTCATTATCTTCAACAAGTAACGCCTTCGTACCAGCAAACGAATACTGCTTAGGCTTCTTCGTTTTGGGCTTAGGTATAGACTCACTTTGCAAGTCAAAGCAATCCATGACACAGTCAAACACGATTGACGCATTGATAGGTTTGGTGATAATGCCGCCCAAAACATTAATCAAGTTGTCTTCTAGGTTTAATTCTCGACTATGTGCTGTAACCAGTATCACTTTGGGAGAATGGGTAAGCTTAAGTTCTGCGATGCGCTGGGCCAATTCACAGCCATCCATATTGGGCATGTTCCAATCAGAAAAGACCAATTGAAACGTTTCACGCTCCATTATTTCCAGCGCTTCTTCTCCACAACTAGCCACTGACACTTTAAAGCCCAAATGAGCGATCAAATCTGACATAATGGCTCTTGCAGCGTCATTATCATCAACCACCAACACGGAGGTGTTTTTGATGATCGATTCAGGGCAAAGGAGCGGTTTTACTGCCACTTCTTGCAACCCGACTTTGATGGTAAAAAAGAATTCCGAGCCGACGCCTTCCTCACTTGTAACACCAATTTGCCCTCCCATCAATTCAACGAGTCGCTTCGATATACTCAAGCCTAATCCGGTTCCACCATACTTTCTGGTAATTGAGGTATCTGCTTGAGAAAAAGCCTTAAATAGTTGTTCTTGTTGCGCTTGTGTGAGCCCAATCCCTGAATCTTTAACTGAAAACTTCAATACCGCGCTTTCATCATTTTGTTCCACTACTCTAACGGTGATGATCACCTCTCCTTGTTCGGTAAATTTGATGGCGTTACCACATAGGTTGATCAACACCTGACCTAAACGCAACGGATCACCAACTAAGTTGGAAGGCACATCCGGCGGTATATCCAGTAAAAGTTCCAACCCTTTGTCTTCAGCCTTAATGGAGTTCACAATCGATACATTAGTGGTCACTTTATCCAAATCAAATGGCTCATGCTCAATACTCATTTTTCCAGACTCAATTTTAGAAAAATCGAGTACATCATTGATAATGCCCAGAAGATTATTGGCCGCCAAATCAATCTTTTTCATATAGTTCATTTGTTGCTTAGACAGCTGAGTATTCAATATAAGATGACTCATGCCGATGATAGCATTCATTGGAGTGCGAATTTCATGGCTCATATTCGCTAAAAATTCGCCTTTTGCTTTGCTTGAACTATCTGCTTGCATCTTGGCGTCACGCAACTGTCTTTCCATTTCTTTGCTTTGCGTTACATCTAATATAAGCCCGACGATGCCGGCCACTTGATTGTCTGCATCACTAAATGTGGCTTCATACACAACCACTTCCCGCTCTTCACCATTCACATTTTTAATGCGCATCTCATAGTTATGATGACCCGGATTGGCGAGTAGCTTTTTCTCTGATTCATTAAAACGAGTGGCAATGTCAAAAGGAAAAATATTATCCGGTTTCGCACCTATCACATCCGCTTCAAAAGTGCCTCTAAACTCGTGAAAGCGGCTATTTACCCCTAAATACATCCCTTCTTGGTTTCTGTAATACATGGGGTTGGGGATCGCATCGATGATTTTTTTGTTCAGCTCTAGCTGCTCATAGGCCATACGCTCAGTTTTTCTCTGGATCTCTTGATTTCGGGTTAGTTGCAACCCGACGGCCAAATCGCGAATGATGTAGCTCAGCCAATGAAACTCTTTTTCACTAAGTGGATAGAAGCTACCAAGCTCTAAAAGGCCAATACAGCTCTCTCCTACGGTTAAAGGAAAATAATGGAGTTCTCGCAAAAAGACCGCTTTGCCATGATGGTCAAACTTGAATTGTTCTGATAAATCAATGGAATATCTATTTTTAGTTTTCAGCGCATGAAAATACACCGATTCCGAGTCTTGATAGGTACTTTTTGCCTCGTTTTCATAGCCAATGCCAGAGACACGCTCCAATTCATCCTCTTCATACACGTATAACCCAACCACCGGAATGGATAGTCTTTGGCAAACAAATTCAATGATCTCATCACCCAGCTCGTGGGCACTGTTTTTGCCTCGCAACGCTAAGTTAAAATCTTTAATGATGGTACTAAAGTTAAGTTGCTGTGTGATGTTTTCCAACAGGCGGTTCATTGCCCTAGCAAAAGTGCCAAGCTCTCCTTGGTACGTTTCATTTAACTTGAAGTTAAAATCGTTTTTTTCTACCTGAGCCACGAGTACTTTTTGAATATTTGAAATAGGTGTGATGTAGTAACGCCACAACAAATAAAATGACAAGGCAATGGACAGCAAGAGCGTTAAAATGATGATGCTGTGGATCTTTTGAGCCACCAGTGAGCTTTGCTCACATTCAGCAATGCGCTCTTTTAATTTCGATAAAAGCTTAAGCTCCACATCCGCCAAAGCTTGATATGCCTGCTCCTTACGCACTAAATAGGCCGAGCCTAGTAATAAATTCTCTTGATTTGTGATCGAACCAACAGCACTTTGTACTAGTTCGGAGCCACGATATTCTTGCCGCGATGAGATCGCCTGCAGCTCCATATCGACCAGCTCTTCGTCCATCGCAAATGCTCTTTGCAGTTGGTTAAATTCATAGTCATTTGGCGCAAACCGCTCAAACCTTTCAAAGAATGAAGCTGAGACTTTTTTGTCGTCAGTTTTAGGCACAACACTATTGGGCAATGAAAGCGTATCCCAATAGCCAAGCTGATATTCTGACTCTTTGGCAAACGTACCATTATCAATTGCTAACGCTAATTGAAACAAATCTAACCAACGCAGCTCCCCCGTCATCACAAACGATCTCGCAAATTTGCTCCGCTGATTAGCCACTTGCTTTACTTCTTGCACAAGCTGCTTCAACTGTGCCAACTGATGCTGAGTTGACTGTTTGGCAGACTCACTCGCGTCGATATATTTAGACACGAAAAGTAACGCAATACTGGTAATAAACATAAACCCAAACAACGCGACGAACAGAGATCTAAGTTTGAACATAAAGTGCTTTTGGTTGCTGGCAGTTATACAAAGATAGACCTAAAATCAGACTTAATGCTAATTTTGGATGGAACTGAATATGTTCGAAAAGTTCACTGTGTTGATTGTCGATGATACCACGGAAAATCTGGCGCTCATGTCAGAGATATTGAAAGCCGAGTACAGAGTGATTGCAGCCAAAAGTGGGGAGAGCGCGCTAGAAATACTCAAAAGCAAAGACGTCGACATCGTACTGCTGGATATCATTATGCCGCATATGGATGGTTATGAGGTTATTCGTCGCATAAAAACATCTCCGGAACTAAGTGATATTCCCGTTATTTTTCTCACCGCCAAAAACAGTGTGCAAGACGAAGAGATTGGCTTTGCACTTGGTGCTAGTGACTATATAAATAAGCCCATCAGCCCACCCATTATTCTCTCTAGAGTGCGTACTCACATCCAAATTAAGCGCCATAGTGACTTCTTAAAAGACCAAAATGCGTATTTAGAAGCCGAAGTACAAAAACGAACCAGAGAGTTATCAACAGCACAAGACGCCACCATTGCAGCCTTAGCCAGTTTAGCTGAAACGCGCGACCAAGAAACAGGCAACCACATTAAGCGCACGCAACTCTACGTTAAAACGCTTGCTTCAACACTGAGCAAATTACCTCAGTATAAAAACGAGTTACCCAATGACGTGATAGAACTGTTTTATAAGTCAGCACCATTACACGATATTGGTAAAGTGGGCATTCCTGATGCCATTTTACTCAAAGCAGGCAAGCTCACTGATGCCGAGTTTGAGGTGATGAAAACACATGCTGAACTTGGCTGCTTAGCACTTGAGAACGCAGAAAAGGAAGCCGCTGGAAGTGTCCGTTTTTTAAAAATAGCCAAAGAAATCGCCTATGGTCACCATGAGAAATGGGACGGCAGCGGATATCCTCAAGGACTATCCGGTGAAAACATCCCGCTCAGCGCACGCTTGATGGCCATTGCCGACGTATATGATGCGCTGATAAGCAAACGGGTATACAAGGATGCAATGACGCATGAACAAGCTTTGGAAATCATGAAAAATGGCAGAGGCAGTCATTTTGACCCGCACATTCTCGATGTCTTTTTATCTATCGAAGACGTGTTTTATTCTACTGCTCGAAAATATGCAGATTAATTGACTATGGCTCGTGCAAATTTCAATGCGAGTCATTGCGATGGTAGTCATAACCCGCATTCGTTATTCTATACACACTTTAGCTGCTTACGAATACAGAAAAAACTAGCGTTTATTAAGCTCTGACAGGCCTTTTTTATATAAATCAATCACTGGCTCTGCACTGTTATGCTTAACAAAGTTGTTAAATTGCGGCGATGCATTCAATTCAATCAAATACAACTCGTCATGCTCATCAAGAATAATATCGTAACCAACTAAGCCCATTGACAATTGGCCATGCACTGGCGCAACAAACTCTGCCAACCTCTTGAATAAAGCGTTGTCCGTTACTAGATCAGCATGCTCCCCCTTTTCCCAATATTTCGCATTGAAACTCGCGGACGTGTGCCCACGACGGTATGCAAAAATAGGTTCACCATACACGCATAATAGGCGATACTCAGCTTTGCTCACAATGAATTCTTGAGTGAGTGCAATATAATCGTACGTGCGTGATTGATGATCAAATATCTCATTAAATGCTTTTTCTGTTTGAATATCATCTTCACACATAAACACATTCACACCCAGCGCACCTTTATTGCACTTTACAACGAGTGGATAAGTTAAGTTATCTTCAATGCGATGTAAGGCTGAAGCAACACTGTTGTAATGCTTATACTGCAAGTATTTTTTATCCACTTTAAAGTCCAAAAAATCGAGCGTTTTTGGCATTTTGATAGTGTCTTTTAACAGCTGATAGGTGTGGCTTTTATCTTTACAGATACAATAAGCAACTTCCGAGTTGAATGGCGTTTTGTTTAGCTCAAAATATTGCCAACCCGAATCGAGTCTAACGCGCACAAAGTTTTGGTCAACATCAATAAACTCATATTCAAGATCCAAAGCGTCACATGCTTCTACTAGATACTTTATGTTATTTTCCATATTATCAGGCTTACTCTTACATGCATCGAGCCATACTAGGCATCATTCCCTGTATAGCAATCGTCGTTTATAAAAAAGCAACGCACTAAAGCAGACCTGCTTATTCATAACGAGATTTAATGGTTTAGCGAACGCAGACACTGCGCCAACGCTCGCAATGAAAGTACTCGCTATTTATTCAGCACGGCCCATAAATTTCTTTTCATCTGTGTTAATACGGATTTTATCACCCGTAGAGATGTGCTCTGGCACTTGAACAACCAACCCCGTCGTTAATGTCGCAGGTTTTGTACGTGCACTCGCTGAAGCGCCTTTGATTGAGGGTGACGTTTCTTCAATAACTAGCTCAACACTGGAGGGTAAATCAATAGACACAGGACTGCCTTCAACAATCACAGCGAGTAAGCCTTTCGTATCTTCATTAACAAACAAAACTTGCTCTTCAATACTGCTCTTATTCAAGTTATAAGGCGTATAATCTTCTTCATCCATGAAAACATACTCGTCGCCATCAATGTATGAAAACATCACTGGACGGCGGACTAAATCAGCTAAGTTAAGCATCTCATCTGCTTTAAATGTTTCATCCACTTTGCCGCCATTAACGACATCATACATACGCATACGATACAAACTACCACCAGCGCGACCTTGTGGTACTGAACGCTCAATATCTCTTACTATCATTACGCGGTTGTTATACTCAATCGCAGCATGCTTTTTAATTTCACTGGCCTTAGGCATGGTTATTTCTCTTAAAATTACTGTAGCAAAAAATTATCTCGATATTGCCACATAATCAAGCTCCAAAGCCAGTCAAATTAGGTATTTGAATGGCTAATTTAACGAAGAATGAGCCAGACTGCGTGAATAATTCCAGGCACAAGGAATAAAATACTCAAGAGTATATTTATCACCAAGTCCTTACCCATCCCATTGTTTAACGCAACTGCAATTGGCGGAAACAAGATTGCCAAAATCACCAAAATAATCTTACTCATAACCTGCTCCTGTTCATTTATTATCATTGTGAGCTTAATGCTTTCTCCTTGAGATATGCACTGCCCACTTAAAGGCTAATGCAAAAACCACAGTTTGCAATTGAGTATGTAAAATTTGCTAGGCAAGAAAAAACCACCGAGTATCAAGCGGTGGCTTTTTGTTCACATTATGACAATTGTTTAGTTCAAGTTCTGGCCATTTGATATCAGCCTAAATTGAGATATGATCTTCGCCTAAAGAGTGGAATGTAATGTTAAAGGTCACATCCATATTTTGTGTATCGGCCTATAAAGAAAAAATACCACTTTTTTAATTGTTGCATGCTTTTTAAATTCCTTTTGCATCTTGTTTTATGGCATGAACAGAAGATAAGATTCACAAGTACAATAGAGCCCCACTTGCCAAAAAGTAACCTGTCCTTGTTACCCAACCTAACGATAGTAACACGTTTCCATTATGGCAATACCTTTCATGATAAACAGTAGTCAACGCTACTAAATCAACATGGCGAATAGGTTAAACGGACACTCACCTCATGCTAAGATGCAGAGACGTAATAAGGTAGGTTAGAAAGCCAACTAGAACAGTATATGTCTTACCATACACTGGCAGATGACTTCCTTGTCCGGCACTGGCTACTCATCAGTGCAGCTATTCTAAAATTCAAACTCCAAAGCAAGCCGAAAGCTATGATCTTTGCCTGATTGAGAAATCTCACTGACAAAACCAGCTTCCCACTTTAACTGTCGCTGCCCCTCAAAACGATATAAGCCAATTACAGCAGGCCCAATGCCAACAAAATCTTCACCACTATACAATTCAATAGCAGGTTGAAATGCCGCTACATACCGGTAACGTAGTTGAGCGCGAAACTCGCTTTCCCACTCATTTTCAATTGCACTGCCCCACTCTCGTATGACAAACGCATTCAAAGTCAGGCTAGTTTTGCCAAATTCTTTTTCAAACAACAAACCAATCGCGGCCTCATAAGCAGACTCTTTATGCTGTTTTTCAAGTTCAAATAGCATGCCCCAATCAGCCCAATAACGACCTTGTTCCACCATTTGCCAACGCGCTTCAAGTTCATAAGCGGCTAAATCAAAGTTATCAAGGGCATCACGTTCACCAATCATATACCCCTCAACGGTGACTGTTTCAGCAATCGCCCAGCCTAACCCTGCTCGCTGCGCTAACACGTTTCCTTCGTCTGTTTGCCGAGACAGCATTCGCCACTCAACTTCACGTTCAAAAGGTAAAACATAAGGGTGATAGACTTTATCTACCACCATGCCATCAGCATAACTAGGCAATGCTGCTGCACCTAACATAACCGTAACGACAATTAAAAAGGAGCGTTTAATTAATACCATCATGCCATTACTCCCTCTCGTGTAGTCGATGTTCGTTTTAAGCGCCACACAATCGTTACTCCCAATAAAAGAACAGCGCAGCAGAATGCCCATAAATTTGCGTAACTCGGGGTTGCTTCATAGCCCAACAAGGCTTTAAAAATTCGTCCAATAATGCCGTACTCATCTAACAGAAAACGTAAATCAAAAACCGTTTCGCTACTTGGTAATAAGTCAATTTGTGCAGCAAGATCAACGGCATTAGAAATTTTACTTGCGGTATGACACGTTAATAATATGAGCACAACCGCCAGTGCACGCTGTGCCCGTAACCAAGCCAAACTGAAGTAAAATAATGTACTAAAGCTCAGGCAAATGCCCAAACCAAGTATGCTGCCTATCAGTAACCCCTGTAAGGTATCTAAGTGCCAATAGCTGTTGAGATACATAATGAAGTGGCTTAAATACAACATACTTGCCAACACTATCGCTGCTTGTTTATAGCGTTCGTTGGAAGACAAAATTGAGCCCATAACGCAGCCAAATATGCTAACGAGCATTAAGATTTTACAGATCTCCAAGCCTCGATAGTCAAACCATTGACTTATTGTGCCTGCTGCCGCCAGAAAAACAGCACAAGATGTTGCGCAAAGCACTAACGTTTGCCATGTCGATAACAATGAAACAGGACGCTCAATATCACTGTGCAATAACAGCACCCATAACAATGCCAGCGGTAGAAACTGGTTTAAACTGATGATCACCGTATTAAGGAGCATTGGCAACCTCCTTAACTATCACAACACCCTGCGCCGTATTGGGAGAGAACTCACCAAAAAAGCGATACTCACCGACAGGAAGTGGGCCGATATAAATCACACTTTTACGATGAGGAAACAACACTTTTTCACGGTTCAAGTCGAAGCTATCAAATTCTTCAGCGGTATCATCTTGATTTTCAATAATAAGCCTTACTTTTTTCCCTGCGGGAACTTCAACTTCTGCAGGAATAAATAAATGATTTTTTAATACCAAATTCACAGTATCACTGGCGGTCGCCCATGAACTAACTAGAGAAGCTAATGCACAGCAGTACATGCTACTTGTTTTTAGTCGCATACTTTCTCCAATGGAAAACTCACTAGCACGCGTAATCCACCTAAACTCGCTCTTTCAAGTCGTATGTCTGCATTATAGATCTCAACAATTTGCTGCACGATGGCCATGCCAAGCCCAGCCCCTTTTTCGCCAGATGGGTGCCTATCTCCACCAACTCGATAGAATCTATCAAAAATACGAGCGAGTTGCTTATCGTCCATCCCAGGCCCAGAATCTTCAATACTCCAAGTGATGGTATTTACATCATGTTCAATGTTGATGTGGATCTGCCCCTCTTTTGGTGTGTACTTTACCGCATTACTCAGTAAGTTAATGAACAAGGTTTTGAGCGTAAAATCACAACCTTGTAGTAAGCATGACTCACCATCAAGACTGATGTGTATATGCTTTTTATCGATACGTTTATAAAGTTGAGCAACCACGTTCTGCGTGATTAACAACACATCGATTGTGGTGAAATTTGCTCGCCAACGATCGGGTTCTGTTCTAGCAAGTGTGAGCATTTGCTCAACAATATGCCCTAACTGCTCAATACCTTGTTGCATAGCTTGAACACTTGGGTGTTGACACTCCTCGCTTAAATTATGGAGGTTGATTTTTAAGCTGCTTATGGGTGTTTTTAATTCATGGGCGGCGTCTGAGGCGAAGTAACGTTCTCGTAAATAGGCTTTTTCAACTTTGCCAAATAGGCTGTTGAGTCGTTCAATAACGGGGGCCACTTCTGCATCTTCACTTGTAACCTGTAGCACCTTGAAATCGTTTGCTTTGCGCTCTTTTAGCTCGTTGGATAAAGCCGTCAAAGGCATTAAGGCACGACGAATATACCAAGCAATAAACAAAGCCAGCAAAGGCATCGCAGCAACCAGTGGTGTCATCGCTGATAAAATCAGACTCTCAGAAAGCAAAAAACGTTTTTGGATAGGCTCTGCGAGCAGCAAACGCTTATTATCTTGGTGTACGATAAGCGTTCTCAAGCGTATCCCTGAAATATTTTGCGTTGTATACCCCTCTTTTTGTAGTGCACTGTAGGGGAGTGATTCAAGCAACTTGGCAGAATAGACACGTTGGCGATTTTGCCACAATAAGCCATACAACTCGGATTGCTCAACCCAATTGTGCGCGGGCGCTGCCATAAGTATTTGCGCCATACCGTTTAAGTGTTGATCAAGCTGTAATTGGGCCTCTTGCATGCTACGCTGATAACCGTTTAGCAAAGCCATAAAAGCCGTCAACACGACACCTGACAGCAGTATCATGGTTAGTCTGCGGTTGATTGATAAACGCGTGCTCAGTGGTTTTTTGCGCATACTACTTTGCAACCACATACCCTATGCCACGCAGCGTTTTGATAAAATCTTTCGGTAGCTTTTTACGAAGGTTATGAATGTGTACCTCAATGGCATTAGAGCCTAGCTCTTCCCCCCATTGATAGAGCTTATTTTCTAGCTGTGTTTTCGACAGCACCCGGTCCGCATTTTCCATCAGCGCCTTGAGTAACATAAACTCTTTCCTCGGTAAGCTCAGTGCGCTGCCATCAACACTTGCCAAATGCGCAGCCACATCAAGTTGCACATTTTTACACGATAAAGTGCTAGATGTTTGGCTTCCCAAACGTCGGCTAATCACACGTAAACGAGCAAATAATTCTTTTGCTTCAAAAGGTTTAGCTAAGTAATCATCTGCGCCAAGGTCAAGGCCTGTGATTTTATCTTCAATGCTATCTCGGGCCGTCAAAATTAAAACCGCCATATTCTGGGCGCACTTTTTTGCCGCCTTGAGCACCTCAAGGCCATCACCATCGGGCAAGCCTAAATCAAGTACCAATAGCTCTATCTCATCATTACTGAGCATGGCCTTGGCGGTTTTTACACTCGGCGCATGTTCAACGCTATAGCCTTCTTTTTGCAGAGAGTGAACTAAGCCCTGTGCGAGCAGGGCATCATCTTCTACTAATAATAATCTCATCGTCTTTTTTTCAATTTTTTCTCTACTTTCGCTAATAACGTGTCCACTTCTTGCTGACGATACTGGTCGGCTTTTTCTCTGCCCTCACGAGCTGGCGCCTTTTTAGCTAACTGTAAGTGGTTTAACGCTTTTTCGTATTCTCTTTCATCATAGAGAAATTCAGCATAAAAGTAATTAGCATCTAACCCTGATGGATTAATTTTAAGCGCTTGACTAAAGAGTTGCTGCGCTTTTTTGTCACTGCCAAAGCCAATTGGCCAACCAGGCACTTTACTGTATAGCGTACCAAGGCTAGTCAATGCAGATCCGCTTAATGCCTCTTCATTGATCTCAATGGCTGTTTCCAACTCGGCTTTCGCCGCTTTAGCTAACCCCAACGCGCCAAGTCCTCCCTTTGCACCGGCATAACTTGACTGCACAATACCATGCCAAATATGACTTTCGGCCCTATCAGAGTAATTACTAACTAATGCGCCACTATCTTTAATCAATGCTTCAAACGCCTTTTCCTGAGCTTTGCCTTGCAGCTCATAATTAACATTTGCCCAACTTTTCTGAATACCAGCTAAGTCTTGTGCAAAGTCAGCATGTGCCGTAACACTGACCCCTGTCATGATAGTTGCAAACAACAAATTTTTAATCGTTTTCATGAGGATGACTCCTTAGTTTTAAACTGACAACGGATATACGTTTGGATTGCTTTTAATTCTTTGATGATGGCGTTATCTACCAACTCGGGTAGTAAGCCATTCAATCGTGCAAAGAGTTTTTCAGGGAAGCCGACTACCGCTCTGCGCTTTTTGCTCATCAATAAAGACATGAATACTAAAGCGACCTGTTCAGGGCTATCCATTTTGTGACCAAGCGCTTCATTAAGCGCGCGAACCTGTTCGTTATTTATGCTGGTATCTGTGGCTCTTGGTGCCAAATATTTCACCGAAACTTGGCCATCTAACTCTCGAGATAAAGCTTCACTAAATCCTCGTAGGCCAAACTTACTTGCGCAATAAACGCTTTGATATGGGTAGCCTATGTAGCCAAAAGCAGAGCCTACATTGACAACCGTGCCACGAGTTTTTATCAGTTGCGAAAGTAAGCGGTGAGTTAATTGCATTGGTGCAATGAGGTTCACCTCAATTTGCTGTGCCATTTGCTCCGTACAGGTTTGCTCGAAGGAACGCATTTCATTTTGTCCGGCACAATTAACCAGTAACGATGCCCCGCCCAAAGATTGGGCGCGTGAGGCGACCTCTGCAAAGCTGCAAGTAGCGCTTAAATCTGCCAAGTGATATGCATGTTGTAAGCCTAGATCATCACAAAGTTGTCTGAGCTTTTCTTCATTGCGTCCAAGGAGTAAACATCGCCACCCAGCATGACTCAATTGTTTAGCAATTGCTGCGCCTATGCCACCAGATGCACCGGTGATAACCGCAAGAGGTTGGCTTTCCATTAGCTTGCCTCCTGCAGTTGTACAAAGGCTGGGTTGGCTTCAACACTTCGAAACACATCACCGTAAAGTCGATAGAAGCATTGAGCACTGTGGATAATTAAATCTTGCTCTTGCTGATCAGTGATCTTGTTCATCAAGCCTTTGAAAAAATCTATATGTTCAATGTCTAATGCACCATGTGAGGTTAAATAACTAAATGCTTTTTTGGGTAAACCTAACTTTTCACCTATGCTTTGCGCGGCTTTGTCAGCAAGAGCAATAGATGTGCCTTCTAGCACATTGACCATCCCGAAAAAGCACAACGGGTTAACTCGATTGATGCTATCGTAGGCGTAGCTCACCATGAGTTCTGTGGCCAAGCTTGGTTTAGAGTGGCGCGCCGCTTCTTTATCAAAACCACACGCCGCAATATCATTTAAGATCCACTCTTGGTGGCCCATCTCTTCTTCAATGTAATGACCTATCGCTTCTCGCAACCATTCTTTTGAATCATCTAATTTGCTGCCGCACGCCATTAACAAAGGCACAGTGTGCTTCACATGATGAAACGCTTGCTGTAAGAATGAAGCATATTGACCAAGTGTAACTTGTCCTTCAAATACTTCTTTGATGATGGGCGCTGCAAGTAAATAATCTCGCTCTGATTGAGTTTCTGATTGTAATCTGTCAAAAAAATGGGTCATATTCTGCTCCTGCTCTTGGCAATAAAGACTGGAAATTTGTGTAGTGTAATGACTTGCTATGGCGTCTCTTTTTGGCCTTAAATTTGCGCTTAGTAAGCCCGCTTCAACACTCAATGGCTGTGCCAAACGATGCCAATGCTGCACCTGTGCATAGTCTGGTAAAGATGAATTAACTTTTTGAAAATGTTTTGCTAGTTGTGTGTCTGATATTGTTTCATCGGCCCATATCAGAGCCCCCAGATAAGGCTTTGCTTCTCCAAATACAACCACTTGCATTGGCCAAGGTGTATTTTGTAATAATGACTCTGGCCACTCGGGGCTAATATTGCGTCCAAAACTGCTGATGATTTGGTTCTTTTTTCTACCCACAATCGTCATACCCTTTGGCTGTTCTTTGCAATTAACTGATATGAGATCTCCTGTGGCAAACCAAGCGTCTTGGTCATGCGCAGGCCCGCCTAAGTATCCTAAAAACAGTGGACCTTTGAGAAACAGCTCGCCGTGCTCTTCTTTAACCTGTAAATGAGACAAAGGTGCGCCAACACTACCATCTTGAGAAATATGGGTATTAAGGCAAACCACAGAGCTCGCTTCCGATAATCCATACCCTTGAAAAACGGGTAAGCCATTCAACCTGGCTTGCACAAGCATCTGAGGGGCGACATGGCCACCACCAACAGCAATAAATTGCAGGCTCTTTGGTGCCTGCCAGCCTTGTTGGCAGGCCATGACTAAAAACTTCAGCAGCTCTGGTACTAAAATAAGGGTGTTTGGCTGATGTTCACTAATTGCGCTCAGCAAAGCCCGACCGTCTCGCAGTTGACTGCCTTGAAACCCAAGCGTGTCAGTAGGCAGTACCGTCACTTGACCACCACTGAGAATGGGGGCGTATATACCCGCGATGTTTTCTAATAAAACACCCAAAGGTAAAACACACAGGTGTTTAGGTGAAGCAATCGCGATCCGCTCACACAGGCTGTGACTCACCGCCAACTGACTTTCAAGAGACAAACACACACCTTTAGGCTGACCCGTTGACCCCGAAGTAAAGGTAATTTTTTGTGTCCCTGGAAACAAACTCACCTTGTTGGCTCGTTGTTTGAAATAAACCCAAAGCGGCTCACCAAATACCGTGATCGTATCCAAAGCAACTTTGCCTTCTAACTGACGATCACAAATGAGCAGTTCAGCTCCGGCACTGTTAAGCACATGCTCAATTTGCTGCTCACTGAAAAATGTCGGTAATGGCAGTACCGCACTTTTTGTTTGCATCAATGCCAAATCTAAAGCAACCCAGGCTAAGCTGTTAGGCAGCTGAAATGCCACGCAATTGACCGTTTGTTCCGTGAAATAGCCGGCAAGCTGTGAAGCTTGTTCATACAACTGCAACGCACTAATGGTTTGCTCTGTATCTTTAAGTACCGTGGCTGAACCTAATTCAAGCAATTGCTGTAATAGACTATTCATAAGCTAAGGCCTTGTGTTAATTCACTTATTTCTTCGAGATAGAAGCTTGCTAACCTATCGAACAACTTGGTCTGCGTTATAACTTGCTTGGCTATGTTTAAGTCCACAACACATACTTTCGGATCTGCCTCATAGTAACTGCCGTAATCTTTTGCGCTTGCTACACAGTCCGGCTCAGCGGCGCTCAGCTCACAAATAGGAACTTGACATAAAGCCATAAGACGGCGGACTTGTGCCGTACCAGTAAAAGTTAAAAAACGAATATTGAGGGCCAAAAGTGCATAAGCCACGATAATGAAGTGACCTAAAGTGGCGCTTCGATGTGTTGAATAGAGGTTGCCTAACTCCGCGATCTCACCTCGAGCATGGCACTCAGGTAAAAATGACTCAATCGGATTTTGCAAGTATTGTTCAACAAAAAGTGAGGCAAGCTTTGCTTTTCTAAGTCCAAGAACACAAGACCCTTGTGGCGTATTTAAGCGACTTAATACTGGATAAAACTCGTGAAGGTCTGCAGAAAAAGCGTTGGCAAATCCAACCTTAACTGTCTGTTCTAACAATGCTCTACCAGCGTGCTCAGGACCCGCCCAGCATAAAGAAGACAGCGGTGTATGGTAATTATGAAAAGTTACAGCGTTCATATTTCGCCCCTCTAAGTTGATATCTTCAATTTAGAAAGCCAAAATTAAGTGAACCTTAAGACTTTATAATTTTTGCAACTTTTTTAATAAAGGTGTGCCCCGCTAAAGAGAGTGAGATTTATCAATGCTGATCCCAGCCTCAATAATAGAGTCGATATCAGTCGCACTCTTGGGTTTTGAAAAGTAGTAGCCTTGGAGCTGCGAGCAACCCGACGAAGATAAAATATGCGCTTGCTGCGCGGTCTCAACGCCTTCAGCAACACAATTTACTCTGAGGCTTTTAGCCATTTGCACAATGACCACGGCCAATGCGCCCGAGCTATCTTCATTATTTAGATCAGAGACAAATTTTTGGTCGACTTTAATGGTGTCAAAACTCAGATGCTTGAGATAACTTAAACTTGAATAACCCGTGCCAAAGTCATCGATGGCAACTCGGATCCCCGTTTTTTGAATCTCTTGCAGTGTTTTTTTCATCAATTTTAAGTTTGAAACCAGCGATGACTCAGTGATCTCTATTTCAATATTGTGGGGCGGGATCTTATACGACTCCAACGACGCCAACAGACTATCAATAAACTGAGGCTCCCCTAATTGCGTCACTGATACATTAATACTCAGTGTTAAATCAGGCTTTTTAGTTATCCACTGAGAAAAATCCTGAAATGCCTTCGCAAACAACTGTTCAGATACTTTGTCAATCAAGTTGGCATCTTCAGCGATAGAAATGAAGCTTTCAGGGCTTCTCAGTTCACTGTTCGTTTGCCAACGAGCAAGCATTTCTAGCTTTTCCAATAAATAGCTATGAGCATTAACCACAGGTTGGTAATAAGGGATAAATTCGTCGTTTTTTATGGCGTTAGCAATTTCATTTTCTCGCGCTACTTTCTGCTCTGCTTCTTGATCTAACTTCATGCTATAAAATTGATAGTCGCTTTTTACAACTTTTTTAGCTCGATACATGGCCGTATCAGCATGCTTCATTAATTCTTCCGCTGTTACACCATCCACTGGATAAATGGCTATCCCCGCACTGACCGAAAGATCAATTTGTACCGTCGTTAACTCATAACTACCTGATACAGCATCTATCAACTTCTTGGCAACCATGCCAACATGCTTTTTATTGCGGATTGTATCCAATATGACCACAAACTCATCACCGCCCATACGCGATACCGTGTCACACTCTCTAACACTCTGAGATAACCTAACAGCTACCTGCTTAAGCAATTGATCGCCCACATCATGGCCAAGAGAATCATTGATTTTTTTAAATTTATCCAAATCGATAAATACCAACGCAAACTTATGACCCTCTCTGCACGCTCGCTTGCAAGATTGAGACAAGCGATCTTGCAATAGTAAACGATTGGGCAAACCCGTCAGTACATCGTGATGAGCGAGGTGACTCATTTTTCTAGACATCATACGTGATTCAGTGACATCCTGAAAAACCATCACAGCTCCCGCAATCTCACCATTTTTTAAATAAATCGGTGAAATTGAATCTTGAATAGCAAACTCAAGATTCAAATGGTTTTTAACACAGGTCAGTTCAGGAAGCCCCATTAGCATGTTGTTTTTTATACTGTAGTCAGTTAGCCCCTTAATTGGTTCTTTGGTATCTTCGTTGTAAAGCGGCATCACTTCATCGAAGGGCAACCCTTTCACCTCTGAGGTTAACCTCGCCAATATGGCTTCCGCCACCGGGTTCATGTAGGTCACGTTGCTGTTAACATCCGTACAAATCACACCATCCCCTATCGAACTAAGCGTAACTTCTAACAACTCCTTGTCTTGCTCTAAATCCCGAGATAGCTTAGTAAGCTCGGAAATGTCTTGCATATAACATAACGCTCTTGGACCATCGCCCGATTTGAACACCTGCGCTTTGAGGTTAACAATTATATCTTGGCTCGCACCTAAGCGAACATGACACAAAGAAAACTTATCAGAAGTGGATAGCTGCGCCAGCAATTCGCGCCTTTTCACGTCGTCTAAAACAAAATCCGTGAACAGGCTACCTATTAACTCTTTTCTGCTCCTGTTAAGGGCAGCAACAAACCCGTCACTCACCTCAATAATGCTCGCTGCACTATTGAGAGTCACCAACATCGATGGGCTTAACTCAAATGTATGCCGATAACTTTCATGCAAAGAAGACAGCTGGCTATGAGAGCTCTGTGCTATTTTTTTATACCGCCAAATATACATGGCGCTAAGAAAGCTCACAACAGTGACAATGAACAGTGACACCTCAGGGTAAACCGGTAAGTTGGATTCATGAATTGAGCTTACCGCAGTGACCATAATCGCAGCCAATCCGCCCACTATAAGCCCAAAAGTACTCAATAATTGAAACCCTTTAAGCAAAGCGGACAGGAAAAATATGGCAATCAAAGTGCTTACAAACACCACCCATGAGTCTTGTATCGCTAATGCAAGAAACAACACAGCTAAACCACAACAGGCCATTTCTAAGGGCTTATAGAGAGATTCTGAATAGGCCGCCGTTCCCCGTGTTAAACAAGCCAAAATGAAAGGCATCCCGAGTATCATCCCTAGAATGTTGCCCACCAAATATTTTGAAAAAACGGCTGATAACGAGTAAGGCATGCTCTGAACTAATATAAAACAGCCAATCGCACAAAAGAGCAAAGACGGTAAGAAAATATAGCCAAACACTTTCCACAGCGTATAAGAGAGTTCTTTTGTGGTTATACCAAAATATAAAAAGCGCGCCACAATCTCACTCAGAAGCAGTACTTGCACCACGCTAATTAAAAGGAGTGATAAAGAAACTGAATTAAACAACGATAACTTGGCTAACGTCGCAACAACAACACTCGACACCAATGCACAGCTCAACAGTCTTGTTCGCAAGTTTTGTTGAACTATACCAGCTAACAGCCACACACTCATGCCACTGAGTGAAACCAGTGTCAACTCATTGGGTAAATGCAACAAATGCATAATGACAACGGCTAGGTACCCCAAACCCCAAAAAAACAGGTGTGTCATGTATAACCTTACCTTGGTATTTAACAGTACAGGTACTGTGGCTTCTAAAAATATGAGTGATGCATGCAAATTTATCAAGGTAAACAAAACATAAAACAGAATTGCTTGTATTTATTGGGCTAATTTTAAAAAGTTATCTATGCTCATAAAAATGCAATAACTGAGTGTCTATGATGAAAGGTAAAAATGATGCAGCTCAGGCTGTTAGAAACTTTGTTCGAGTAGCTAACATTATTGCTAACTTAGACACAATATTGCTCGAGGCTAAAAATCTATCTTTAACTGCAAAAAATGCTAGGGTCGTCGCACTGCGGGCAGGTGACTCAGCATTTGGCTTTAAGCCAATTACTAACTTTATTGATGAGTTTTCTGAACTCACCATAAAAACCACAAAGGAAATCTCGTTACTTTCTAGTGAGCTGTTTGCCATGGCACTGGCTGTAGTACGCCATAGTGAATACCAAGACCATATTAACCGTTGTTCACAGCTATCTGACTCAAAAGCAATTAATGAGCTACGTATTCAAGGTAATCGCTCTCTTGTAGCAACGATTTCAGAGTTAGAAACTGCTATTTTTAACCTTGAAGGGTACTTTGAGGATATACAAAAACAAATGCGTAGCGCCGAATATATTGCCGTCACTAGCCGTGTGGAAGCATCAAATGCTGGGGAGTTTAGTGGCAGTTTACAATCCGTTTCCGACTTTATCGCGGGAGCAGCCATGAAAATCAAAACAGCAATAAATAACAATCTAAGACAGATCAACGAACTAAGAGGAGCTTTACGTTGAAAACAACCGAAATATTCAGTTGCGCAACGCATTCTTGGTTAGTCATGGGCAGAGACCCAAACAAACAAGATAGCATCATTGATACTAACCAATACATGATCAAAAGTTTTGAAGAGGCTATCTTACTCGACCCTGGAGGCATCGAATTATTTTCGCCAATGTTGGCAAGCATTTTAAAACATGTGAAGCTTGAACATGTCACAACCTTGTTTGCATCTCACCAAGACCCTGACATCATCTCTTCTCTTGGTTTGTGGGACAAAACATTGCCAAACGCGACGTTACACGCTCCGTGGCTTTGGGAAGGCTTTATTCGTCACTTTGGCATGGAGAACATTAGCTACCAACCTATAAAAGACGAAGGCGGTGAAGTTAAAATTGGCAAAGCTGTTTTAAAATTCATACCGGCTCACTATTTGCACTCTTCTGGTAACTTCAACGTTTATGACGCTAAAGCCAAAATACTCATGAGCGGTGACATTGGCGCCGCACTAGAGAAAGGCGAACCGCCTATGTTTGTTGAAGATTTTACCAGTCATGTAAAGCATATGGAGTTTTTTCATCGTCGATGGATGCCATCCAACAGAGCAAAAGAAAACTGGATTGCACGTGTGAAAGAACTAGACATTCAAATGATGGCGCCACAACACGGGCGTATTTTCAAAGGCGAAGCCGTGCAAGAGTTTTTAGAATGGTTTGCAAAATTAAACGTAGGCAGTGCAACAACCTAGTTTGCACTGCTTTAAACCCAATTAAGATTTACTCCAAACCGCTAGTTCATTACCGCTTGGTTCAATAAAGTGAAAACGACGTCCGCCTGGGAAGCTAAAAACATCTTTGCAAATAATACCCCCTGCTTGCTGAACTTGCTGTAAAGATTCTTCTAAAGAATCACTGTAAATCACCACAAGTGCACCGCCAGTTTCAACCGTTGAAGTGGCCTGTGCGCGATAAAAACCACCATCAAGTCCAGAAGCATTAAAAGCAATATAATCAGGTCCATACCCCTCAAATTGCCAAGAAAAGGCCTGTTCAAAAAATAATTGAGTCGCTTCTAAATCTCTTGCTGCAAGCTCAACATAATTAATGTGATGATGCATGTTATTCCCTTCCTCTTCTTTCGTTGTGGGCTCAAATTAGCATATTGGAGATAAACATCAATAGACTCAATATAAGCCCACTATAGACCAAAGTATATTGGTTAAATTTAGCTGAGCTAATAAGTTAAAGGAGGTACAACATGTAATTAAAGGAGATCTCTATGATCAATCGAATATCTATATACAAAATATTGCTGTTTTTTGGTTTTTCTATCACTAGTTTTATGAGCTATGCCAATAACTGCGCTGGTATTAATGAATACCCAAACTGGACGCAAAGTAACTGGGCAGGGCAATACGACCATGCAACAACGGGTGATAAAATGCATTACCAGGGCGTTTTATATCAGGCTAAATGGTGGACCAATGCCGTACCTGGAACCACCTCAGCTTGGGAGAAATTAGGGAGCTGCGAGCAAGCACCTCCTTCTGAAGGGCCATTTACCCGATATGGTAAGCTTCACGTGTGTGGCACCCAGTTGTGCGACCAAAATAACACCCCAGTGCAATTACGAGGCATGAGTAGCCATGGCTTACAATGGTTCGGACTTGATAAATGCCTAACAGAAAAATCAATCTCTGTATTAGCCAAAGACTGGCAATCAGACATCATTCGCTTAAGTTTATACGTTCAAGAAAATGGGTATGTAGATGATCCTCAGGGCTTTACACAACAAGTAAATGAGCTCATCGACATCGCAAGTCAATTAGACATGTACGTGCTCGTTGACTGGCACCAACTGTCGCCTGGCAATCCAAACTATAACTTAGAGCATGCTAAACGATTTTTTTCAGATATTGTGCAGATGAACAGACACCGAGAAAACATCATTTACGACATAGCCAATGAGCCAAATGGTGTTAGTTGGAGCCAAATCAGAGAATACGCAGTCAAAGTCATTCCCATTATCCGAGATATAGATGAAGATGCCGTCGTATTGGTAGGCACCCATGGCTGGTCTACATTTGGTCTTTCAGATGGGCAAAGCGATGAGGATATACTTGGCTCACCAATTCCATTTGCGAATATCATGTATACATTTCACTTTTATGCCACCTCACACCGTGAGGCTTATTTAGAGTTACTCGATAAGGTATCTGATCTCTTGCCTGTGTTCGTCACTGAATGGGGCGCACAAAACTACAAAGGAGAAGGCCCCAATGATTATGAAATGGCACAAAAGTACATTGACTTAATGACTAGGAAAAAAATCAGTTGGACTAATTGGAACTATTCAGATGACTGGCGTTCAGGCGCAGCTTTTAAAGTGGGTGCATGTCAAACACAAGACTTTGGAGACAACCAATTAAAGCCTAAAGGCATTTGGATAAAACAACAGATCAAGGGCAACCGATAAACGGGCCTGGAGTTACTCAAAATAAAAGTGAGTAACTCCACACTAATGGATTAAAATTTACCTACGACTTTAACCGCCCCGGTTACTTTACTGCTATCAACATACCCTATTGCGTCTGCATTCGCTGCTACAAAGTCTATAACGGCTTGTTCACTATCGAGTGCTTCAGGTGGCGTGCCTTTACCTGTAAAAATCAATTTAGACCAATAAGCCTTGTATTGGCTGCTCGATTTACCAACCACACCACTGGTGAAAGCATCAACGGTCCCACCTGAACTCAGCCCGACAGCCTTAACCTTACTACCATCACTAAATGACTTACTTTTCCCTAAGTAGATTTTAGCTATTTCATCTTTATCTAAAGTCGCCCCATTAGCAGGGTTAACGATCACGGCTACTTCAGAATACGAAAAAGCACTGACTGACAGAAGGACACAACCCAAAATATAGTTTTTCATGTCAACCTCCTAAAATACCAAATCAATTGCCATGGCAATCACATCATTGTCCTGATTGCTAATGTCGTTATCTAAACGACTCCAATCAATTTTAAATGCAGCAGAAGGATGAAAGTCGTAACGGGCACCGATAGTAACCGTATTGGTATCATTGTGCGTGGCTCGAAGCGCATTATTCAGCAAATCCTTGATCAGTGGCGCGTTGGGGTTACTGGGATCTGTAGATACCCTTATTGGTAAGCCATTTGCAGCCGTTATCGTGTCAGGCACTTGGTTAAAACGACTTGCAGGATGTTCGTCGTCATTCCCTTCATAGGTTAGGTGCACGGTCCAATCATTAAAGCGATACCCCACAGAAATGTAATACTGAGACTGCTCTGCCAATAAGCTGTCGTCTACTTCAATTTCGGTATATTCACCGTCTAATAAGAAATTATTGTAGTCAATTGCAAATCCAACACCAATAAAGCTGCCATCGTCTTCATTAATGATCAATTTATTGTACTCATTTTGAATACCAAATTGCTGCAATGCATTCGCCAAGCCTGTTAACTGAGCTGAGTTACCAATGCTAATGGTTGTTTCAGCCATAACATATGAGGCACGTAATGTGAGCCAATCACGTGTCATGGTCCAATTAAAACCAAGAATATCGTTTAACTTGCCGGGATCCTTGCCAGTAACCGCAATAAAATCGCCCTCAAAGCGCCCATATACTGCTTGCACCGTAGAATCCCAATCTCCTAATTGTGAGGTATATAGCAAACTCAACCCTGTGGGGGTCGAAAATGCGAAGTTATATACCGATTGTGGTGGGCGTATCCATCTATACGCATAACCTACCTCAATAAAATCGGAATAACGAAAGAGCGGCAAACGCATTTTACCCGCGCTCAGCCGCAAGGAGTCATTAATATCGTAGGAAATATAGGCCCATTCGAACTTAGCATCATAATCTTCAACACCGCGAGAAACTATCTGAGCGGTTGCACTTAAGCCATCGCCAAGATCTGACGAAACTTGAACTGCAAACATACTTTCATTACTAAAAGATAATTCATCGTCATAGCCAAATACAGCCATATTGTTGTCGGATGCTGTGCCTGCCACGATTGATGCGAACCCATTGATCCGCAGATCGGCAGCATTCGCGGCGCTACATAACGCACCACACACAGCAATAGCGAGTAATCTTTTTTTCATAGTGTCATCCCAAGTGATTATCAATAAAACATCAATATCCTCTTGAGTATAGAAGTGAATTTTTCTTTTACCGTATTTATAAGAAAAGATTCATATGGAAAAAGATAATATAATCAACACGTTTCTTTAATAGGTAATTGAGAGATTCGCCACGGCGGGAACGCGATAAGCACTCCTTATAACGAGCGCTTATCGCATGTTTGCTAACCTAACTTACGCAGCAAACCTTGCGTATTTTGTCGCATCGTATTCGCCACCATAAAATAGCCAATTATCGAAACAAACGCAGCACCACTGGCAGGACCTAGCAACCAAACATAAGGGTGCATTTTGCCATCAACAGCGAACAGTTGTTGCTGAATGATGAGCAAAGTCACATCGCTTATCAGCGCAGCCACTAAACCTGCTACCGCACCAAGTAGCAAAAACTCATAAAGTGTCGCCAACTTAATGAGTCGCCCTCTTGCCCCGAGAGTTCGCAAAATAACCACTTCTTGCATACGCTCTGCAAGGCTCGCCTGAACTTGTGATACTAATACCAAAGCCCCACTAACCAGCACGATAGCAAGGACAAAACCAATCGCCAGTGACACCTGAGCAATGATAGATTGGGCTTGTTCTAAACGACTTTTAATGTCGATCATACTAACCGTTGGATACTGCTGTAAAAGCGCACTAATTGCCCGTGTATGTTGTTCTTCAAGCTTAGCCGCACTAAAGTAAGTGACAGGAACTTTGCCAGCCATATTAGGGCTTAATATCATCACAAAATTGGGCTTTAGCGTTCCCCAATTTACACTTCTAAAACTGGTGACCGTGGCATCAAATCGCTGCTCATTCACCAAAAAGCTCACGGTATCGCCAAGTTCCAAATCGAGTTGCTCTTTCCAACCATCAAAAACCGACACTTCTATTTGATCACTCCGTGGGTCATTACTAAACCATTGACCTTCTGTGATTTCATTACCTTCTGGTAACGTGTCTAGCCATGTTAGGTTCGGCTCTCGATTTACACCTGAGCGTGAGTTTTCTTCCTGCTCTTCGCCCTCTTGCTTAGATACTCTACGCGCTAATTCCTCACCATTAATGGCGTCAACTCGCGCATTGAAAATCGGATAGAAGGCTTCATGCGTAATTTGATTTTGCTCAAAAAAATCCGTGATAGGTTTAACTTCATCCTGTCCAATATTAATCAAAAACATATTGGGTGCATCTTCTGGCACTTGCATTTGCCAGTCGGAGATCATGTCGTTTTTTAACACCACCAAAAACAGCATCAACTTGATTGCTAGCGCAAAGCTGATCAATTGCACGGCATTGGCATTGGCTCTTTTTTGCAGCGTGGCAATCGCAAGTGACCAACTAGAGCCGGGACTTAGTCCTAACTTACGACCCGCACTAAAAATGACACGTGACAAGGTGAACAACACCACAATCACAAGTAGTGTCGAGCCAAACAAAATCGCTGTCGTTAAAAGCTGACCACTAAACAGCCACATCAATAAAAATATAGTCGTGAGAGACACCGCAATATGAATTCTGCTTAACGCTAATTTATCGCCTAAGTTTCGTCTAAGCACGCGTAAAGGCGGGATATCGAATAAGTCTAAAAGAGGCTTAAGAGAAAACATTAGCGCACATACCGTGCCCACTAAAATAGCGAGTAGCCAAGGTTTGGCGCCTGCAACGGGCAGCTCTGCCCCCATGAACTTGGCAAGGTAGTCAGCACCAATGTGTTGTAATACAAAACCAATACCTAAACCAACCAGTATTGAAAAGCCCGTGACTAGGCTCAGATGCAGTAAAAATATATTACGAATGACCGTACGGCTACCACCAAGTGTTTTCATCATCGCAACCGGATCATATTGACGTTCACAATAACGCTTTGCGGAGACCGCCATTGCCACTGCGGCGAGCATAATTCCAAACAAACCAGCCAATAATAAAAAACGTTCGGAGCGGGCTAAATTTTCACCCAAAGGTGATTGTCTATCTTTAATGCCTTGCCAAGATTGATTGGCTTTGAGTCTTGGCTTTAGCCACTCATAGTAGTCAGTTAGTTGCTGCTCACTGCCTGCAAAAAGCAGTCGGTGGAATACTCTACTACCTGGTTGTACAGCTTGTGTTGCGTCGATATCTTCGAAACTTATCAATACTCGGCGGTTCCCAGCCAAAGAGAAAAATGGTGCATCAGGTTCATTCACAAGTACTTTATCAACAATAAAATTACCCGCACCAAGCTCAACGTTATCGCCAACCGCCAGACCCAAACTATAAAACAGTCCTTCACTTAACCACACTTGACCAGGTTGAGGTCCACCACGTACCTCATAAGGCTGAGCATTTAAGCCATCTTTAATCGTCAGCTTGCCTCTGAGCGGGTAACTACTCGTAACAGCTTTGACAGACCCTAACACCAGTTCATCGTTAGCGAATAACATAGAATCAAAATACAACATTTTTGCTGTTTCCAAGCCATGCTCTTCCCCTTTTTGCAAAACAATAGGATCGAAGGCATGATTGCTCGATAATCGCCTGTCAGCCGCGATAAAGTCGCTGGTTTTTTGCTCTATATTCAAACCAATTCGTTCAGTCACTGACGATAAACTAAATACCGTTAACACCGCCAACGCTATGGCTGCGAAAATAATTGATAGTTCACCACGGCGAAACTCTCGAGCGAATAGTCTCAGTGCTAATTTAACCCACATTGGCAGTCACTCCATCACGGATGGTTTCCAGTTTGCCGCCTTCAATGTGAATAATACGATCACACTGCATAGCCAGTTGCTCATCGTGGGTTACAAGTACCAAAGTTGTTCCATTTTGTTTATTAAGATCAAATAATAGTCTTTCAATTAAATGTCCATTTTTTGTATCTAAGTTGGCGGATGGTTCATCAGCGAATAATATTTTTGGCGAGCCTATAAATGCACGAGCAATCGCAACACGTTGCTGCTCTCCACCAGAAAGCTGTGAAGGATAATGACCAAGACGATGTGATAATCCCACTTTTTCGAGTAGCTCAACAGCTTGTTGTTTAGCATTCCCTTCACCTGCAAGCTCGGCGGGTAACATCACATTCTCTAATGCGGTTAAGCTTTGGACCAACATAAAAGATTGAAAAACAAAGCCTACTTTTTTTGCACGTAACTGCGCACGCGCTTCTTCATCCAAGGTACTTAACTTATCACCATCCAATTGAATATCACCATCACTGGCCACATCCAAGCCAGCTAACAAACTCAATAGGGTCGATTTGCCTGAACCAGACGCACCGACAATGGCAACCGACTCTCCCGACTTGACAGAAAAATTGATATCACTAAGGATAGTGAGCTCACCTTCTAAGGTACTTACACGTTTTGTAAGCGCCGTAACATTAATGATGTTCAACTGAGAAAGTACTGACATGACACGTTTTTTCCTAAAAGTCTTAGTAATATTTATGCTTTCGCTACAACCAATCGCTGGTTTTGCGAAAGATAAAATAATGATTATTGGTGATAGCTTAAGCGCAGGCTATGGTTTGGAACAAGAACAAGCCTGGGTTAATTTGTTACAAAATACATACGCAATCCAGCAAAAACCGATCGAATTAATTAATACAGCCATTAGCGGTCAAACCACCGATAACGCATTGCTGAAGGTTGATGCTTGGTTAAAAGCACATCAGCCAACGCACGTTCTCATTGAGCTTGGTGGTAACGATGGCATAAGAGGATTTCCAGTAAAATTACTACGCAAACATCTCACTGAGCTTGTTTCTAAAAGCCAACAGGCCGGTGCACAAGTCGCTTTGATGGAAATCCAGATCCCACCCAACCTCGGCCCAAGGTATACGCAGATGTTTAGTGATAGCTACAGTAAAGTTGCAAATGAAACGGGTGCATACTTAATGCCCTATTTTATGGTGCCTGTTGCTGTGAAACCTGAATTGATGCAGCAAGATAATTTACATCCGAATGCCAAAGCACAGCCTATCATTAAAGATTTTATGTATAAAGAAATCGATAATTGGTTAGAGAGCGAAGAAAAAGTAGAAAAGTAAATGAAGGGAAAATATAGTTCCAGCTCATCCTGTAAACAAAACCTGTAAAAGGCCAAACAGTTGAGCTGGAATCACAGCATAGTCTTAAACACTCGGTGATGTCAGCCATTTAATAAAGCTTCGCGCTTCACTTGGCTTGTTAAATCGAGTGTTTTTTAATCCTGCTTTATCAGCAAAAATAACATTGCCTTTATTCACAGAAATGGACAGCACAGGCTGCGTTACTTGGATCGCAGATCCATTATATTGATAAATCATAGAAAACTCACAAAACAGTTGTCGATTTGGACCGACAAATTAAATATATAAGCTTCACTATAGTGTTGACGTCTATCTCACATGTGTAGAGATTTTTTACTGTGCAAGGCTTGGCTTGCTTTATGTCGCCGTACAATAATTCAGCTTTCGGTATTGTTAATGCTGGCTTACTGGATCAGGGTAAGAAAGGACATTAGAATATTGGATTATAAATCCAAGCAAAGAATAATACCCGACTTCCATCCCCAGCACAACCCTTAGATTACTTTTTATTGGTTTGGCCTTGCGCAACTCATCAACGCACTCACAATCCTGTCATTTTCGAAAGGTGTGTACTCAAAGTTAGATCTATTTGACTCATGGGCGCTTTCAGTTCAATAAGCGCATCGTTGAAATCGCCTTTGCTGAAGCTATCATAGATATTATTTGACAATGCATATGGTTCGCTAGGCATACCCATAAATGGGAATATCATACGATCGAGTTCACCGTCGCTGTCCTTATCATGGATAATATTGATTGCGTATTTACCCGCTGGCACATTATCAATGACAACCAATGTGTTGGGCATCAAGGGTTTGACGACTTTTTTCAAAAAGAAGTGCGCCTTTGGATCATTAATATTTAAATCTGCGTGATAATCTGCACTATTGTCATGGATCATCACTAATAACTGACCTTTTTCACTTTGCACATTACTTACATTCACCACCAGCCTCATAGGCGCGCCTTTTAACGCATTGACGCTTTGCTTACTGGTCGACTGGCAACCACCAACTAAAAGAGCAGCCACTATCATAATGAATACTTTTTTCACTACTACCTCCTTATTGTTTGTCAACAAACCTAGCAGGTGTAAAAGGTAATAAATATGACCATAACACCTTAAGTTTGTAAAAAAGTGTAAAATAACTATATTCATTCCATTTTGTTCTAAGAGTAAATAATGACCAAACCCACCATCACCATACATTACTGCGTTTTGTGTCAATGGTTACTACGCAGTGGGTGGCTTGCCCAAGAGTTGCTTTCTACATTCAGTGATGACTTACTACAAGTAGCGCTTGCGTCAGCATCAAAAGGGGTATTTAAGATCTACTATAACGATGAGCTTATTTGGTGTCGAGAACAGGATGGCGGCTTTCCTGAAGCCAAAATACTCAAACGACGAGTCAGAGACAAACTCGATCCAACTAGAACCCTTGGTCACATAGACCACTAAATTATGACTTACAGCTGATTACATAAGATTGATTATTGAACAACATTTAGTTAACTTGAGTAAATGCACGTCAGCCTTGCTCGTTATTTTGCAATAACGGCAATATGCTGATATAAAATATAAAAAGGGTACATCCATCTCACCATTGGATAATAATAAAAATGAAATTCAGTTTTAGCCATTTTGAATTTGATTGCGACACCTTGGTACTAACCAACCAAGGTAAAGTTTTTTCACTTAACGAAAAACCAGCAAAGCTGCTAGCGTTACTGCTGCTTGGCGCCGATCGCATTCATAGTAAAGATGAAATTTTAGAGGCCGTATGGCCAGGTCGTACAGTAACGAATCAAGTTGTGTTTCAAAGCATTGGCCATTTGCGCGCATTATTTGGCGACGATGCTATCAAAACGTTTTCTCGCAAAGGCTATCAGTGGCAGTTACCGCTGACAGAGGTTACGGAGCCGCTGCCAGCGGATGAAGTAAAGGCGCCTAGTCAAGCACCTAAACAAGATAGCGAAGTCACAGACTCGGCTCCGGTCAGCGTTGAAGTGGATGACAAAGCATCAAAACCTGTCTGGGTTGTGGCCGCGGCCGCAATCTTAGGGCTAGTAGCTGGCGCATACTTTTTAGTTTGATAACCTGACAGCACCTGGTTTACCTCTCAAATTAACTATTTGAGAGGAAACGGGTATGCTCTAAGCCTTGGATACAAACACAACCCATTGATATATTGATATAAAATGGAAAACCATCTCTATCGGAGAGCAAAAACAAAGCATTGAGCAGCAGAGCTCTCTCATTGTTCTCGGGTTATGACATATTTAACTTGCCGATGTATATCATCTGCAAGTTAAAGCCGTTTTGCGTCTAATAAAGTAAGTAAATTCAATGCCTAATACGTACTCAGTGCTCTATATTGAAGATGATCCAAGTAGCGCTGAAATTTTGAGCCTTTACCTGCAGCATCAAAGTCTAAACGTGGTTCACTGTGATAACGTTGATGATGCCGTCAGAGCATTAAACAACTTCACTTTTCACTTGGCTATTCTTGATATCATGCTGCCAGGTGGTGATGGTCGAGACATATTAAAAAAGACTGTTTCTCAAAACATCCCCACCATCATGGTCACAGCCAAGGTTGCAGAATCAGACAGATTAACTGGCTTTGATTTGGGCGCTGACGACTATATTTGTAAACCATATAGCCCCCGAGAAGTAATTTCGCGGGTGCAAGCACTGCTCAAAAGAAGCTATAAAGGTCATCAGAACAACGTTCTACACTATGCACACTTGTCTTTGGATGTCACATACAAAACCGTTCACCTAGGCGAAGAACCTGTGTCTTTAACGTCCGTCGAGTTCGCGCTACTTGAAACACTAGCAACGACACCGAACAAGGTATTTTCCCGTGAGCAACTAATAGAATCTATTTGGGGCAATGATTCCGAAGTAACTGACAGAGCGGTTGATACACATATGGCCAACTTAAGGAAAAAACTAACAGATAATAAAAAAGATCCACAATTCATAGCCACACGTTACGGGCAAGGTTATCAGTTTATCGCGAAAAAGAGCGTGCCATGAAACTCAGAACCAAATTCACGCTCTTAGTGACGTGTTGCACGTTAGCGTTATTAGGTGGTTATTATCAGCTAACCAAATATTCCGCAGAAAAAACATTTATCGCCTTTAATCAGCAAAGCGCTACCATTTTGAGTGACACCTTACTCGACGATGATGAGGTAGAAAACGCTATAACAAATCAGCCTAAAAGTCTTCCTCCAGCTCGGGTGGTAGAGCTACTGCATCACCAGTTTCCAGACAATCTGTTTTTAGTTTTGGATAGCAATAATATGCTACATACCTCAGCTATCAGTAACATAGTGCTTGAGGTGGAACATACCGCACTTAATAAAGGCTATCAGTTTACAATTCACTCTGCACAAATACCCACTATGGTGGTGCATTTAAACAGAGCACAATTAACGATTAGCACCTACAAGGGCCCGTTTCATGTGTTTTGGCTGCCAAAATCTATTTTCAAACGTCGTATACAGCAACATGCATTAAAAAATGAATTGCTAGATGACTTTATGCTCAACCTACTCTTTTTGTCTTTTATCGCGGCAATACTATCATGGGCAGGCGCTTGGTATTTTCTATCCCCACTGAAGCGTTTAAAGCAAAGTTTTAAACAAATCGAGCAAGGCCACTTAGATACGCGTTTAAAGGTCAATAGGGCCGATGAAGTGGGAGAGATCATAAAAAGTTTTAATAACTTAGCGGCATGGCTACAAGGGTTGCATCAACAGTACAAGCAGATGAACTCCGATTTATCTCACGAACTCAGAACACCGCTCAATGCTGTTCGCTCTCGTATTGAAGCCATGGAAGATGGTATTTTGCCACTGGATCAAAAACAGCTTTCGATTATCAACCAAGACCTTACAAATATAAACCGCATTATTGATGACTTATGTTTAATTTCACTAACCGAGTCAAATCAACTATCACTCAACATGGCATCGATAAACTTGAGTAAACTACTCACCGAGTTAGTCGAGCGCTTTGATGAGCGAGCAGTTAAACAGCAAGTAAAGCTAACTTGCAATATTGAGCCAAACTTATTCGCAAATGCAGACTCTGGACGCCTCAAGCAAATCATGATCAACTTGCTCGATAACGCGTTCAAATATGGCGCTGACAATGGTCATATTGATGTAAGCCTAAAACAACTCGAAAGCCATGCAATTATTACCGTCAAAGATAATGGCCAAGGTATGTTACCTGAGCAAACCGAACAAATATTCGAGCGCTTTTATCGGGTTGATCAAGCACGCAGCGATAAGCAAAGTTTGGGGCTTGGATTGTCAATTTGTAAGCAACTCACGGAGCTAATGCATGGCTCAATACGCGTAGAAAGCCATGTAAATCAAGGCACTCAGTTCGAAATAAAATTATCTTTGCAATCTTGATAATTCCCTGACAATTGCGCTGCATACTCACCTCAAACAAAACGATAACGAATAATCGAATGAGGTGTCACGATGAAAACACTAATTGTTAGTTCTTTAGCTTTACTTGTTTGCGCTTGCAGCTCTGCACCCAAAGAAGAAACTTCCGCAACTTTTCCACTTGCTTTCACTGAAAAGGGTCATGCATACGTCAACGCATCCGTCGGCAATATCAATGATTACCCAATGATTTTAGACACCGCAGCCAACATCGGTGTGATACCGAATACTTTATTAACGCAACTGGATATGCCAAAAGACGCAATGAAAAAAATGGATGTGCAAGGTGCTGGCGGTTCACATGTCTTAACGTCGGTCAAAGTGCCCAATACCCAAGTCGGACAATTTGCCAGCCGTGACTTAACCTACGTGGTACAAGATTTAAAAGGGTTAGAAGTCAAAGATGGGATAGTGCCTGGTATTCTTGGCCACGGGTTCTTATCTCAATTTTGTGCCATTATTGACTTCAAACAAGCCAAATTAACCTTGCAAAAAACCAGTTGTACCAATGCCCAAACTCAAGGTTTAAAGAGTGCTGATTTTAGAATAGAAGATCACTTCGTTAAAATTGATACCTACTTCAACGGCCAGCATGTAGATAGTGTACTCGATACAGGCTCGCCAACAAATTTTATTAATTCAACATTAGCCGATAGCTTAAACTTAACATTGCTAGAAAAAGACACTTCAAAAGGGCTACATGCATCAAAAACAAAAAAGCAAAAAATTTCCTCGCTTAACTTTGCTATTGGTGAACATATACAAACCAGTACCTCAAGTTTCGTGTCAGACATGCCCGTATTTAAAGCGCTTGGCTATGAAGGTAAACCGTTCATTCTCCTTGGTCTTAGCAATTTTACAAACAACAAATTGGTCTTAGATTATACACAAAATAAGCTTTACTTTTAGGGCGTGTTGTTCAGATACATCAACATCTCGCTGCCATTTTGTAGGAAGGAATATCGGAGCAAGCAACAAGCGAAAAACTCGCAATATGGCGCAATAAACAAACGATAGCTCAAGGTTAAAACACTGTTTATTTGTACATGTCATTATTGTATGCTCCTTACTCATTTTAATTGCGAAGGAGCATACATGATGACTTTTCATTTCGAAGAAAAGGCCCCAAGTCCAAATGAGTTTTGCGCTCTGCGTGTTAAAGCCGGCTTGTCAGCAAAGTCTTTACAAGCCGCAACGATTGGACTGCCAAACAGCCTATATGCCATTGCTATCCGAGACAAAGGTGCACTCATCGCCATGGGCCGAGTGGTGGGAGATGGCGCTTGTAACTTCGAAATCGTAGATGTCGCCGTCGATCCGCAATACCAAGGCCAAGGATTGGGCAGAAAAGTAATGGAGCACATAGACCGTTATTTGTCTGGTGCCGTTGTTGACGGTTCCTATGTTTCAATGATTGCAGACGAACCTAAGTTTTATGAAAAACTTGGCTATCGACTCGTTTCCCCTGCAAGCTATGGCATGACCAAAAAGTTTTCTTCGACTACTTAACCAGAATAAATGGAGCTTAGCCTGCTATTTATCAATGCCCATTTCAATCGCTTGATTTGCGAGTACAGTCTGTAACGCTTCGTCCATCTGTGCAACAAATTCATGTTTAAAGGGAAATTTATCCGTCGCATTTTTTAAGTAGCCAATGTGTGCAGTCCGCCTTAGTATAACTCTGTCTTCAACCAGTTCGCTCAAATCCACTTCTGGGTGCACTCGTTTAATGTTGCTCATGCCAAGTAAAGTCGACAGCTTGTCATTGATATAACAATCAATGCGCTTTTTAGCCAACTTCATCACATTCGAAAAGGTGTCTTTATTCTCCCACAGCTGAATTTTTTGCTGGCGCTGCGCTTGCTTCATCGCGTCGTCCAAAATTAAATAGCCCGCGTTAAGGCCCACATTAATAGGCACTGCAGTGGTATCTCTATTTTCAATATTCTTTAATGTTATGCCTTTATTACAAAATGCCACAACCTGCTCTTCCAGAAGTGGCACAGAATAAGGCCAGATAAATGGACGCTGCTTAATGTGCTTGTAAGGGGGCATAAGCGCAAAGGCCTCCCCGTGTTCTAATGCTGCCACACCTCTTTTCCACGGCACTGGGTGAAATTCCACTAAGTACTTTTTATCCATGAGCGCAATCGCTTGCTTTACTAAATCAACGTATATACCCACAGGCTCGCCATTACTCACATAGGTGTACGGCGGATAACTATCGTCAATCAAAATCGTCACACGGTAAAGCGGTTCAGCATAAGAAGAAGGCGTAAACAGTATTAATGAGCAACTCATCAACACCATGATCAGTGTATTGAACGCACTATTGAAGACACGCATCTGTGACCTTTTTTACAAAGCTCTTTAGCAACCTAGCACGATCGCACATAATCTAAAGGCATCCTATAGAGTAAACTTAGAGAGCAAGCTTTCTTGCTCGTGTGCGTGCTCAGCAAGTTTGTCGCTGGCACAATATTGCTTGTCTGCGAAACTCCCTACTTCCACGCTAATATCATTAATATAGTTGGTGTTTTTATTGATTTCTTCAATCACCACACTTTGCTCTTCAATCGCTGTCGCGATTTGAATATTTCTATCCATCAACTCTTTAACCGCTTCTGTAATCTCATTGAGCATCTCGGTTGCATGATCCGTTTGAGATACACATATTTCAGTTTTATCGCGACTGCTTCCCATAGATTGTTGTACTTGACTTGATGACACCTGAATTTGGTCGATCATAGCCTTAATCTCTGTGGTTGACTCTTGTGTTTTTGACGCCAGTGAACGCACTTCATCTGCCACGACTGCAAAGCCACGCCCTTGTTCACCAGCCCGTGCGGCCTCAATTGCAGCATTTAAAGCGAGTAAGTTAGTTTGCTCAGCAATACCATTAATCACAGACAGAATATTCTCAATGCTCTGGCTATACTCAGCTAGCTGAGTACTGAGTTTATGGGATTGTTGAATGTCTTCAGACAATGCCGTGATTTGACTTTTTGCTTGTGCAAATACGGTTTGTCCCTCAGCCGTTTTATCATTCACTGAAGTGATTGCGCTGGCTGCCTGTTGCGCATTACCAGCGATCTCCGTCGATGTGGTGCTCATTTCATGCATCGCAGTCGCTAAGTTTTCGATCAAGCTAACCTGCTCGTCTAGTTTTTTCATGGAATCAGACGCCAGCACTTTGGCAGAATCGCTGCTGGCCACAACGGTATCGGCTCGCGATTTAACATCACTGACCAATTTTTGCAGTGACGCTAAAAACAAGTTGAATTGGTGCGCAACCACCCCGCATTCATCTTCGTTAATGATTTTAAGTCTGCGCGTCAAATCACCCCCTCCGCTGGCCATTCCTGTGATGGCATGCTCTAGATCCTTAAGCGGTTTGAGCAGGTGAAGCGCCAAAGCCCGAATACACACAACACCAAAAAAGACAGCGAGCACTGAAATGATTAACGAGTTTAGAGTGATGTTAGATAGTGTTTTATAAGCCAATGATTTATCAATTAAAACAGCTAAATACCAGTTAGTACCAAACTGATTATCCAACGCGTGAAGATAAAATAGCTTGGTGCCATCTTTGGTTTTCACTTCAGTTAGCTGTTCAATATGCGTCATCGACAATGCAGTATAGATTTGCTGTAACTGTTTACCATTAAACTCATTATTTTGGTGCGTTACCACAGTGCCATTGTCGTCAACTAAGAACGCGTAACCTGTTTTGTCAAAATTCACTGCGTTCACGCTTTTAGCTATCACATCTAAGCTTAAATCCCCCCCTAAAACGCCTTTCAGGCGACCATTTACATTCACGGGCGACACCACAGACAGTAATAATTCACCAGTAGATGCATCACTGTAAGGACTGGTGAATGTGGTTCTTTGCTCATCTTTACCGAGCTGATACCAAGGTCGCTGCCTAAAATCGACGCCAGCAGGGTTTTTCCTATTAGGATCATTGGAGCGCAATTGCGTTTCGTTTTCTAACGTACCGAATACGAGTAAAAATTCATCTCGAAAAAAAGGAGCGTTTATTTTGGACTGAAACGAATCAACACTAAAGTCTTGCGCTATCAAACTACCCAGCAAAGTGATTTGATTGGCTTTGCTGGCAAGCCAATTATCAATACTGATCGCCAATAAAGCCGAGTTATCGCTAACATAAGCATGTGTTTTCGCTTTCATCGATTCACTGACAAACCAATAGGTCGACAAAGTAGTGATACTAATAATAATCAAGATAACGATTGCAGACGTAAGAGAGAACTTAGTGCGGATTTGCATGTTGCTGCCTGAACAAAAATCATACTATTCGACAAAGTGTTGACTATAATTTGGCTATTAGCAACTATCCGAAGTATCTACAATGCGAATTAATCATCAATTTTATAATCTGCTCTTTGCCTTTTTATTTATAACTGCATGCAACTCAAGTAGTGCTTCAGAGCGAAAGGTGACGATGGCTGACATTGAGGCCTTAGAAGCGCAACTGGCACAATTGAAAGCCCTCTTTTTGCAACAAAATAAACCTACGCCCTCTTCTGAAGAGCTAAAAAGTGCAACAACACCTTTGGCTAAAGGCAAAACGACTCAACCACAAAGCGACAAAACCTTGGTGGATGTTTACAGTACAATCAGGCCCACTTTTGGCGTGCTTAAGCAAAATGATGATAGTAATTGGGATGTAAGAGATGCGCTCTCTCATACCGGTTTCAAGGTCACGCACGAGTTTATGCCAGGCTGGAAAGCCGAGCTCCATGGCGAGTGGGGCATTGACCTATCGAACGAAGGTAATTTTGGCAAATCTCGCCGAGCTTATACCGCACTCTCAACACCTTATGGTCGCTTTGGCATTGGTAAACAAAGACCTGCTCAATATTTATTTATCGCCGAATACGTGGATATTTTCAATCACTCCAGTAGCCCCTTTGCCTACGATCCAGAGAGCATTTTCTTCATCGATAACTTGTTGAGTTACCGTTATGAAAGTGGACCGTTCACTTTTGTTGCTGTGGGTCAGTTTGATGGCGAAGATGGCAGCAATCAAAGCGATTTGTTTAATACCGGCCTAAGCTATGACCGAGATGGTCTTCACGCAGCCATTACCTTCCAGCAAAATGATGTTTATGATAATGCACTTCGTTTGGGAAAAAACCGTATTTGGGCAAGCTCGCTGGCATATCAGTTTACTAAGCGCTTTTATGGCGCGGTATCTTATCAAGACAAAGATTATCAACGAGAGGGGACTGCTTTATCTCGACAAGGCCACACTTTTGACTTGTCACTCGCCTATCAACTCGCCCGGCATTATAAACTCAAAACCGGTATTTTCGATTTTGAAGATGGTTACGCCAGTCATGATGGGAATAATCAGAGTTTTGATGGCTTCAATATCACTTTAGAGTGGCTACCGACGCCGCCACTGCGCATACATCTTGAGTACCTTAGTAAATCATTTGATAACCAAGACGAATTTGACTCAATTTCTATTGGCTTTCGGTACGACTTCAAACATCAGTGGCAATTTGAGTGATCATGCCTTGCATTTGAAAGGCAAAAAGCTGGCATGCTTATGGCACGTCTTTAACTGAGTAACACAATGAAATTCAACATAATATATTGGTACTACCCTTTATGCTTTGTGATTTTTATGAGTTACATGAATGATGCAAAAAGCAACCACACCAAGCTTCCTGTAAGCGAGCGACCCGCAACCACAGCGGTTGTTTATACGGTCATAAAACCAATGATGAATGTCGTGGTTCCGCACTCGTCCAGTACTTGGTATTTGCGCGACGAATTATCATTTAGTGGCACTAAATTTATTCATCAACATGCCAAAGATTGGAGGAGTGAGGTACATGGCGAATGGCGAACAGGGACCTCAGGTGACAATCAATTTGGTAAATCGAGACGGGCTTACGCTGCCATCGAAAGTCCCTTCGGGCGTCTAGCGTTTGGTAAACAACGCACCGTAAGCTTTGATTTTTTTGACAAATATTTAGACTTTTTTAATCACGCAAACAGCCCCGACAATCTGCCGCCAGAAATGCTGTTCTTTATTCGTAACATGTTGTCTTACAAATATAGTTATAAGAACTTCAATGTTGTTGTTGCGAAGCAGGTTAATGAATCGGTTGAAAGTAACTTGGCTGATATTTTTGAAACTGGCATTAGTTATGACTTCAATGGCGCTCATGCCTCATTAACCTACCAAGAAAATGGTGTTTATAATCAAGGTATACACCTTGGCGACAATATTATTCGTGGCGCACTGCTCGTTTACCCAATTAGTGAAAAATTTTATGGATCAATAGGGTATGTAGACCGTGATTACCAACGTCCAAAGGGGTTTACCGTACGAACAGGCCATGCGTTAGACATGTCACTTTCATACGCCGTGCTCAACGATGTAAGACTCAAAGTGCGTACGACCTATTACGACAATGGACGAGCCGCGACACACCCGTTAAATAAAAGCTTTAAAGCGGTGCATACAACGATAGAATGGCAGCCTACATCTCCTTTAAAAATTCACTTTGAATTCATCAATAAATCATTTGATAACCAAGCACATGAGAACATTTTTTCCTTAGGTATCAAATACAAACTTATAAAACGCTGGCAGTTTGACTAAACTTCCATTAAGTCCTTATCAACGCAAAAATTCAACATAAAAAGTGGCCCCACCATAGCGGTTCTTACACTCGACGTGTAACTTTGCATTATGAAACTCAGCAATTTCTTTAACGATAGCGAGACCTAGCCCACTGCCCGTTAGTGCCGATTGCTCTTGACGCCAAAATCGCTCGAATAACTTTTCAAGATATTGCTCATCGATGCCTGGACCATCATCTATCACCTCAACCGTATTATGGGTGGCTTTGACAAGCACACGCGCTATTCTGATTCTGCGAGTCCACCAAGGACGAAATAACGCGCGCACGACTGCAAGAGATTTAAACATTTTAGCTTCCTTCTTTAATTGCAAAGTAATGAGTGCAGATGTCACTCGATTGGGTTTATGGGATTACAATAAGCCCGCAAACTTTCTCGAAACTTACAAGTAAGATTTTTTAAATAGCAATAAACACCAATGCTTTTCAATCAGAAAAAAAACAAAAACTTAAAGTATTAGTCACGCAATTAATCTATGCAGTTGGATATATCGATAGCTCAGCTCAAGGCCCATTTGAAGAATTTGCTAGATAAGTTTTTTTTGACTACCTTTTAACTTCAAACACCTGAAAGCTTTAATGAAAAAGGACAGGCCGTGAAGATACTATCGGTTGACGATAACCCACAAAACAGAGCACTTATCGACCGTGCGCTACAAAAACAATTTCAAGTTGTATCGTCAGACGGTTCAGAACCCATTATTGAGCTAATGCATACTAATCAGCCTGATGTTGTGCTCATGGACATTATGTTGGGACAAAGCTATACGGGCTATGATCTAGTCAAAGAAATTAGAAAGAACCCGCTTTACGCCGAGTGCGAGATCATTTTTATATCAGCCCTAACATCAAGCGACGATAAACTCACCGCGTATGGCTGCGGTGGTGATGATTATATCTCAAAGCCCGTCGACTTTACTGAGCTACACCAAAAGTTAAAACGAGTTGAGCTGAGAATTGCAGAACGCGATTCTCTAAAAGAACAATATGAAATGGCGTCAAATACCGCGTTTACGTCAATGCAACAAGCCAACGAACTAGGCGCGCTCGTGACCTTTTTTACGGAAAACTTAGAAGTGTCCGACATGGCCGTATTATTTAAAAATATCAAAAGTTACTATGCCAATGCGGGGGTAAATTGCTGTATCGAATTTCGACTTGGCAACGAAGAGTATCAATTTCCAGAGCAAAGCATCACAGATCTTGAGCGTGAGATATTAGAACTCGGTCGCAAGGCCAAACGCATTGTACCATTTGGTGCCAACATACTTTTTAACTCACCTTTTTGCTCAATGTTGGTCAAAGGTATGCCCTCTCATGACGACGAACTTCTTGGTCGTACAAGAGACAATTTTGCCATTTTACTCACTATCGTAGATAGCAGAATAGAATTTATTGAACAACAGCTAGAACGGGAAAACATACGTAAAAAAGCGCTCAATGAGTTGAAAAATCAACTTGTAGATGATTTCGCCACGATTAAAAGCTTGTGTGAAAACCAAGATACTCAAATTACCAAACTTGTTCATGACTTAGCCCAAGCTATTCAATTGAAAATCAACACGCTTGGCTTAGATGAAGATCAAGAATCTGAGTTAATGAGCCTTGTTGATGAAACCAAAGATATAGTTGAAGAAACCCTTGGGCTGTCTTTTGTGATTGAAGACAAGCTATACAACATTACCCAGCAATTAAAAACGATTGAGTAACGTTCAGCGAGCAATTTTGACCGAGTGTTCTAATATGAAATTAAGCGTTATCTAAACACTAGAATGTGAGCATAAATAGGCATTGATATTGTGAAAAAAATGAGAGAAGCCTCAGTCATATTAGCAATTGATGATAACCCTACCAACCTTAAATTACTTAAGAGGCTGCTCAACGCTAAAGATTACGAAAACGTTCATCTATTATCTGACTCTCGTTTATCTGTAGAAACTTATCAAGCACTTAGCCCAGATCTCATTTTACTCGATATCAATATGCCACATATGAATGGCTTTGAGGTAATGGACGCGTTGTTTGCACTAAAAGGTTCCCTTATCGCGCCAATTATTGTGATTTCCGCTCAACATGGCAGCGAGAGTACTATCAAAGCGCTAGAAAAAGGTGCTAGAGACTACATCACAAAACCTTTTGAGAAAAATGAGCTATTGATGCGAGTGAGAAACCTGCTTGAAGCCCATTTGGCGCACAAAATGATTAATGATCAAGCATACGTGCTTGAGCAGATGGTGTTAACTCGGACCAAAGAACTTCATGATACCCGATTAAGTGTTGTACAAAGGCTCGGTATGGCCGCCGAATACAAAGACGAAGAAACGGGAAATCACATTTTAAGAATGAGCCACATTTGCAAATTACTCGCCCAGCAATTGGGGTGGGATGAACACGAGGTAGACCTTATTCTCAATGCTAGCCCCATGCATGATATTGGCAAAATAGGGATCCCAGATGCCGTATTGTTAAAGCCTGGCAAGCTGACTCCTGATGAATGGGTTGTCATGAAACAACATGCCACGATCGGTGGTCAGCTTTTAGAAGGTGATGAATCTGATCTCATGCTCATGGCTAAAAATATTGCGCTTGCCCATCATGAAAAGTGGGATGGCACTGGATATCCTTTAGGGCTAAAAGGCACTGACATTCCAATTGAAGGGCGAATTGCAGCGATCGCAGATGTGTTTGATGCACTCACGTCAGAACGACCCTATAAACATGCTTGGAGCGACACACAAGCTGTTGAATATATAAAAGCAAACAACGGTACGCATTTTGACCCTAAATTAGTTGCACTCTTTATTGAAAACCTTGAACAAATTATCGCAATAAAAAGCCATTATCAGGACTGATCTTGATGAACTCTGGTTACCCTATCTTTGTTTGTAAAGTCGCCAAAAGTCTATGACAAAGGAGTAAAATAAGTGTTCTCTGTAAGTAAACTAATACGTCAGTTAGAAAAGCTAGAACCACTGCTATACGTCGATACCGATGTAGATGTGGATAATTTGCCTCAAATTGCAGATGACATACTCAACCCTCTTTATGACAGTATACACGCATATTGCGATTCAGAGCATGATGCGATTTACCCAAGTTCATTGCTGCGAACGAACCTTGTTATGCGATTGCAAGATTTCCAACAAGCGCCCAATTTAGATAAAGCCAAAACGTTAATACGTAATATTCGAGCCATCACAAAAACGCTATCGCAACAAACAGTGATCCCCAAAAGTATGCGAGTAGATATTTTTCCTACGGAACACAAAGGCACACTCGGGCGAGCTATCATCATTGATGACATTGGTAATGAAAGGCAGCGTTTAACAAATCTATTAAAAAGTTCAGGATATGACGTCATCGCCTTGGAAAATACCCAGAGCCTGAAGCATATGATAAAGACGAATGAGCTTGTAAACGCCATACCTTTAGTTATTTTAAAATGGAATGACCAACTAGACAGCCCAGAACTGGCTGCGACCATAGATGACATAAAAACCCTTCAGCATAAACACGACGCGCTTGTATTAATGGCTGAGGCAATGGATGTTGAGAAAAGACTGGGGCTGTTAAAATCAGGTATTGATAGACATATCCAACTTCCCTGCCAAGAGCACTACATCACCTCTTTACTGAGCACACTGATTGAAAAAAATGATACTGAACCGTATCGTGTATTATTGGTCGACGACAGTGTCGCTTCACTGCAATTTCACAGTGTAATGTTACAGGATCAAGGCTTTGAAACATATGAGTTTTCCGATCCTATCAAAGTGTTAGAACAAATAGACATCCTATATCCCGATGTGATCATTCTCGATTTCCACATGCCTAAAATTATGGGACCAGAACTCGCTACCTTACTGCGTGAGCACCCTCGATTTGTAGACATTCCCATCGTATTCCTATCCAGTGACTCAACCTTAGCATCACAACTCTACGCATTAAAGACAGGGGCGGATGACTTTTTAATGAAACCTGCAGAACATGCTCGTTTTTGTGGTGCGATCAACGTGCGAGCGAGACGCTTTCGACTAAAGCGAGCTTTGGAAGACGATTTACAAAAAGAAATGCGCGAGCGTGACAAAGAACACCTAGCCATTAACTCACATGCTATCGTTAGCATCACAGACAAAAGAGGCGACATCATTTATGTGAATGACTATTTTTGCCAAATAAGTGGGTTCGCTCGAGAAGAGTTAATTGGTAAAAATCACAGACTTGTTAAGTCAGAAATGCACGATGAAGCCTTCTATAAAGATATTTGGCGCACGATTGCACATGGCAATATTTGGCGAGGCGATATTTGTAACCGACGCAAAGATGGCGGTATTTATTGGGTCAATTCCACCATAGTACCGCTAGCAGGTGAAAATGGCCATCCCACACAATACGTATCAATCCGAACCGAGATCACCGCCAACAAAATGCTACAAGAAGCATTAAAAGCGATGGTGATCAGTACATCAACAACTATTGGCACGGAATTTTTCGCTGAAACTACACAGGGCCTAACTTTTGCGACGGGCGCTTCCAGTAGTTTTATCGCAGTACCGAGTGAAAAAAGAGGCTATGCGAAAACACTATCATTCTTTCATGAAGGCGAGTTTTTAGAACAGCGAGAGTATCAACTAAAAGGCTCTCCATGTGAACAAATACAAAACGGTGGTGTATGTTTTTTTGAGGAAAACGTTGCCGAACGCTTTCCCGATGACCCTTGGCTCGCAGACAATAATATTGAAGCCTATATTGCCGTCCCTTTAGCCACCGTGGGAGGTGATTTACTCGGTTGTATCGGCCTCATGAGCGATACGAAACTTTACAACAGTGAGTATATCAAGTCATTGCTGGCTGTTTTCGCCGATAGAGTATCACTAGAGCTTATGCGCGTGCAAAATGAAGACCGTTTAGTACAAGCAAAAGAAGAAGCCGACAGAGCAAACCGTGCTAAATCCGAGTTTTTATCCAATATGAGCCATGAACTGCGCACACCTTTAAATGCAATTTTGGGATTTGGCCAGCTACTCGAATCATCCGAAAGCCTAACTGAAGAAGACACCGAGGATGTTGCAGAAATACTCAAAGCCAGCCGTCATTTGCTTAATTTAATTAATGAAATATTAGATTTATCTAAAGTAGAAGCAGGGAAGTTCAAAATCGACAACAAACTCAACAATGTGACTAAAATTATCGTAGAGTGTACTCGGTTAGTGGAGGCAGATTGCGCAAAACAGGGATTAACTTTAAAGGTTGAACAACTAGACTCTATTTCTGCTCATTGTGATCCTCTGCGCTTAAAACAAGTACTACTCAACATACTTTCCAATGCCATTAAATATAACAGTGAGAATGGCCGGATCATTGTGAAAGCCTGCGATGGGAAGCAATACTGTGATATTTCAGTGACCGACACAGGCGTAGGGATTGCGGAGGAGGATCTGGACAAACTTTACGAGCCATTTAATCGATTGGGCGCTGAGCAATCAGAAACGGAAGGGACAGGCATCGGTCTAACCTTAACCAAAAAGCTTGTGCACCTCATGCACGGAGAGCTATTTGTTGAAAGTGAACCAAGCGTTGGTAGCACTTTTACCATCAGGCTATCAGTAGATAAGCCATCGACGCTCAAATAACAGAGATTAAATAACAATATGATCAATCTAATGCGTGTATTCATTTATGAAATGGCTTAACTCTTTACCCTACCCTTATGTAATTGCGTTCATCTCATTGCTATTTTTTTCAGTGCTTTATTCGTTTGTTGATCAATATAACGCCAAATCAACGACTAATATCACAGAGCAAAAAAGACAGCTGCAAGGTGAACTCGACAAACTGAATACACTCATAGTTGATAGCAAAAATGCAAAAATGGTGTTCACAACTTGGTTATCTGCGCGCGAACACCAAGTTGATCTTCATGAGTATTTAACGACACCCAATGGCGAAAATATTGTTAACGCAAGTGAACATTTAAGTGACATAGATTCCGATGCTTTAATAAGCAAAGAGCTACTTTTAAACCTAAAGAACGCATCTACTCTGATCACTAAAACTGACGCGTGGCTTAGCGGCACAGTAAAAACATGTGACCAGTTAAAGCAGTGCTATTTTTACGTACAGCACCGAGCGCTGCCCGTATCAAAACAAGCTTATAGTGTCACTTTCTCAGCCTTGGCAGCCATTTACATCATTGTTTTAGTACTTTATTTAAAACTTCGCTTTAGCAAGCTCAAGCAAGCCATTGGCCGGTTTGCAGATCTGGAAGACAACGCTCAGTTGCCAAAAAAATTCAATGATGACTTAAGTGCACTAACCTCTGTTATTGACACAGCACAGCTGCAATATAGAGCAAACCAATCGCAACTGGCCAAAGAGCTCGCAAAATTTGATGAACTTTCTTCTCAACTACAATCTCAATATGCTCGGCTCTCGGCGGTCATTAACACAGTCATCGATGGCATCATTACCATAGACAAAGACGGTACTGTTGAAACTTTTAATCCCGCGGCTGAACGTATTTTTGGCTATCAGGCCAAACAAGTCATAGGTAAGAATGTCAAAATGCTCATGCCAACCCCATATCAAGAAGAACATGATGACTATCTACAAAATTACCTCACAACCGGTAAGAAAAGAGTGATTGGCTCAGGAAGAGAAGTCGTGGGTCAAAAAGCCGATGGTGAATTATTTCCGATGGAGCTATCCGTTAGTGAAATGAATGTAGATGGTGAGCGCATGTTTACTGGGATCGTTCGAGATATTTCCGATATAGCAGAACAAAAATCATTATTAAACGACCAAGTATCTCGGATAAAGGCGATCATTGAAACCGTTATTGACGGTATCATTACCATCGATGAGCAAGGGGTTGTCGATAGTTTAAACCCCGCAGCGGAAAAAATCTTTGGCTACAAAGAACGAGAAGTGGTTGGCAATAATATTAAGATGTTAATGCCTTCGCCTTACCAACAGGAACATGACCAATATTTACACAATTATCGCACCAGTGGTATTAAGAAGGTGATAGGCTCAGGCCGAGAGGTGTTAGGGCAAAGAAAAGACGGCTCTGTCTTTCCTATGTCACTTGCTATTAGCGAAATGAACATAGATAACAAACGAATGTTCACGGGTATTGTACGTGACATTACAGAACGTAAAAAATATGAAACCGCGCTCAATCAGTATAGAGATACCTTAGAAGAGCAAGTTGAACAGCGTACAGCGCAATTAGAGGCAGCCTCTCAACAAGCACAATCGGCCAATGAAGCGAAATCTAAGTTTTTATCTCGTATGAGCCATGAATTAAGAACTCCATTAAATGCGATCATTGGCTTTACACAAATACTTGAAGACGAAACACTCACCGAATCTCAACAAGATAGCCTTAAAGAAATTGCCATTGCAGGCAAAGATCTCATGTCGATGGTCAATGATATTTTGCAGATCACCGCCATTCAAAGTGGCGACTTAAACCTCAGTAAAGAAGAAGTCGCGCTCAATGATGTCATTTCTGAAGCCACTAAGTTACTTGCACTAGATGCCAAAGCCAAAAACATCACAGTGCAATTTAATTGCCAGTCTCAGTACTTTGTAACCGCTGACTATTCAAAACTTAAGCAAGTACTGACAAGCTTAATCGACAATGCCATTCAATATAACCAGCCAAATGGCTCTGTAGAAATTGATATAGCGGTAGAAGATGACAAAGTTAAAGTCAGCATTACTGATACCGGTAAAGGTATCAGTACTGAGCAGTTAAAAACTATCTTTGCACCTTTTGAGCGTGTATCGGATGAGCATTCTGGCGAAGAAGGCATTGGCATTGGCTTAACCATCGTCAAGGAGTTAGTAGAAGCGATGGATGGGGAAGTGGGTGCGTTAAGCACGTTAAAACAGGGCGCGACCTTCTTCTTTACCTTACCACTGCTACGCGAAGTTGAGTCCCACGTGGATACCTGTTTACACGTTTTATATATTGAAGATAATGCAACCAATCGCAAACTGATGAAACGCCTCATAAATAAAATCGATAATATCGATTACCATGAAGCCATTGATGGCACGTCTGGGATCGCCGCAACCAAACAGTATCTCCCCAATTTGGTGTTGCTGGATATCAACTTACCCGATATGTCTGGCTATGATGTTTTTAAAGCCCTTCGAGATGATGACAGCACCAAAAATATTCCTGTGGTAGGGGTATCTGCCAACGCCATGGAATCGGACAAAGAAAAGGCCAAAGAGCTGGGCTTTACAGACTACATAACTAAACCCATTGAGCTGGATGAATTAACCGCGAATATTGAAAAGCTGATCGTGAGATGATTTGTTTGGTTTGGTTAGATTTGATCGGTTGTTGTGGGCGAAGGACGGCCGGTGTCAGATACCTACCATACGATGTATGCCTGCTAGCAAGGTCTTACTATAAACAGCTTTTTACATAGGTGATTATGGAAGAAATTCGAAAATATCATGAATTAGCAAAAGATGCAGGAAATAGACTTAGAGCGTATATATTGTCAGTATCTTCTGGTGCGACAGGTGTATTTTTTCTTGCTCTAACAAAGACTGAAAAAGCACCATTGGCATATTCAGAAAAATGGCTTTTATCAATCGCATTGCTGTCTTTTGTTATTACCGTATTTTTATGTTTGTATGAGCTTAGAGTGGACGCGAAGAGATTTTTTTCATTAGCCAAAGAACTTGAGAAACCAAAATCTGAACAACGTTGGGAACAAAATAAGAGCTACAAGTCTAAGCGCTATTGGTTAATCCATATGTCTTACGTAACTCTGGGAATAGCGATAATTTCGACTTGTGTTTACCTAGTACTCAAAATCATCGGTACATAAAATAAATTACAGAAGCGAATAAATAACAGTCTATAAGTTGAGTTATTCCTAAGTAAATTCATCATTTTTTTGTCGGATGGCGTGACTTCGCCACTTATCCGACCTACTCCGATTAAATGTAGGTTGGATAAACCGAAGGTGCCATCCAACAATTTGGCATGTCACAACTAGCCTTAAATGGGCATAGCGGAGAATATTGGAACGAAAAGTCGGTTTCTGGTATGTATCCGTTTGTTAAATTTTTTGATGCCCGCGTTTCTGATTGAAGTTCTAACTATCGTACGAATCACTGTCGAATGGCGTAGCTTCAGCTCTATTCAACGTTTAAATCACATCTCACCTGCTATTTCACTGCGCAAATACCACTTCGACACGCGTGCCTTTGTCATCACTTGCTAGGGTGTAACCCAGTTCGAGTTGCTCACATAAGCGCTTAACAATATTCAAGCCCATCCCTAAGCCTTGACTTTGCTGCCCTTTAATTCCGGCATCAAACACTTGCTGCTGGATGTGTTGTGCTATGCCAACGCCGGTATCTTGAATACACAAGGTCTCCGCCTTATAGGTTATATGAATTTCCCCCTCAACCGTGTATTTAAAAGCATTACCTAGCAAATTATTGAGTAAAATCAGTAGTGATGTTTGACTGATAGACACTTCGGCGTCCTTGGCAACCTCAATTTTTAAATCAATTGACTTGCCAGCAAGGTGCTCGTATTGCTGCAACACACTTTGTTCAATTGCACTGAGTAGTTTGGCTTTACCGTGCCCTAAGTTATCTTCTCTCGCCAGTGCCAAAAGCAAGCTCAGGCTTTGCTCTATTTGTTGTTGTGCTGAGTCTATTCTCGTTACAAGGGATTGCTGCTGCTCATCCAAAGCTGTTTGTTTGAGTAGCGTCAATGCGCCTTGGCTGACGGTGACGGGCGTTCTGAGTTCATGTGACACATCTCGAGTGAAATTCTGCTCACGCGTAATAAAAGCGCGAATACGAGCAAGCGCCGCTTCTAGGGTAGTGGCGAACGTGCCAATTTCATCATTTTTAAAATGCTTCGCAAAGCCTTGAGGTAGTTTATCCACTGGCGCGTTATTTAGTATCACCATTAAATTATCGAGAGGCTTCAGTAAACGCTTGGCGATTTTATAAGACGCAAACCCCATGACCATAGCAAGGGTTGCTGCTACCGCAAACACAATCAACAGAAAGTAAAACATGCCCTCTTTGATTTTGCGCACCACTAAGTGATCGCTCACTTGTGCAATTAAAAAGCCATGTGATAATTTCATTAAATGAAAATGCTGTTCATCTTCACCAGAAAACTCGACCCGCTCAGGCTCTTCTTGCAAGCGCTGTTTTATTGAGGCTGGCAATGCTGACGGCTCGGCTGCATAGCTGATAAAGGTTAATTTGGGTTGAGGCGTTTGCCCATTTTTTAGTTGGACTTCGGCTAAGAGCGCCTCATCTTTCAATAAATCATAAAAAAACTGATCTTCAATATTGTAAGCAAATAAAAAGCTGGTGACGCCAAATAATAAGCTGGTGAGTAACGTACTGCCCACAAAATACAAAATGATGCGGTTGCGCAATTGAGCCGTTTTCATCGTTACCCCTTACTCTTCGAGTGAGCACAAGGAATATCTAATGCAAAGCCCACGCCATGAAGTGTTTTAATCACCGGATGCGCAAAAGGCTTATCAATAGCTTTGCGCAGCTGATAGAGGTGTGATCGCAACGCATCCGAATCGGTGGGCTCATCTCCCCAAATTTTATCACACAGCTCACTGCGACTAATCGCTCTAGGGTGTGCTTCCATAAGCGTTCGCAAAATTTTTAATGGTAGTGGTTGCAGTGTGATTTCAATACCCGCCCGAGTCACTTGATGTGTTTGCTTATTAAAACAAATATCACCGATTTCTAGCTCGTGCGTAGTATTGAGGGTATGTCGTTGCGTTAATACATTACAACGCACCCACAGCTCTTCGAGTGCAAAGGGTTTAGTTAGATAATCATCCGCGCCATGCTCAAAACCCACCAGCTTATCTGACAAGGTATCTCTGGCCGTTAACATGAGTACTGGAATATGCCTATCGGCTTGCGCTCTGAGTTGTTTGCATACAGCTAAGCCGTCCATTTTTGGCAGCATCAAATCAAGTACGATGCAATCATAGTAATGCGCAAGCGCCAGTGATAAACCTTGCTCACCATGACTCGCAAAATCGAGCACCGCCCCTTTTGCCTCAAAATAGTCGGCGATATTACGACTAATATCAGGCTGATCTTCTACCAGTAGTATTTTTAGCTGTTCTGTAGGCATAAGTACTTCCTAATGGTGCTCTTTGTGCTTTGCAAATCTTAATTTAAAGAATGTGAAGGCCGCGTGAAATTATCTTTTCACACTGTCTTCACATCCGAGTTGGCAATTTATTACTCACTTTTAGCCAACTGAGATAAATTGCATGCAGCCAAATCAAGGGATCAACATAACAGCTTCAAACCTTTCTCACCAGATCACACTGCAAAGTGGGGAAGCACTCACCTTATTGGATAACATCTCTTTGTCTGTAAAAAGTGGTGAGCAAGTTGCTATTACGGGCGCATCAGGCAGTGGCAAATCTTCTTTGCTGACTTTATTGGCAGGCCTTGAGAGAAAACAGCAAGGTCATATCAGTTACATACAAGATGGTTACAGCATCAATGTGCATACTTTGCGACAAAAGACGGGGTTTGTTTTTCAACAGTTTCATCTTTTACCTGAATTGGATGCTTTAAGTAATGTAGCTTTACCGCTGACACTACGTGCATGTAAAGATGCACAAACAAAAGCAAGATCTTGGCTCGAACGAGTCGGATTGGCCCACCGCCTTCATCAACCCATCAACAAACTAAGTGGTGGTGAACAACAAAGAGTGGCAATCGCAAGAGCGCTGGTGATAGAGCCGAGTTTAATCTTTGCCGATGAGCCCACAGGCAATCTTGACGAACAAACCGCTCATGATATTGCCAGTTTGATACGCGAGTGTGCTAAGCAGGCCAACGCCACTTTGCTACTCGTCACGCACAATCTCTCGCTTGCAGCACAGTTAGATAAGCAGTACCAGCTTGAGAAAGGGACGCTGTCGCTATGCTAAATTCAAATTTCAAACACTGCATTGCACTTGGTGCACTTACCTTGCGACACATGTGGCAACAAACTAAGCGGGGTAATACCTTACTCACTTGCGTTTGCTTGAGTGTCTTATTTTTTTATCTCATTTTTATCAGCTTGGTCAGCAAAGGGACTACGAGTTACTTGCAACACAATTTGAGCACATTACTTGGTGCCGACTCTATTGTGCAAGTAAATAGAGCACTCCCTAATACGCACTTGAAAACACTGCAAAGCTTAACCACTCAATTTAGCCAAAGCCGACTGTATAAACTCACACTCACACATCAAGGCAAATTTCAGTCGATTCAGTTAAAAAGCGTTGATGACCATTATCCTGTACAGGGCAAGCTCACATACAGTAACAACTATGACTTAGTTGGCAAAACCGCCCAAACGCCACCTAAAGCCAATGAAATATGGCTAGAACCTCGGCTTGCTGCTGCACTGAATGTAAAGCTTGGCGAGCAACTGCAAATTGGCGCCTCAACACTCACTTTTACCGCTCATTTGCTTGGTGAACCTGATAGGCTTATGGAGGGGCACAGCACCGATATGCGCGCATTGACACACAATGACAGCTTTAAAAGTATTCATCTAGAAGCGAAAAAGTATCGCTACCTACTTGCCCATAACGAAGAGCATGTCGGCGCAATACAAACTGCACTCAGTGCGGTCCCAGACACAGAGCTATTTAGCAAAGCGCTGGGTAATCATCCGCTATCAGCCATATACAACCGCGTAGAAAAGTTTCTTGGTTTATTGAGCATTTTACTGATTATTTTGGCCAGTATTACACTCTATCTTGCGAATAAAAAAACCTATCAACCTCTGACACGCTTTATCGCAATTTGTATGGCCAATGGTATGCACGACAGGCTTAAGGCGGTTGTTATCGTAATTGCCAGTTTATTCATCTTACTTTGTAGCTTATTGCCTGCATTTGCTTTAGCAGCGGCTTGCGCACTTATTTTTGAGCAATTTGCCCAGCAATTCTTCAATGAGTTTACTTTGCTCTGGAATACCACAGCACTTTTGCAGTCGGGCTTGTTATGTATCGTCATTTATCTGGGCGTCTCGCTGCCCAGTATCACCGATGTATGCTCAATTCAGCCAATACGGTTACTGCAGCCGCATCAACAAAAACCTAAAAACTTACTGTTTAAAAGTACTTGCTATGGTTCATTAATAATTGGACTAGTTTACTTCTACTCTGACAACTGGACACTCACCACCATGTTATTAGGTAGCTTTGTTATTTGCTCCGTTTTGCTTATAGCTTTGAGTACATGTGTACTTAGTGGGGGACATAAGCTTTGCCAACATAGAACAAGACTACTTGGCTTTACCCTGTATCTGATGCGCAAGCGAATTTACTTAAAAGCAGCACAAATGATGGCTTTAGGCATTAGCTTAACTGTCTTATTAATGAGCTTGAGGATCCATCAAGACATTACTAGCATGCTCGAACGATTTCAATATCATCAGCAGGGTAACTTACTGATCACGCAAGCAGACCCAACTCAAGCACATGCGTTAAAGCAGTTTTTATCTGAACAAAACGGTGAACTTAAAGAGCTATTCAACTATCAATACGCACAACTTACTCATATTAATAGTAAAACCCTGAACGAAGCCGATGTGCCTGTGAGTGACTCCTTACGTGTCGTGCAAAATGCAGTGCGCCTGCATTGGCATGCCCAATTGCCCGATAACAACACATTACTTGAAGGACAATGGCAAAGTGAGGATTCAAAAGAGGGTGTGATCAATATTTCTGTTGAAGACGAAGTGTTCAATGAGCTCAACTTAGAATTGGGCGACTATATCAATATGCAGCTCACCAGCAGCAATATAAAGTTTAGGGTAAACTCCGTACATCGCTTTACTCCAGGCAAAAGTAACATCACATTTTGGTTCGTTGCACAACACCCTCAACCAATTTCAAGCGCACCAATTTACGCCATGGGCAGCGCTGAAATCGATACTAAAACGTGGCAAGCGCTTGGCCAATTGTGGCAACAACATCCCACTATGCGACTGCATTCGATTGATACACTGCTCAATCAAACTCGTCACTATTTAAACTTGCTCAGTGGTGCAGTACTTAGCTATAGCTTGCTACTTGGCATACTCACTGCCTTGTTATTCTGGGCTGCAATTCAACGTCATCTCACGCAAGATAAAAAAAGAAATGGGCTGTTATTATGCTTCGGGTTAAGTGTCAAAGAGCAATATAAATTAGCTTGTTATGAATGGTGTATAACGACACTATTACCCAGTCTAACCGCCGTCGGATGTGTTTACATCACCATGGGTGCTTTTTATCAATACGAACTGGGTATGCGCTACCAGCCCCAATACATAGCGCTTTTAGCACAAGGCATTGGTATTGGTTGCTTCATTGCACTATTTGGATTACTCGCAACAAGAAAACAGTTTACGAGAAGTATTCGGGGACTATTAAGTGAATCTTAATGTTTAAAGGGCCTGTAAAGGCCCTTTACAACTTTTCCGCCTGCTATTTACTTGCTGTTAAGCTCCTTGCGCGAGTGCATAGCCGCCTTTTAAGTGACCAACATGCTCAAAACCCAATCGTGTCAGTGCTTGCGCTGCAACTTGTGAACGGCTGCCACTTCGACACACCAGGATCAGTTCTTGAGATTTGTCATGTTGCTGTTGGCAAATAAAGTCCGTCAAACGTGTTAAAGGCACATTCATATCAAACTCTTGGCTATGGTTTAAGGCATACTCATGCGGTTCACGAATATCTATCAGTTTTACGCTCGACTTTGATTGGAGCTTATATTTAAGCTCACTCGCGCTGTATTCCTTATGCTGGTTTTTATGACAACTGCCAACAAAAGCACCACACATGATCTCTTCACCCACTTCGTCGTTAATGTTGGTATCAAGTTGCGCTTTTTGTGCAACAAAATTAGCCACATCCACTGAGCCGGATAGTACGCCCGCCAGTAGAGTATTTCGATTTGCTTCCGCGTTAAACGTGGTCACAAACTCATTGTGATAATCATGGCTCGGACACAACAGACTTTGCTCTGACACCAGCTCATGCAGTTGATGTAGGCTCGTATACATTTTGTTTGCATCACTGCTTTCAAAGTTGGTTCTACCAAGACTCCCCATTAACACTAAGTCTCCGCAAAAAACATAGCTTACTTTTAGTTCTCCATTATCAGCCGCGTGCTTATCACATAAGATCAGTGAAATACTGTCTTGTGTATGACCTGGTGTAGCCATGCACAATAAGTACTTATCACCAATTGTAATGGCTTCATAATGTGTATTGTTCAACGTCACAGTCGCAGTATGGTTTGGCCAACCAAGGTGGTCAGCGGTTTGTTCTGCAAGGTGCTGTTCAGCCAATACCACGCGACCAGAAACATGATCCGCATGACCGTGTGTATCAATCGCGCCGACAAGTTGTAATTGCTGACACTCTAAAATAGTTAACAGACGATTAGATAGCTCAGGTAACGGATCAATAATAATCGCTTGCTTGGTTATTGGATCAGCATATAACCAAGTGCAACTTCCACCCACTTTTAACTGCACTAAACCTTTTAATTGCGATTTAACATCAATATTGCCAGTTGCATTCAATAAGCAGCTATGGCCTAGCGCTTGTGCACAATGATGAATGCGATCACAAGCCTCATCAATTTGTTGCTGTGTAACTGCCGGCCCAAACGACATACGAATAGCCGACTCACTTTGCCAAGCTGGCAAACCCATCGCATCCAACACAAAGCTGCGAGTCACTTTCGAGCTACATGCAGAACCTGAACTAACACGAATATTGGCCGCATCAAACAAATCCATGATCTCTTTTGAACTAAAGCCCGGTATCGCGAAATTCAATGTAGTTGGTACACTATTTGAAAAATCATGGTTAAATACAACCGTTGGAAAGGCATTTTTCAGCGCCAAAGCTAACTGAGAGCGGAACATATGTAGCTGCTCAAGCGGCGCAAATAATCCATCACCCTGCTCAAGTAGCTCATCTAATACAACATTTAAAGCGGCCATACCTGGCAGGTTTTCCGTCCCAGAGCGAAGCCCACCCTCTTGGCCACCACCGGCAATAAATGGCGTAAACGGCGCACCTTCACGAATATAGACAAAACCAATCCCTTTTGGTGCATATAACTTGTGACCACTAAAAGGCGCATAGTCGATGCTTGTATCCGCTAGATGCAAACAACGTTTACCCAGGGCTTGCACACAATCGACCATCCAAAACACGTGCTCGTTATTCGTGCGAATAACTTGCTCAAGTTGTTTAAGATCTTGATATACGCCCGTCTCGTTATTCACTGCCATAGTGCAAATCATCAAGGTGTTGGGCACTTCACGAGCAATAAAGTCTAGGTCCAGTTCACCTTTTCCATTAACAGGAATGGGCTTAACCTGCGCGTTGACCTCTAGCACTTTGTTCCAGTGCTTCAGAGATTCTGGTACCGCTTTATGCTCCGTTGCACCATACAAAATACTGTATTGCTTACCTTGTTCCATGCCCTGCTTTGCATTATACAAAGCGGAAATAATGCCGGTTTGGATCCCCTCAGTTGCACCGCTGGTAAAAATAACCTGTCCTTTGCCTGCCCCCAGTACTTTAACTGCTTTATTGCGTGTTTCGTCCATAATCTGCTTCGCTTGCAAGCCACATATATGGCTGCTGCTTGGGTTGCCAAACATGATTTCCATGGTAGATAAAGCCGCCTTGGCAGCCTTAGGTAAAACGGGTGTAGTAGCGTTAGCATCTAGATATATTTGACTTAACACTGGTTGCTCAGACATGACAGGACCTTTCTTTATATGGAACCTATTACATATAACCAAAAAGAATATGTAATTACTTATTGCTATATTAGCAAGTTGTACTGCTTATTCAACCATTAATTTTGTGTGGATTTTGTGCAATGCCTTGCCATAACACACCTTCCCCCCCGTTAGAGTCATCACTTTCCTGTTAACACTTATAACTTTTATTGTGCCGTTTTAGTTAATTTCAAGTTAAAAAATTATATCCAGATAGTTTATTTTTTGTTCTTTTTGCGTCATGGTAAAAGCGAATCCACTTAAAACAACATGTAAAGGAAATAATATGAACAAGCTAAACACTCTCACTTTAGCCGTTAGCTTAGGGCTTACTTCTCAGGCATTTGCAGCGAAAATGATGCCCGTGAACCCTGAGAAAGCAATCGAAGACAAATACATCGTTGTATTTGACACGCCTAGTGTTATTAACAGCAAAGATGCGGAAATCGTCGCCGATTACCTAAGCACTCAAGGGAATAATCTAGAAACGAAGTACAACGTAAAAGTTGAACGTAATTTTGGTACAGCTCTGAACGGTGTACTTGTAAAAGCATCTAAAAGACAAGCAGCAGAAATGTTAAAAGATGGCAACATCAAATACATTGAACAAGACCAAATCGTACAACTAGACCCTGCTGTTGACGTTAAAGCACAACAGCTTGTTGAAACCAATGGCGATCAAAGCAATGCAGTATGGGGCCTAGATCGTATCGACCAAGCTGATCTACCACTAAATGGTGTTTATCACTATGACTATGATGGCTCAGGTGTAACAGCTTACGTTATCGATACTGGTGTACTAGTTAGCCATAACGAATTTGGTAACCGTGCTAGCCATGGTTATGACTTTGTCGATAACGATTCGGATGCAACCGACTGTAATGGCCACGGTACTCACGTTGCGGGTACTATTGGTGGTTCAACCTACGGCGTAGCCAAAAATGTGAATGTCGTAGGTGTGAGAGTATTGAGCTGTAGTGGTTCTGGTACTAACTCTGGTGTTATCTCAGGGATCAACTGGGTTAAAAATAATGCAAGTGGCCCTTCAGTTGCAAACATGAGCTTAGGCGGTGGCGCATCACAATCGCTTGATGATGCGGTAAATAGTGCGGTTGCTTCGGGTGTTTCTTTCGTCGTTGCTGCAGGTAATGATAACAGCAGCGCATGTAACTACTCACCAGCTCGCGCAGCAAGTGCGGTTACTGTTGGCTCTACTACAAGCAGTGATAGTCGCTCTAGCTTCTCAAACTATGGCTCTTGTTTAGATATCTATGCGCCTGGTTCAAGCATCAAATCAGCTTGGTATAACTCTAACACGGCAACAAATACTATCAGCGGTACGTCTATGGCCGCACCACATGTTGCGGGTACGGTTGCGCTTTACTTAGACGAAAATCCAAGCTTAAGCCCTGCACAAATTGACCAAATGCTGAGCAGTAAGAGCGCGAAGGACAAAATCTCAGATGCTAAATCAGGTTCACCAAACGCACTACTACAAGCTGCAAGTGGCCCAGTTGTAGAACCAGAAGTGATTGAGCTTACCAGTGGCGAAGGTAAACAAGCAAGCGGTGCAACCGGCTCAGCAACCTACTATAAAATTGCCGTACCAAATGGTAGTAGCGCACTTTCATTTGTATTAACTGGTGGCTCTGGTGATGCTGACCTGTATGTTAAACAAGGTCAAAAGCCAACAACTAGTGACTACGCTTGTCGCCCATACAAAAATGGTAACGAAGAGCAATGTGACTTCAGCAACCCAGCAGGCGGAGAGTGGTTCGCAATGCTACACGGTTACGCTTCATATAGCGGCGCGACTATCACAGCAACTGTAGGTGGTGACACAGGATGCGGTAGCAACTGCTTACAAAACGGTGTGCCTGTTACAGGCTTATCAGGTAGCCGCAATGATCAGTTGAACTACTCGATTGAAGTGCCTGCAAACGTGACTTTAAACGTCACTATGTCAGGAGGCTCTGGTGATGCTGATTTATACGTCAAAAAAGGCGCAGCACCAACAACATCAAACTGGGACTGTCGTCCATATCAAAATGGTAATAACGAAACATGTAGCTTGAACTCTGGTACCGGTGGTACTTACTACATCATGCTAAACGGCTACAGCAGCTTCTCAGGCGTGAGCTTGGTTGGCGAATACTAATCTATAACTCCCCGGTGACTAAGCCCTAACTTTGTCGTTAGGGCTTTTTCATCACTATTTTTCTAACTTAAATTCTATTTCAAATTCATCTATCATTGCACCTCGTAACCAGCCTTGAGTGGCATAAAACCGCTCCGCACGCGTGTTCACTTCCGTGCTCAATGTCACTTGTTTATGACCCAGTGAAAAAAGATACTCAGTTGCTAAGTTCAACAACTGTTTCGCATATCCACGACCCTCAAAGCCGGGCTTCACGAACAAAGCCCAAATACTACTCGCGTTTTTGTCAGCATAGCTAAAGGCTACAATTTGCGATTGATATTCACATACCCAGCCTCGGCCTAGTTCTTCTAAGTAATCTTGATACATTTGCCATGTGATCCGCCCAGGGTTAAGTAACACGTTTTCTTTTACTGCTAAACGGATCTGGGACATCATTTCAATGTCAGTTGTTCTTGCCTGCCGAAACACAATATCGGTCATGCCTACTTTCCTTCTTCCTCTTGATTTATACGTTTATACAAACCGTCAAACGTGGTGTGCCACTGAGCTTGATCTGATCTTAAACGCGTTTCCCACAGCTGGCGCACAGTGCCATCCTTATTAGGTGTCCAAGTGATCCGCTCTTGGATAATTTGGCTATTTTTATCATACCGAGTACCAGAAAGCACCATTCTTCCTTGCTCCATACCGCCATTGAGACGCAGTAACGTGCCCGTATTATCGCCCCATGTTTGGTGCCATTGCTGGGCACCTGCATCAAACATATTAATACTTTCTCCACTAAAGCCCGATTGACTCTTATAGTTTTCTTTTACCATACAAGTGCCATGCTCAAGAGTGATGGTATTTTTACCCACCAGCTTATTATCGGGCGTAAAGACCTGCCACTCTCCTAACCAAAAATCGAATTGACGATAGATAGGTTCATCACAAGTTGCGTTCACTGCTGAGCTGAATAAGCATAAATACATGCATATCGCTTTTTTCATACCAGAATCTCCTATCTCAAAAAACATCGAATTTAATTTTTGCTTCTGTGGGGCTTATCGCTTTCTTTATATGTGCCAATTATTTGCTGCAGTTCACCTGACTTTCTTAGTTGATATAAAGCAATATCAAATTGTTTTCTAAACCTACCTGCAAATTGATATCGCCCTTTCTTAATAGCGGGTTCAGAATATCCAATATAAACAGGGTCTTCACCAACAGTCGGACCTTTTTGCCATTTAACATGATAGTGTTTGCTAAACGAGTCCAGTTTTTGCAACTTTGCGATTTCGATGTTAAAAAGTAGTTCTTCGGTCATAATACAATCTAGCCGCCCTTTTAAAAGCATCTGCACAAGCACAGCTGCACTTCTCGTTTGAGTAAGCGTAATCCGCTTGTTTCGTACTGCACTATGAAATGCATCTCCTCCCCAGCCATCGTATCCGGCAACACTGCCAATATGAAGCGAGTAGAAATCTTTCGGCCAGTTTGACAAGCGCATTTCCAAGATTTTCTGCGAGCATACCGTAATTATTTTTTCAGTAAAAAAAGGCAATGAGTAGGGATATAAATAAGGCCAATCATGGCCGTGAAAAAATACGGGTGCAATCGCAAACCCTTCGCCACGTTCCATCATCAGTTTACCTCTGTCCCAAGGCACAGCTTTGATTGTGATCTCAAAGTTAGGCATATTGCGAAAAGCCGCTGTTAGTATATCAACATATAGCCCTTTGGCGGTGCCTTGTTCAATATAACTAAACGGTTTGTAAGCATCATCAACATAAACGGTTACTTGCGTTCTATCAGCAACAGCCCTCGTACTATTGCACAGTAAACACAGCAATAACAAGGTTCGCCAATTCATATCGGTACTCGCCTAAAACCTTTTAGTACCAAGCTGAAAGTGAGTTAGTTTATACATCCGTCTGTTTACTCATAAAATCAGCCATTCGTTCAAGTAACTGCGCCTGAGTTAAATCTTCGATATGTGTGGCAATTGTCCAAATGTGTCCAAAAGGATCCTCTAACGTACCTGCTCTGTCCCCATAAAACTGATTATGCACGGGCCTTAGTTCACGAGCGCCATGCTCAATGGCCGTGGAGAACACAGCATCTACATTTTCAACATATAACATAATACTCACAGGTGTACCACCTATCCCTTTGGGATCCTGAAAATGCACCTCAGAACACATGTCTGATAACATAATGTGAGAGTCACCAATTTTTAGCTCCGCATGCGCAATACCGTCATCAGGCATAGGTAGCTGGATCACCAATTGCGCATCAAACACAGTTCGGTAGTACTCAATTGCTTTAAGCGCACCGTCGATGATCAAATAAGGGGTAAGACTGTGGTATCCTTTGGGTATGGGTGACACTGCCATCAATGTATCCTCTTAGTATATTGAATACTGATCGTAGACGAAAATAGGAGCAAGTGCATACTCCAAGTCCCAGCTAAAAGGTATTGCACAGCCGTTAACAAAATTGTTTAAAGAATAACAAGGGCTTCAACGCTAACTCCGTTTATTGTCGATATGCATAACCACTTTTTTAAGCTCATTAATGGCAATTTTTCGACCTTTATATGCGACTAAAGCCTTATCAAAATACACCTTTGATTGCTCTAGGTTTTCAAGCTTTTCGTGCAGTAGGCCTATTCGTAAGTATGTATAGGCCAAACGATTCGCTCCAACTTCCATTTCAGCCACATTGAGTTCAGACTCAAGTAAACGCGCCAACGATTTTAGGGCATATAGCGCACTTTCAGGTGTCCCAGTAAGGTATTGAACATTGGCTATGGCTATTTCTCTTTTTAGAAAGTTTTCAGATAAGTCATGCGCAAATGTACAGGCACTCATAGTAATTGAGAGTGATAAACTTAATGTCGTCAAGCGCCTCATTTTAGCCATCCCTATTTACTTGTATATAAATTGTGAACGTAGTCTATATAAGCATTATTTCAGAAATAACACAATCTGGAGCGAGTCCATTTAGAAGCCCTCCTTTGATTTGAAATAAACTGGATCTTTAATAAAAGTTTAAACACTTAAGCATACCTATTACAAAAAGCGTCACTAACATCCCCTTTAAAAGCTAGCAAATGGAAATAAAAGGAAATTTATGAAACTCAAGTTAAAGAAAAAAAGTTAAAAAATCTACGTGATTCCGCCAGCGTTCAATTAACAGTGACCCCAAAAATTGCTGGTGGTAACATCACCCCTAGTCCACAATGGTCAAGAGGTGGCATTTGTGGTCCAGGCCCCTATCCCGGCGATCCTAGATATACAATCACACTGCCTTATACTGTATCACCCAAATACACTGGGTGCGGATGTGATTGGGCGTAATAGTTTGTCCAATGTTATTATTCTTTATCATTTTAAATGTTGAAGACGAACCAAAGAATTCGGCTGAACTTTCGAAAGTTAGTTGACCTACAGCGAATGCTGTAGGTCTTTATTGAGTCACCTTTTCATATCTTTGTATCGACAATTCAAGGAAAACAAAAAGCACTTTGTAAATCATGTAGCTACATTGCTGAAGCTTCTTTCAAGCCGTCACGGCAAACAGTGAACGATCAGCCATTCTAATCAGGTATACTCTTTCGCGAAACAGCACCCAAAAAATGATAAATGAGGAATTAACAGGGGCTTTGTTTATATATCATGCCATACATAATCATGCTCCTAGGGCTTCTAACGGCTAAATTCAACTAACGTTAGTAACGAATAAGCACAACTCAAACCCACCAAATTGATATAAATGCCATTGCCTAAACTATTTCCCTTAAGAACATGCACGATAAGCCGATAGCCACCGCCCCGTGAACACAAATTTGGGAAAGGTATAGAGTTGTTCTAGTAGTATTCGAATAACCGCATTATAAGTGCTGGTAAATGGCTCTGGCGGACTAGATTCTTTCTTATGTCCAACACCTTGAAGGGCAATTGAAAGTGTCATCGCAAGTACTGCTGCTAATATTCCTTGCCAACTGAGGTTTATCAAACAAACAAGTAAAGCCAAAAAGCCCACAATAAAAAATAGGCACAAATAGTATATGGATAATCAAGTTGTTACGCGATTGATGAAATTGACAATAGCCCTGCCACTGCCATTGAAGAAGTTGCTTAAGCGTCATTTTTACTCCCTAGTTCCTTTGAGTACCATTTTTAATAAAAACAGTGAGTTAACATACCTTCTTATAGGTAATGCTAGAGCATGTGGATCTTTTTACTCATTGGCACAAATCGGATGAACAGGGTCTCAGATAATGGATAATCAACACTTTCTCCCGCTACAAAACCGTGTCGCTCATACAGTTTTTGACCAGGCAAAGTCGACATTAGTTCTAAGCACTCAAATCCTTTAACACGGGCAGCATGTTCACACGTTTTCATCAACAAGGAGCCTATGCCTTTACGTGCATAAGTTGGCTTGACGAAAAACGCTCTTATTTTAGCCGCATCAGTCTTTGGGTTTAGCATTTGAGGGTCTCTAGCGGCTTCTTGATCATTGCCAAAGAGGGTTTTGCGAAAGCTCCAACCTCCACAACCAATTAACTCGTCACCGTTTTCCACCACAAAATAAGTGCTATCGGCGACAAGCTGTGAGTCAACGCCCAATGCATTTTGTAACGCCAGCTCTATTTGTTCAGCTGAATAGTCATCTTGAGATAGCCCCCATACGGAGTCTTGGATCAATTGCTCAATATTTGCGATATCACTTGGCTGTGCAGTCCTAACCACGTACTCCATACCTTTTAATCCCTTTGTTGTATTAGCTATGTTTTATTGTTGTAATTTTTATATTATGTTTTACACAACGCATCAACTTTTTGCTGTTATTTTAACCACACAGAGCGTATCAACTACTCACAGTCTAAATACATGGGAATATCTATCATCCCATTACGATTTCGTATGCCATCAATACGCTGAAAACCAAAGCGAAGGTAAACTGGCTCTGCGTTAAGAGCTGAATTAACCGTAAAGTGCCCTGAGTTCCCTTGCTCTAGTGCTCTTCGTTTTACGATATCCCATAAAGCTCGAGACAGACCAAGGCCTTGATAATCATCATCGACAAACAAGTGATACAAATGGCGAGTATCTATTATGCTGGCAACACCTACGATGTCATTATGCTCAGTAACTGCCACCACATAATCAAAGCCACTTTGTATATATTCGACTATTTTCTGTTCTGACATCGCTGCTAGTAAAAACTCTGTGCAATGCGCTTCAATCGTCGGGCAAACATATTTTTCAGCCAGCGGCATAATTAAATCGCTGATACTTTTGCTATCCTTGATAGATGCTTGTCTGATAATAATATTCATCGCCATTCCTTGATTGGTCGATTTCATTGATATTTTAGTACAACGTTATGCTTAACGTTCGTTGGATTGGCGAACAGATTTTGCGATAGCCTCTAACTCTTCCCTTGACAGGCCTGAGGTTACTTCAAGTGCGTCTAAATTAGCATCTAAAGTTTGTTGTTTGGCATATTCTTTTTGTTTCTTAATACCAGCTTGCAATGCCGCTACTCGGATCTGTTCTAAGATTTGTTCTTCCCGCTGTACATCACTTAGGCTAATTTGTTTTGGTGTAAATAGATGCCAGTCTTTCGACAATTGCGCTCCACGAAACAACTTCATACTTAGAAAAACAACGGCGAGACTTGGTAGGAACAACACGAAAATAGCAACGATGAGTGAAAATGTATCTATTTCATTTTGCAATATAATTAAGGCCAGAATGATCAGTAAAGCACTACTTGTAAAACCAAAAACGGCCAGTGAATTTTTTAATCCTTTTACGACAGAAGCCGAAATCTTCATCGTTTACTTATCCCTAAATACAAAACAAAGAAAATATATCGCTTTTTAGTATGAGGGTAAAGGCTCTATGTGTTCAATAAAGAGCCAAAAACATTTATAACACCGTGGGCTTATTGACTACACTGAGTCCCTGCCAGTCTTCTAAGTCTTGCTCTGGTTTTTCCACTCTAAATTTGGCATACAATTCTATACCTTTTTGATCTTCATACACTTCTACGTCAATGCCCTTGTCACGCAGCAATTGTTCATTACCCGACGCGTTGGTAATGTCTCCCACAACCACTTTGCTAAAACCACGCATATATAACAAAGTAGCACACACATCACATGGGCTTAGACTGGTAAACAAAGTCGTTTTACTGAAATCAATTCTTCCTGCATCACGTATCGCCGACGTTTCGCCATGATTGTAAGGGTGATCTTCCTGTACCAGTGTGTTATGTCCTTTGCCTACAATTTGCCTAGTTTGATTATCGATAATCACAGCCCCAATTGGACATCCTCCTTCTTGATAACTCTTTTGTGCAAGCAATACTGCGATGCGCATAAAGTCGTGATCCGTCAGCTTGGCGCTAAACTCACCATTCATCAAAACTGGTAAGCTACGCGTAGGCATGTGCGCAATGACGTTTAATGCCTCGTCATTCACATGAGTGTGTTTTGTCAGTATAGTCATACGTTACCTCCTTGAAGTTAAGCTTTTTGGCCTGCATTTGGCTGTACTATGGCGTCAAAATCAACTAAATTCCACGGCAGCTCTTTTTGACGATAAATACGTTTTTGCAAGTTCGGATAATCAGCAACATCTTGGTCCAAACGCTGACCTACAACAATGCACTTAAAAATTGTGATCCCTGTATTAATGATAGTATGTGCAAGACCTCCTGCACGATAACCAATAAAATCTCCTGCTTTTATCACGTACGCTTGTTCGCCAATTTTAGCTGTTGCCTCACCTTCAAGTACGTAAACACATTCGTCCTCATGGTAATGTTTATGAAATTCAGTCGACTCATGGCCAGGTTTCACTTCAATAATATGAAAGCCAAAACCTGTCAGTCCCGTCAAATCGCCAAGAGATTTGTTGGTACGCTTAGCATTATCATTTAAAAAGTGTGTTTTTGAGATACCGGAGAGTGCGTCAATTTCTTCACGCGTTACAAGATACTTATCCATGAGATGTCCCTCGAATTTAATCAATAAACCGAGACTAACACAGTTCAACTGAGGGAAATATCTATGAGTGGACTTAAAACTAAAAAAGCAAAAGTGGGCATGGTGCCCACTTCTATATGCTGCTTACTTGATGGAACCTATCACGAAATCGAGAACAGGGTTACCTGAAGAGCGATAAGTTAAATCAAACAAAGACTGTGGTTTTGGCAGCATACCTCGCTCCACAATTTCCGAGATTACCCCTAAGTCTAATAAGCCAGCTTTACCCATTAATAAGTTATCTAACGGGTTGTGTTTTGCAAAGTGCAGCACATCCCTAAAGCCTTTTAAGTACAAATGATCTTTTGTAAAACCACCACCGCGATATACGCGAGCAGTTAAGGTAAATGCCGACTCTCTACTCATGGCATACTCCTCAATCAACATGTGGAATGTCTTCTTAAAGTTGCCATGGTCAAGCATATGCTGCACAGCAATTACACGCAGTGCCAAAGTTTTAAGCCGACCAATCGTTAAGCTTCTAGAACAATACTCACTGTAAATAGCCAAACCTTCCTGCGAATGGGTGTTACCAGCCAAGCCTAACGTAAACACTTTCAAAGGCAGCTTTTTAGCAATTAAAGTAGTCAACATGTGAATACCCAACTCATGGTATGCGTAGGCATGTAACTCGGGCTGAGTGAATTTTGCCTCTTTGTTGACCACCAATAGCGACTTTTCACTATTAACCATCGCCTTAGCAACCACCTTGTTGGACTTCTCAATACGGCATACTAAGCCCCATTGCTCAGCCATTTCCTTGAAATATGCCACGGCATCATCAGCATTAAGATCAGCCTTATGTTGCTCAATTTCATTGTTGTTCAAGTGCAAAATAAATTTGGCGTTTTCGACATCCGACGTTTGCGGCGCACCATAATATTTCAGTGAGTTATATAAAAAATTCTCACCACCTATGGTGCTTAACAAGTCAATTTTATTGGCCAAGTTATCAATAACATGACGATAAAGCTGTTGAATATCCGCATCCATGATCTCATCTACAGGCAACTGATACAGGTGCTCTCTAAACTTATATGGATTTATATTAAGCTGCTTATAAGTGAAATTAGGATTCACATTGGGGTTTTTCAAAAACCGGCTGCGCTCAGACGCGATATTCACTGGGTTAATATAGTTCAAGGTCTCTACATTTTTACATAATGCAAAAAGCGCTTTGTCTATTTTCAACACATCAGGGCTAATCGACGACGACAAAACATCAGCAGCTTGTGCGCTTTTACGTTTTCCGTAACGACGCACAAAATACGCAGCGGTCTCACTCACCGCATTTTTAAAACCCGCTTTGAGCTCTTCTAACACCAATGGGTAAACCTCTCCCGAGGTTTCATCCATAAATACTTTTTTCACCTCAGTTGGCAGTACCAAGGTGTTATCAAAATGCGCATTCACGTGCGAGATCAAATAGCCTCGACCTTGAAAAACTTCATCGGTTGCTGCGCGTACATCAATGTTGGGTAAGGTTATTTTGTTCAGTTGCTTTTCAAACTGCTCAGCAACTTTACCCCAGCGCTCAACATCAATTTGCCCCGACCCAATATTGAATGTCGGTGTATCACGCTCAATACGTTTGTAGTTGTATGAGTGAATATCAAAGATAATAGCGTTTTTAAAACGATGCTCAACTTCAGTCACTATTGCTTCTAGCACATTGTAAAATGCTTGATGCTTTTTATGGCTTTTCGCACGTTGTGCAGGGCTCAATGGTTTTTTCCAAACCTGCTTATCCCACGCCGTCTTAAAATAGGTTGAAAGCGTTTTAGCTCGGTTTAAGTCGTACTCAAATCGCGAGTCATTGCCAATTAGCTGAATTGGAAATGACGAGATCAACTCATTGTATACGGATCTTCTTCAAAAAATCGCTCTTCTTTTGACAGTAAAAACGACTTTTCAAGCTCGCTACGCAAGTTATGACCATTGTGGATGGCCGCGCAGATGATGGGCGAGTATTCATCAATTTTGATGATAAACGCACCTGACTCAACTTGCGCGTGAAAACATTCACCTTTTTTGATCAGCGCAATACACTGACTCTCAGACAGCGTTAGCATCTTCAATCACCTGTCTGAACTCGGACTTACGACTACGAACAAGCTCTTTTGCATGTACAACACTTTCAACAAAATCAATCACCTGAGATTGTAAACGCACACGGTTTAGCTTGTTAATGCGCACAATACCACCTGAGCTTAGGACGTTTACTTCAATCAGCTTGCCACCGATCACATCGATACCAGTGAAGTACAAACCATCACGCACCAGCTTAGGACCAATGTATTTACATAGCTTTTTCTCTTGTGCTGTTAATTTGTGTTTTACAACCCGGCCACCAGCGTGAACATTCGCACGCACATCGTTGGCATCAGGGATACGTTTCATCGCACCAATTGGCTCGCCATTGAGCATCAGAATACGTACGTCACCCTCTTCGGCACCTTCAACGTAGTCTTGTAAGATAACGTAGTTGCTGCCCTTGCCGTGCTCATCGCCACCGATATAAAAATCAAGCAATGAGCGGAAACTTTGGCGCGCGTTTTTCTCAAGAACGATCACACCGCGACCACCATAGCCGTCAAGTGGCTTGAGGATCATACGGTTGCTTGGCGACTCTTCAAAGATGCGCTCTAGGTATTCACGGTTTTTCGATACATGTGTTGCTGGGATAAACTCACTGGCAGTATCTTGAAATGACGCGGTATAGATTTTGTTGTTTGCGATACGCAAACCGTCTAAGTCGTTCATGATGAAGGTATCACCACGTACCGAGTCTAGGAAATTTAATGCTAGTGTATCAAGAGGCGGGTTAGCACGCATAATGATAGCGTCAAACCCAGCCATAGGCAGTTGAACACGCTTAAACTGCGCACTTTTGTAAAAACTAGGAATGTTGTCTGGGCATTTATTTGCTTTAGTGAACACATCGCAAAATGCGCTCGCCACACTATCACGAATGGTTAGGTTATTTACCGTTGCAAGTGCCACAGTATGGCCACGTTTTACGCACTCATGGATCAAACGTAAAGTTGAATCATTTTCAGGTTCAACTTTATTCCAAGGGTACATAATAAAACAAATTTTCACAGGCTTTAGTCTCTAAGTAGCTACAGTCATTACCAAGTATTTTGGCAGTGGAGTAAAGAAGCGTAGAGTACAAAATAGTACCGACCTGTGCTGAGAAATATTTTTATCGTGACGATAAAAAATAGTTAGCTTTCAACCATTTTAACCTCAAGTTTGAATAAGAGTTTTTAAACAGCAATGTTTTGTAATTTAGCCTTAACTCTAATCCAATGATGGTATTCTGTTCCGTATCAAGGCGTTTCTAAATGGTAATGACTGGCGATTATGAATGAACACAGCGCAGAGCGTGGACTAAATCGCTTTGTTGTTCAAATTCACTTATCCAAAGTTGAAGACTATTTAACTGACACTTTGTAATTCACCTTACTTTTGACTCCAATAGCATAGTAAAGCCAAGACTCGCTAAGAGCACAGCACAACAACGATTAAAAGTGTTCTGCACATTGCTTTGATTAAACCAGCTTTGCAAAAATGCGCCTATCCCAGCGTACACACTAATCGCGATTAACTCGAGTAACAAAAACAGGCTACCCAATTGAACAAACTGACTGCCAACCGCTTGGCTTGGTTCTACAAACTGCGGCAAGAAGGCTGTAAATATGAGTATTGCCTTTGGATTACCCAACGCCAATAAGCACTCTTGCTTTGCTAATGTCTTTATCGCAGTATGTTGCCGCTTTGTACTTTGCTTTATGCTAGATACTGGCGCTTGCCATAGCTTGTAAGCCAACCAAAATAAGTAAACTGCACCCAACAGCTTTATAGTGAAAAACAACGTTTCAGATGCTAACAACACAACCGCTAAGCCACTAGCCGCTAAAACTATCATCAAGACAAATGCAAATAGACGCCCCACCCCCGCCAATACTGAAGCTCTGAAACCTTGTTGCTGAGCGTTGTGTAGCGCCATTAAATTATTAGGACCGGGTGCCATATTCAGAGCAAAACAGGCGGGGACAAACAACAACAACGTAGCAAAACTCATAGCACTCCCTTTAATATAAATAGTAGGCTGTTCTCAAAAATATTTTTAAAAATCAACCGCTAACTTAAAAACTTACTTTACTTGGCTTGTTCACTTAAAGTCCAGCTATTAATAAACACATCAGGTGCTTCGAAGTTTTCTAGTTTTGCTTTGTTGGGCAGATAGCCTTGGTTTATAAACCCAGCAAACGTTGATGAAGCCTCACAAAACAAAATATCTAATGCCAAACGATCTTTCCCGTATAGGCCTCTATGGATCATATTTGCCGAGAAGATGAGCACATCCCCCGCAGCCAAAGGGACGATTTTACTACCACTTAAATCATCACTACTCGCGCAGCCCTCCTGCTCTAACCTAACGGCTAATTCCTCTTTGGTATCCCAGCGTTGGTGTGTGCCGGGGATTAACTCAATACCGTTTTCATCTGCTAAAGCAATGCGTACATGAATAACATCAGGCCCACTCAAAGCCAAGCGTTGTTGTTCAATATTTAGGTGGTATTGTGGATCGCGATGCCAGTAATTCTTTTGCTCTGCGTTGACTGGGTTAAAAAACAGCTGGCTATTCATAAACGCCAATTTAGATAGCCCTGTGTGGCTTAACCAGTCACGCATGCCATACGATGCAATCAAGCGAAAAATTTGCATAATCTCTTGCTCATTGAGCAGGCTGCTAGAGGTAAGTCCTGCACTATTGACTGCCCGCGTTTGGTAAAAGTGATAGTTCTCTTGGCACCACTTTTGATGAAATCCATTACAAGTCGTTTTTAATTCATTCAGTTGTATTTCTTCTAACGCCTTTGGAATAGTATAAAACCCATATTTTTGGTACAAAGTATCCGTACACATCATCAAAAAACTCACAACAATCATTCATTAAGGAAGAAAAATGCGTTACACCTTGAGCGCACTCGCGCTATTTAGCGCTATCACTGTACAAGCACAATCATCAACCATACACGATAAGCAACGAGACCGTCATATTCCCGTTGAAATAAATACACCTAACAATGCCACAGCGTGCACTCAAACGCAGCCATGTAAAGTGGCATTTATTGGCGCAGGCTACCGTGTTGAGCATAGCAAATATCAATTTATTTCTAAGCAGCTGAATAAATTAGGATACCTCACTGTCGCCATTGGTCATGAGCTACCCAACGATCCACCGCTATCATTAGTTCAACCATTTAGTAAAACCCGCATGGAAAACTGGCAACGTGGTGCCAAGACGGTCACTGTCGTCAGGGAGCATCTTGCTCCACAATACGTCAATTATGACTTTAACAATCTCACCTTAGTTGGCCATTCGAATGGTGGAGATATTTCTGCGCTGTTGGCGAACTCTGAGGCGGACTATATTAACTCTGTGATCACCTTAGATCACCGTCGAGTGCCGCTGCCAAGAACAAGCACAATTAATATTTTATCTATACGTGCGAGTGACTACCCCGCAGATCCAGGGGTGCTGCCTACACCTGAGGAACAAAAGCAGTTTGACAGTTGCGTTGTTAAGATAAATAACGCTCGCCATAATGATATGAGTGACTACGGACCAAACTGGCTCAAAACACATATCAACAAAATTATTGATATGCACTTGGCAAACGTCGGTTGTGATGAATTAAAAAAAGATTTAGTAACTAAGCGCAGCTGAAGTTAACTAAAAAGGGCCTGTCGGCCCTTATTGTTTTTGGGAGGGGGATATTACTAATCCAAAATAGTCAGCTTACTCACACTGCGAACACCAGCATGACTCATATAGTCGTTTTTGATGCCTTCTACACGCAGACGTTTGCCAAGTAAACTTGGGTTAAGCTGTGGGCTAAATGCATCACGCTGAGATGATTCAAGTTTAATATAAAGTGTATTTGCAGCATTGTTGTCATCGCTTAGCTCAAGTGCATACTTGCCGTTAATCGCAGAAGTGATAACACCCGCCACAACCACAGCTTGACCATTATTCATTGCCAGTACATCGCTCACTGACAAATCACCACTTGGATCCGGTTGGCTAACACCACCGTTGCCAACCACTTCAATTGAACTCACTTGACGCACACCTGGTGCACTCATGTAGCTGTCACGTACGCCTTTAATGAGCAGTTGTGCGTCTAAAATCGAAGGATTTAGTTGCGGGCTGAAATCATTACGCTGGCTGCTTTCAAGCTTGATGTTAATCGTAAAGCTTGGGTCATTGATATCTTCTAGTACTAATGCATAAATGCTATTTAGTGCCGATTTAACACGACCAGTCAGCTCGATTGCTTCGCCCTGTGCTGTCGCTAGCGCTTGCTCAACAGACAACGCAGTAGGCGCAATTTGAATGTCGGTTACATAACGAATTCCCGGCTCACCCATGTAGCTATTGCGCGTACCTGACACGATGATGTTTTGATTTAAAATGCTCGGATTAAGCTGTGGGTTAAAATCTGCACGTTGACTGCTTTCCAACTTCACATAAATACTACTCGCTGGATTATTTAAGTCTGTCAGATTAAGACCATAAATACCGTTAACCGCATCAGTGACTTGACCTATAACAACTAATTCAGTGCCTTGTGACGCCGCCAGTGCTTGCTCTACAGATACTGTATTGCCCGGTGTTGGTGTGGGATCTGGATCAGGGTCTGGATTTGTTTGGCCATTACCATATGGTGCGTTGAATGAGTTGTTTTTATAAGTGTCCGTATTCCATGCATCAAAGCCACTTGCAGGTGTTCCCCAAGGTTGGCCATTATTTGGATCGGTATACTCTTGGCTTGCCATAGGCGTAGGTGTAGCAACCCCAGCATAACGACCATTCGTGCCATCAAAGTACTGATAACTTTCTGGCGTCGCAAGCCAGTTTACAATGTTGACAGCCAATACAGCGGCATTACCAGAATCTGTCCAGCCTGGATAAGTTTTTTTAGTATTGCCGTTGTCTTGGCGTTTGTATTTAGGTGTTGCATCTTCAATTGGCGATGAATCGCCAATAAATGCCGCTTTACCTGCACCTGACTTAGCAATCGCAGCATACGGACCTTCTGCAGCGCCACCAAAGTATAAGCCTTGGTCTTTAGCATGACGCCATTTTACAGGCGTGTCTGACTGTGAAAAGTACACCAAGCCTTTTGCTTGCTGTGGGTTAACAATTGCAAGTGTTGCGCCCGCTGCCATTAAAATTGGTTGAACACCTTGCGTGATCCCTTCCGTTTTTGAGCTCTCAACGACCCCACTTACACCTTGCTTATAGTCAACTGCATTGAAACGAAAACGAATACCAAAGTTTTCAACTAACCAACCCGCATTGGCGCTTTTTGGGTTACGCCAATCGCCATAAGCACCGCCCATATTGTACTTGCTTAGGTCTGAGCGGTTGTAACCGTTAAACACTTCGGTTGCATCCCAGGTGTTTAAGTTACGGTCTGCGTCATAGTGATCAGCAACAAAGAAAATGCCTTTTCCAGCAGCAACAAACTGTTCAAGCGCGGCTTGTTCACTTAGCGTAAATGGACGGTTAGTTTCGGCCAAAACAAGCACGTCAGCTTCTCTAATTGCATCATAAGTAATGATTGCTTCGTTTTGGTTTGTATTGATAATACGGTCGTCAAAAAAGCGAATTTTGCCATCATTGTTTAAATCAACGCCGCGATACTCTTTAACGGTATAACCTTCTTGAACAAGCGCGTCAGCAAAGTCAGAAAACGCCCCATCAATTACCCAGTCAGCATTACCTTCAACACCGCCGTGCGACACGTCAAAGTAAACCACCTTGCCATTATCTTTGCTGGCTGTAGGTGTTTTGACTGGCGCGACATTATTCCAGCTATACGCATCAGCAGCCATGGCTGAAGTACTCGCAATACCAGCCCCTAACAACATAGCTAAAGCGCTATATCTATACATTGATTTCATTTCTCAGTTCCCGTTGTAAATATCCTAAGCGCTGCTTATAAATGAAATTTGACAACAACTTAGGTGTTAATTTCCCTGTCACTTTGCATAGCAAGACATCATCTAGGGTCGAAAAAAAAGCCCCGAGCAAGGGGCTAGATTAAAACCGCTCGTTACTGCGGTTGGGTCAAATCAAGTTGATAAATTGCAAAACCTTTTTCATCGGTTTTGTCTGTAGGCAAGATGTGGCCAAATTGTTCACTGTAAGCTTTGGCTGCATCACTATTCGCACTGGTAAATTGGATTTCCACGTTGGCTACTGGCGCAAATGACCAGTTCATATCCGCTGAAGGATCTAAACCTTTACCGCCGTTCTTTTCACTTTGCTCTGCGATATAATCAGCAACTACTTGACGGTTTTCATTAGGTGAATCAACCACAATTTTATCCGCAGCAATACCAGGGAAATTACCACCGCCAGAAGCTCGGTAATTATTTGTAGCAACTAAGAACTGTTGCTCAGCAGTGATCGGTTGGCCTTGATACTTTAGCGCAACAATACGCTGACCATCAGACACCTTTTCGCCTTTAGCGCTATAACGAGCAGGTTGAGTCACATCAATTTGATATGTCACACCATCAATCACATCATAGTTATAGGATGGGAAGTCAGGATTAATCAGCATTTGAACTTCAGTGCTATTCGGGTCTATTTGCTTAAATTGTCCGGCAGACATTTCAAGCCACTCTTTGACTTGAGCGCCATTGAGTTTCAGTACTTTTAGGATATTTGGATAAATGTACAAATCAGCGACATTTCGGTATGCAATGTCACCCGCTACAATTGAAGTGTAATCATCAGCTCCACCACGACCCGCTCTAAACGGTGCACCAGCGGACAAAATTGGCAATCCGTCCAGCTCTGTGCCTTGTACAATTTTTTGCGTATACCAAGTTTGTGCATCGGTAACAATTTGAATAGATGGGTCGTCATTAACGAGTGCAAAGAAGCTATTCACAGGCGCCGTGATTTTCGCAAAAGGTGCATTCACCCATTCACGCGTTTCACGGTGTGCATCGGTCACAGCGGCTTCTACTTGCGCATCACTATCAACCAAGGATTTCACTTCACGCTTATCATTTGTCTCATAAATTGGACGTAAAACAGATTGAGAATCTGCAACATGCCATTCGTTACCTTTATACTCTAACGTTAAGTCAATCATACCTAGGTTATTACCCCAAAATCCCGGCATCACAGCGGCTACCCCGTTAATCGTGCCTTTTTCGATATCGACACCATGCTCGGTTAACCCGTCATAGCTTGAACTTGGGAAGTTCGCATGAGAATGACCAAACATAATCGCGTCAATACCGTCGACCTTTGATAAGTAATAACTTGCGTTTTCTGCAAGTGGCTTTTGCGCACTAACATCAAGCCCCGAGTGTGGAATCGCGACGATCAAATCAGCACCAAGCTCTTTCATTTCAGGTACGTACTTATTTGCCATTGCAACAATATCTTTAGCAATGACTTTACCTTCAAGATTTGCCTTATCCCATTGCATAATTTGTGGAGGTACAAAACCAATAAAGCCGACTTTAACTCTGTATACTTTCCCGTCAGTGCCTCTGAATGATTTTTCTTGGATCACATAAGGTGAAAATAACGGTTCGTCATTACTGGCATCATCGTCGCCATCATCTTTAAAAACGTTTGCTGAGATGTAAGGGAAGTTTGCATCGTCAATCGCTTCATGCAAAAACTCAAGGCCAAAGTTGAATTCATGATTACCAATGTTGGCAACGTCATAGTCTAAAGTATTCATTGCCGCGTACACTGGGTGTGTATCGCCTTCCTCTAGATTCTTAATTTTTGCCATATAGTCGCCAAGCGGACTACCTTGGATCAAATCGCCATTATCAACAAGTAGCGAGTTATACACTTCGTCTCTTGCGTTACGAATAAGTGCAGCTGTTTTTACTAGACCGACCTTGTCGTCTTGCTTGTCTGAGAAATAGTTAAAGTTTAATACATTAGCATGTAAATCAGTCGTTTCTAATAAACGTAACTTAATTTTAGTTCCCTCGCCGATAGCAACAGGCTTAGGTTGAGAAACACCTGTGTTGGTTGTTGTATTGTTGTCCGAGTCTGAACAACCAGCGAATAGTGCGCTTGAGCCACACAATATTGCTAACGGTAATAACTTTGTTTTCATGGTCCTTGCTCTTTGTTTTATCTAAAATTAGAGCGAGTACTATAGAGGTGAAAAAAGACAATTAAGCGAATTATTCGTGGCAAATTCGTGCCAGATTTATGACTTTTAGGTACATTGCATTGTGATTTACTGTACAAATATAAGGTATAGAAAATGCCTTATTTCATTTTTCTCATCACCCATGTAGACTCAAACAGAAATCACCCCCAATGAAGTATTAGGATAAGGAAATGAAGCACCTATCAACAAACCCTTGGTTATTTTTCCCCAAGCAAACGCCTTACGCAAAATTAAAACTCGTTTGCTTTCCCTATGCAGGGGGAAGCGCTCGTTCATTCAATGATTGGCAAGCCATGCTCCCTGCCAATGTCGAGCAAATCATCATTCAAATGCCAGGGCGCGGCAGCCGTTTTTCGGAGCCAGCTATAGATTGCATGGACACGTTGACCGATACCATTATCGAACAGCTAACGCCCCACTTAAATTGCCCATTTGTTTTTTACGGACATAGTTTGGGGGCACGAGTCGCTTTTGAAATACAAAGAAAAATGAGCCTTACAAGCACGAAACAACCTGAGCATTTCATTGCCTCAGGCAGTGCACATCCAGGAAAAGACAGAAGTGATGATATAACCCATACACTTGATGACGACGCATTCAAGGCCAAGTTAGCAAGCTTAAACGGTACGCCCCCTGCGGTGTTAGAACATGAAGAATTAATGATGCTGTTTATGCCAGTTTTACGCGCAGATTTTAAACTTGCTGACACTTATCAATACACAGGTAATGAGCGATTTAGCGCAGATTTAAGCGTGTTTATTGGTGAAGCAGATGAAATTACTAAAGAAGATCAGCACGCTTGGAAGAATTACTTCACGGGCGAACATAACGCCAAAGTATTCGATGGCGATCACTTTTTCATTGATAGTAATAATCAGCTAGTAGGTAATGCTGTGCGCGAAATCTGTGAAAAAGTCCTCAGCAATAGCGCTGTCAATGAACCAAATTGATAACATTTAAATTCAAGTAGCAGAGCACTAAAAACGTACTTACGCGTGCGGTTATAACCTGAGGGCATAACATGATAACGCAAATGCAATGGCAAGAAGCCAAGCGGCTATGCAAAGCCGCTTTTAGCTCATCGCTACATTTTTCAATCGCTTCTGTTTGTGCTGATGGTACACCTCATGTTACGCCTATTGGGTCCTTGATACTCGGTCAGTTTTCAGATAGTCAAGGACATGCTTATTACTTTGAAAAGTTTACAAAACAGCTTGCTGTTAATAGCCAAAGTAATGACAAAGTTTGCATACTCGCGGTCAACAGTAGTAAATGGTTTTGGCTCAAATCGCTCATAAAAGGTCAGTTTTACCAGCAGCCAGCCGTTCGCTTAGTGGGTGAATTAGGGCCGCTCCGCCTCGCTTCCGAGGTAGAAATTGCACGTTGGCAAAAACGGGTAAGTAAAGTGCGTTTAACACTAGGCCACAGGTTACTTTGGCAGGACATGACACACGTCAGAGATATCACTGTCAAAGAAATAAAGCAGGTAAATATAGGTAAAATGACACAAACCGGTGGCTCTAAATCTTAGAGCCACACTCATCTTTATTAGATTTCGGCTAAAGAGTCTAACAAGGCTTTAGCTTGGCTATTGTCTGGATGTGCTTTGCGAACCGCTTGGGCGATCTGTTTAGCTTCTTTATGTTTACCTTGCTGAACGTAACCATTTGCAAGGCTTAAATCAACCATCGGATGATTTATCTGTTCTTTTATTAATTCAAGCAATGCGACAGCACCGTTCACTGTTTTCTCGTTCGGAGCGGTTTTGAGTTGATATACACCTGACATGGCGACCAACATACCGTCATACTGTGCCGGATTTTGCTTATAAGCTTTAACAGCGCTTAAGCTTCCCTCCATAACCTGAGCGACAAAAGCCATTGTTTTATCGTCTTTATTTGGTTCAAGTTCTACAGGTTCAATACCCAACGCACGCACAACAGCCATGGCAGTATCTGCTGTAGAGAATGGATTTTGCCCAGTAATTAAATTGCCATCTACCGCAACATGGCCCAGCATAAGTCCAGCACTTTCAAATTTTCCGCCTCGCTCTTTCAACTTATCTTCTAGCAGAAAATCGAATTTTGGTCTCCATTTTTTACCAAACGCCATTTCTTCAAGATTGGTAAAGCCATTCACTTGCTTTCCTGCAACTAAATAACGGCCATTACTGAGTTTGACATCCACAAATGCGGCAGGTCCATGACAAACAGCTGATACGACCCCTTGCTGTTCATATGTATTTGCGATTAATCGCTGTAATGGCGCGTGCTTGTATAAGTCAAACATCGGCCCTTTTCCGCCCACCACAAAAACAGCGTCGAACTGTTTGTTCTCTAATGCACTTACTTTGTAAGTCGTTTCAAGGGATTGAACTGCTTGTGTATCACTTAAAAACTGTTGGTTGTATGGCTTATTAGCGTCATATTGGTCAGCAACCGGCTTTCCACCATGTGGCGATGCCAAAGTGATATTAAGACCATTGGCTTTAAATACACGATACGCTTTACTTAGCTCATCAAATTCAAAACCTGGTTTAACAAGCTCATTATTATTATCAAGCTCCCCATAGCTGCTCATGACCATAACAACACTAGGTGACTCTTGAGCAAACAACGAAAAACTCGCTAACGCAAATATTGTAGATAGGGTTAATTTGTACATGATTAGATCTCATTCTCAATTAATTTGACCTAACTGTAACGAGCAAAATGTGAAATGGGTGTGAAGTAAAGCCACCTAAAAAGCAGTTAAATGTCACCCCGAAGGGCACACACTCAACTGCCTTTTTACATTAAAACAAGCCTAACGATTTTGCGATCAGTCTCATACCTAATATCGCGGTAAACAGCAAAACCGCTACGCCTAAAAAATTCGACAGCTTAGTGTTTGCATGTTCCCCGAGCATGCTTTTGTTATTCATCGCGTATAACAAGAACCCCGCAATAATTGGCAACAATAAGCCATTGGCAAATTGCGCCAATAATATGATCTCTATCGGCTTAATATTTGCCATCGACAGGAGTGCCCCAATCACTATCACCGTGACGCTGATCACACGAAACGATTTAGAGTTTACATTGGTGTCTAATTGCAAGATCTCTGAAATCACATAACTCGTTGCAAGCGGTGCAGTGATCACACTACTTAAGCCTGCAGCAAACAAGCCTATTCCTAACAAATACTTGGATAAACTACCAAATAAGGGTTCAAACACTATCGCCATATCCACAGCATTGTTCACGCTTAGTCCCAAAGTAAAAATACTCGCAGCCGCTGTAGCCGTGACTAAAATAGCAATGAGCCCACCAAGACCAATTGATACGATAGTATCAGAACGTGCTTGGGGAATATCTTCTGGTTTTGACCAATGAGATTTTGCCGTTGAGGCGTGTAAAAACAAGTTGTAGGGCACGACCGTCGTGCCAATTAAAGCGATGACGGTGAGTAAACTACCTTCTGGGATAGAGGGAGAAATCGCACCTTTAAACAGTTGCGAAAAATCAGGTTTTACTAAAAAAAAGGTGATCACAAACGCCAACGCCATCACGGACACCAAAGTGATCAAGATGCGCTCTATTTGCTTGTAGGTCCCTTGCATTAATATCACCGCACCTATCGCCGTTAAGGCGATAATAGAGCCTCTAAACACCCATTCCCCTGGCGTTGTGATAGCTTCTATACCTAATGCGGCACCGACCAAATTGCCCGCCTCATAGGCCGCATTCCCCACACAAATGGCGACAATTATCAGAGCAAATAAGGGCCACTTCCAAAAAGAGTGGTGCAACGAATGATTAATCACTTCTCCGAGCCCTTTTTGGGTCACAATACCAACACGTGCTGACATTTCTTGTAAAATGACGGTCGCTATCGTTGCAAACACCAAAGCCCACAACAATGCATAACCAAATTTAGCACCAGCCAACGTACACGCCGTTATCGTACCTGGGCCAATGAAGGCCGCTGTTACAATGACTCCTGGCCCGAAATTCTTTAATTTGTTGAGCATGTTTACCATCCTGTTGTTAAGAGAGTATTAGGCCACCAAACCGTGTTACTTCAACGGCCTGCGCTCATTTTTAAATTTTAAATCGATTCACTATCGCAGCGAGTTCGCCCGCTTTTTCACTCAAATTAGAGCTGATCTCTAAATTGCGCTCACCTATCGCCGCCGACTCCTTACTTTGTTCAGAAATCGACTCTGTCCGCTGTGAAATTTCTTTATCTACAATATCTTGCTCTTTAGTAGCGCCAGCAATATGCTCGTTTACATTTAAGATTTCATGAATAAACTGCACGATATGCTGTAGTGATTCCGACGCAGAAGCCGCTTTTTCAACAGTCAAAGAGCTAAAACTCTTACTAGATTCCATCGCATGAACCGCATCTTTAGAACCTTCTGTTAAGGTATTAATGACACACAGTATTTGTGCTGCGCTCTTTTGCGTACGTGTAGCTAACTCCCTTACTTCATCAGCCACAACCGCAAACCCTCTACCCTGCTCACCAGCTCTTGCCGCTTCGATTGCCGCATTTAAAGCCAATAAGTTAGTTTGTTCCGCAATTTCTTGAATAATAGATAGCGAACCGGAGATATTGCGTACATCGCCCTCTAACTTGGAGATCACATCACTTGCCTCGTCTAACTTTTGCGCCAGTGTATTAACAGAGCTAGTCGCCTCACCCACTGAACCTTGCGTTTCTTGCGCGCTGTTATTGGCGTTTTGCGCCGAGTTTGCAGCTTCATTCGCATTTCGTGATATTTCTTCTGCCGATGCTGTCAACTGCGTCATTGCTGTTGCTATCAACTCTGTTTCAGATTGTTGGCGCAATAAGATGGCGTTGATCTCCCCTGATGCAGAAGCAATTTGCTTGGTTTCAGCTACCACTTCATTCGTCAACTTGGCAACCCTAATGATCAACTCATGTAGTTGACCCAAAAAGATATTGAAATTACGACTTAAACTGTCAAATTCCGGCAAAGTAAAATCGGGAATACGTGCAGTTAAATCGGCATCTCTCGCCGCAAATATGTGAATGGTGTCTTCAAATTTAGACAATGGCACTGTGATACTTTTGCTGATTATCAAACCAAATACAGCCACAATCACGGATATAACAAGGGTAAATAATAGAATACCTTGAATACTTTCTATGACTTGTACATTATTCTTCTCACGCATGGATTTAAGCAAGGCATCAACATCTTCTGTATAAAAACCCGTACCAACAATTAAATCCCAATTAGGTAAGTAAATGCTATAAGCCAATTTAGGAATAGGTTCAGTTTGATCTGGCTTTGGAAAGTAATAAACCGAGTAACCCTTACCACTCTTTGCAGAGTCGATTATATCTCTGACCAGATAATTTCCTCTTTTATCTTTTAGATCGATATAGTTCTTACCTATGCCCTGACTACTATCCCCTTGCATAACTCGGGTACCATCAGGTTTGAAAGCAAATAAATAGCCAGATTCACTAAACTTGATATTGCGCAGGAGCGCTATAACTTCAGCTTCAGAGTGGTCACCTTCTTTTAATGGTGAAATGACACTTTCGGCAATTTCAAGATACGCCTTTAACTCTTCACGTTTCATGCGCATCATTTCTTTACGGCTCAATTCTTCTTGAACCTCACTCAGCTTTTTTGCCTCCACATAAGTTAGTGTGATCACGACAGAAGAGATAATGATAACGGGAATTAAAGATAGCAGTATCAATCGTGACTTAATCTTGAGCTTCATTTATCTATTCCTCTTGTTACTGTCTACCACCAAACTACGACCGCTCTTCCACTTCTTTTCCCGACTGGGGCGAGGTATCGTAAATCGAGTCTTCATTTTTATAGTGCTTCAGGTATTCCGATAGAATTCTTTGATACGTACCATCTTCTTTCATAGAGCGTAATGCTTGGTCGACCTGCGCTTTAAGTGTTTGCAGCGGCTTATTTTTAGAAAAGGCGATATAACTTGGAATTTCATACGAATACGAGGGTAATTCATAAACTTGATTTGCTATGCCAAGTTGTTTGACAATTTCCATACCTCCGAGCTTGTTGCTGATCACGACATCGACTTTTTGCGCAAGTAACAACTCAAAATTCTTCTTACCACTACTATTAACTACAAGATTGTCAAAAAGATCATTTTCCAACGCTTGATCTATTTGAGCGCCATAACTTACTTTGTGCATCACACCGACGCGATACGACGCCAAAGAATTGAGACGACCACTAAAATGTACTTTGTTTTCTTTGAGCGCAAATAATGAGATTGATTGCTCAATGAGGACTTCGTCTGAATAATTGAGGTATTCTGAACGTTGTGGTGTTTTGTAGATTGTAAAAATACCATCGACTCGACCAGTACGCACTTCTCTAATGGCCCTTCCCCATGGCATAAACTGTATTTCAAAAGGCCGATCAATACGTTTAAAAACTTCCCTGATAAGCTCTACGGCGATGCCACTGGCATCTTGAGCGCCTTGAAATTCATATGGGGGATATTCCAATGTCACCAACCTAACCGTTCGCGCATGTATTTGCCATGCACAAATAACACTGACAAAAATCAATATGCGGCTGATTACCTTAAAAATCATGCTTATACGCACGATACCCCCATTAAAAATCAGAAACTCATTTGCAATTTCACATAGGCACGACGACCGCGTGGATCACCCGTTCTAGGGTCATAGCTCCCTGCTATCGCCACATAAGGAGGATCTTCATCCGTTGCGTTCACAACCCCCATGATCAACCGTGTTTCAGAATCTTCTTTGATCACTTGCCCAATATTGACGCTATATTGCAGGTCTATGGTATTAAATGAGCTAATCGAATCATCGTTCACATCATTGGTATAGCTTGCTACATGTCTGAAATACACATTGGCACTGTGCATTCCATTAGACCAATTCATGCCAATACTGCCCCTTAATCTCGGTGACGGATTGCCCACTGTATTACGATTTAATTGACCTAAGCCATCTGTCGTTTTGCCACTGGCATCCATCAAGTCATAGCTGAGCAAGTAAGTCGCTTTAAGTTGTGGTGAGAAATCACCATAATCAGTTCGGTAAATAGTTGAAGCGCTTATATCCAAGCCCGATGTATCTATTGCCTCGGCATTCACAAACTTTGTATTAACGATAGAAATGGTGCCCGCTGAAGTTCTGATAACCCGAGCTGGATCATTTGGATTGGCATTGACCACAGCTTGGTGACTTTCTCGGGTTAATACGTCTTCAAATGAAAAATCCCAGTAATCTAAATCAAAAGTGTACTCATCAACCGCATAAGATAAGCCCAGATTCAGTGCTTCTGATGTTTCTGGTACCAAATTTGGATCACCAATTGTACGGTTACCACCAAAGGTTGTAGAACCATCTTCAGGGTCGGTAATATTTGCAAAGTTAGTTTGCACCCCTTGCAGTTGGTGAACTGAGGGTGCTCGAAATGATGTGCTGAAAGTCCCTCTAAACGACAGCTCTTCGGTTGCGAGCCACAAAAAAGAAAACTTTGGATTCGTCGTATCACCACCGTATTCGCCATAATCTTCATACCTTAATGCGGCACCGAGCTCGAGGTCTTCGGTCAAAGGCACGAGCACTTCCGCAAATACCGCTTTTACGTCCCGCTCTCCAGTAAAGTTTTGGTTACCAATCAAAAAAGCAAAGCTATCTTGTTGCGTAAATGAGTCATACACATTATTAATTGATTCATCGCGATATTGAATACCAATCGCATAACCAACATCGCCCCCACCCACTTCAAATAACGATTCACCGGTAATTACCGCTTCAAACACACGCATTTCCGATTCTGCATCACCCATATAGTCACCAACAATATAATCTCGTAAGCGTTCGTTATCAGGGTCATTGGGAGCAAATGGATTGAAATAGTAGCACTCGCCTACACCTGCCTCAGCTTGAGTTGTGCCACTACACTTGTTGCCACCTAAGCCGTGTAGCGCAGCTTGAAAGTTGTCGGTAATAATATCTCTTGGATTTAAAATAGCGTCGTTGGCAGCGGCTACGAAGGATGCCTGCCAGTATATGCCCTCGGTTAACTCACCATCCGCACCAATTGCAAAACGTGATGTAGTATGATCGTAGTAATTGATTTCGGTTGGTTTACCCACACCGTATGGACGACCTCTAAAGAAAATATCTTCACCGTAAGGGTTATCTGGATGAGAAGCCAATACGCTTGGTGCATTTAACACAGGAAAGCTTGGCGAAACCTCTCGGGTAATTTTGTTTCTTGCATACCCAAACTCAGCCCACATTTTAGTGGTGTTGCTCCAATCCCAATTCGCACGGGCATACGCTTGTAAGCGGTCTTCGTTAGGTACTGCGGTTATCTGCGGACCAAAGTCAAACAAACAAAAGCTGTTGCCATTAGAGCCATTAGACACCGTACCGCCATTTGCTACACAGTTTGGATCAGCGACGGTTAAACCATTTGGATTATTTTCATCGGCCAAAGATGGGATCACAAAACTACCGGGATTACCAAAACTACTGTTTGCAGGTTTTAGCCAATCCACTTCATCCAGCAGCAGGCTTGAACGCTCAAGAAAGCTCACCGCAAAGAGCATATGACCACTATCGCCAACGTAACCACCATACGCAAAATCTATCTTGGTATCGTCTTGGTCACCATCACTCCAGCGAGTACGATACTCATATTGAATCTCAGCGCCTTCTAAATCATCTCGTGTAATAAAGTTCACCACACCTGCTACGGCATCAGACCCATAAATTGCAGAGGCACCATCTTTTAAAATTTCAACGCGCTTTATAGCCAAAGTCGGCACCAGTGATGCCGTATCCACAAAACTTGCTCCCTGATCAGTGACCACCGCAGAAGTCACTTGACGAATACCATTGAGTAAAACTAAGGTTGAGGAAACTCCCAAACCGCGCAAATTTACGTTAGAAGTACCGACCGTAAAGTTTTGCGACAAGTTATCCGAGTTATTTTGAGAACCCGCATTAAAGGGTAAAACTTCAATCAAGTCACGAATATTGTTGGCACCTATATCCGTCAGGTCACTTAACTCCGTGCTCGAAATCGGAGAAGAGCTTTCCGATTGTATCGATCGCTTGATCCGCGATCCCGTCACGATAATCGTTTCAATGGCACTTTGCGCTTGAGTTTCATTTTCGGCTTCAGCGTACGCTGTGCTTGTCATTGTTAGCAGGCACACGCAGGGTAGCAATCGTGGTTTATAAACAAATGACTTGCTCATAATTTCCCCTTGTTTAGTTTCACAGTGAGCAATAAGGCGGATAGCAAACTGACCTTATCGTGCAAAGAGTAAGCGGGTGTAAACCTAACTAGTTCAAGCATAGCTTGAAATTGATGAAATACCTCTTTTACCAATAAGAATGTGAATGAGGCGTGTCAAAGGAGATTTTTGATGAGACATTTGCAATTAAGGCTGAGCAACAGCCCAGCCTAGTGCCGTTCACTTAAATATTATTTACTTTTTTCTAGCAATGGCGTTGACGGGTTATTGTTGCTTAACACACTGTGTAAAAACCGCCTAAATAGAGCAAAAAGTAAGCCCGCAAACAGCATTGGTAACAAAACAAACGCAATAAATTTGTGTGCCAAATTATGTGTGACCACGCTGTTACCCTTAAGCACTTTATCTGATAAGTTTGAAGCTATTGCTTTATGCAACACTTTGATTCCATGCTTTGCGTGCGTTTTTAAATCGGTGCTTGAAAGTGTCGTTTGCATTTCATTGCTGACATCTGAAAAATAACTTAAATCCGCTTTATGCCCCAACTCTGCGGCCACAAGCTGAGAAGTTTGCGCGCTCACATGAATACTGTAAGGGATCACTAAATGACACAGTACAAACAAAGAGGCAAATAGCTTAGCTAACCACTGTAAACTTGCACGATGGCGTAAATGCGGATTGATCACGCAAATTAAAGCCCATACGCCCACATACAATAACAGTAACTGCAATAACCAAGGAGACAACTGCTCAGCTAAAAAAGTAAACGCCTGAATACCGCCAATTAAAGCCAATGCCCAAAACAAATAGTGACTGCATTTCTCAAGTAAAACTGACAGGTCCGTCAACAAACTACCAATTTTAACGTCAAAGTCCACAATAAATGAGATCCCAAATTGACTGCTTTTAGCTACATTCAATGCAGCATTTAGCGCGTTAACATCCGCTAAATCAGTGAGTACCTGACGCTCAACTTCTTGTAAATATTGTAAGTTGGATTCATATAAATGCTTATTTTCTTTTACCAAAGTGCTGCCAGTAAAGTGACCTTGCATAATCGCCCATAGCAACCAAAAGCAAGCAACGAAAAAAGCCAAAGCGGCAATTCGATATTTCTGTTGAGCTAAAAAGTGCTCAGATGAGGTTAATAATTGCATTTTAATGCCTCCAATCCTTGCTCAGTGTCCAGTACTTTGTCTAAATCAACCATGGTATCAATGCCACTCACTGAACCATTTTGGGAGTACTGCCAAATTTGAATATTACTCAACTGTGATGGTGCATGCATAGTGTCAGCATACTCAGCAAACCAAAATGGATAGTCGTTAAACTGTTTACCAATATTTTGCTGCCAAAAACTACCATAGCTATACAGTAAAGGCTTACACCCGATCTGTTTTTCAAGTTCACTTAAAAAGGTATGTAGGCGCTTATGGATCTCTTCAACACTTTGTGCTCGGGTTAACTCTACGTCGACCATAGGCACTAAACTCAATCCTTGATTTTTAATACGAGACAAAAAGTTGTCTAGCTGTTTGTAAGGATCATCTTCGGCTTCAAAAAAGTGATAAGCGCCGACCTGCAAATGAGTATTTTTAATGGCTGCTAAGTTTTGTGCATAAAGCGGATCGGTATAAGTGATACCATCAGTGGCTTTTAAATAAGCAAACTGAAGGCCACTACTAGCCACTTTTTGCCAATCGATAGTACCTTGATCGTGCGATACATCAATACCATATACGCCATTACTAAATTCATTATTGTTTGCCGCCGTCTGTTGATGAAATAACATAGGCCGTTTGATACACACCATGATAATGACAAACAAGGCGAGCGCTCTAACCAAGTATTTATAATTCATCTCTTTTCCTTGATTTTTTTATTTGTTTTTATTGAATTAAATTGGATATTACGAGTGTACCGTACAACACTTTGATGATACAAACTATTAACATACAAGCCAGCGAGACAGTACTTCTCTAAGTTGCGCTTGATCGACAGGCTTACTAACAAAGTCATCCATACCGGCACCGTAGCACGCACCTATATCTTCTTTAAAAATATTGGCAGTAAAAGCGATGATGGGTAAATTTTGATAAACAGGATTTGTTCTGATCTGTTTGGTTGCCTCAAGCCCATCCATAATTGGCATATGCACATCCATCAAAACCGCATCAAACGACTGAGTTTCCAATGCATCTATCGCCTGTTGACCATCTTTTGCTATCGTGACACGCAGTGCCATTTTTTCTAACATGGCTCTCACTACGATCAAATTCATTTCATTATCCTCAACGAGCAAAATATTTCCCGAGAGCGTTTTATTGATCGGGCGTTCACCTTGCACAACTTCACTCGGTGGTTGCACTATCGACACAGGTAAATAGAAAGTAATTTTCGTGCCCACACCTAACTCTGAAGTTAATTCAATTTTGCCACCCATTAATGTAAGTAACTGCTTACATAGGCTTAACCCTAAACCCGTTCCATCATATCGACGGGTCGTGCTGCCGTCGGCCTGCTTAAACGCTTCAAAAACATGTGCATGATCATGCTTCGCTATGCCAATACCAGTATCCAATACAGATACTTGTAACTCGGCAGTCGATACCGCCTGATTGCATTGCACTTGTAATTTAACCTCCCCTTTTTGCGTAAACTTGATCGCATTTCCAAGTAGGTTTATAAGCACTTGTTCGAATCGTGCTTTGTCTGTATTGATATAAGAAGGTGCACCACTATCCACTTCCATCAACAAAGCGAGCCCTTTATCATCAGCCAGTGGTTTAAGCATGTTAACCACGCCATCGAGCGACTCATGTAGTGAAAAGTCGCTATCCACAAGCGTAACATGCCCCTCCTCTAGTTTTGATAAATCTAAAATATCATTGATCACAGTCAGCAGGTGTTTGCCAGAGTAGGAACAAATCCTCAATAACTTTTCTTGCTCTTCATTCATTCCTTGGCTATTTTTTAGCAGCTCTATCGCGCCCAAAATACCATTCATTGGCGTGCGAATTTCATGACTCATATTCGCCAAAAAACGGCTTTTTTCTTGCAGTGCTTGTTGTGCTTGTACTTTGGCTTCTTCCAATTCTTGTGTGCGTTCGTTCACTCTCTGTTCAAGCTTCACTTCACGCTGTTTTAGCTCATCACGCATTTGTTTAAACACGCGCGTAAGCTCTCTTAATTCATTACTACCCTTGCTTGGCAACGGAGAGTCATACTTGCCATCAGCCATCTGTTTTGCTGCATGTGTGAGTGATTTGATTGGCATGTAGAATTTAGTCGCAACGCGCAAGGCCACAATACAGATAAGGACAAATACGCCCACGAACACCATCCATAGCTTGGTGTTGTGTTCATTCACTTGCTTTAATATTTCGTCGTCAGGTAACACAATCGCAAGGCTATATCCGGCCGCATTGATTGGTGCAAAGAATACGTATTGCAATTGTCCACTGCTTAAATTACTCACCGTTTCATAACCTTCATGGCCTGCCGCCATACGCAAGCCTAAGGCTTTCATTTCAGGGTTGCCATCATTACTAATATATTGTGTGACGGACTTGCGCTCTCCCAAGGTATTCTTTACCCACTCACCATTTCGGGCGACTAAGCGAACCACTTTATTTTTATTCCAGTGATAAATATAAGCGCCACTGCCAGATAAAATCATAAACTGAGCTTTACCTTTAAATGCCTTATCCACCTGTTCATTTACTTGTGCAATCAGCCTTTCTATTTCCCGCCAAGCGATGCTTCCCCCAAGCAAACCTACGAGCTTATTGTTTTTATTGAGTACACTCGCACTCACAACAACCTGGCGCACACCAGTGGTGTATGAAATCATTGGCTCAGAGACATATATCAAGGGTTTTTGTTCTTTATTTTGTCCTACCGTGATCTGCCAATAATCCCTTTGTAAAAGACTTTTTAGTTCTGCATTGGCATCATTATCATCGAACGTTCTGCGCAGTCCTTGCTGTTCATTGCCCCCTTCGGTGTTATAAAAACTGCCGTTTAGCTCACCAACAATAAACTTTTCATACACGCCTTCGCTACGCACTTTCGCCGCGACTAGGTAATCTCGCATTTTGGCAAAGTCCATTGCTTGCACCCGAGGATCGTACACCATAGTCGCAACTTCCGCTTTTCGTTCACTAAAATACTGATTGAATATCATTGCGGCATTACTAACTTCGGCCTGTGCGGCATCTATAGTCAACTCGGTTGCTTGTCTTGAGCCATGTTCCATCGTTATCACAAATACGAGTAATAAAGGCAAAATTGAACACAACAACATCACACTGATAAAACGGTTTTTTAAACTCATACAACTGCGGATAAATACTGGAGTTAATAATGGAGATAAGTTTAGTCGAGGAAACAACATTTCTCTCAAAATACACTCAATAATTCAGCAATTTAATTGTTCCAACAACGAACCCATTATAGGTAACTACCTGTCACGCACTAAATGCAGTAGAATGACGTAAAACAATAAACAATAAACAATAAACAATAAACAACAAAAATAAATGAGTCCCAGCATGCTTAAAAAAACACTTTTGGCCATGTGTGTTATGGCCAACACACAAATAGCACTTGCCGCTGATAGTAATTCAGTGAGTGATTACCAACTTGCAAAACTCGCAAAACCAATTTCTCAGCATGTTTTACTTAACCTAGACCCAAGTAAAGATAATTTTAATGGCACCACACACATCGAGTTAAATGTCTTAAAACCAACCAACTACATTGAGATTAACGGTGAAGACTACACATTAAACAAGGCCTTGCTAAGTGGTAAAGACAACTGCGCGCTTAACGAAAAAAAACGCCAATTTGGCAAAGTGACCTTGCTGTGTGATCGCCAACTCCCAGTTGGCAAATACACACTAACCATGCAATTCGATGCGCCTTACAACCGTTCTAGTGTAGGTCTGTACAAGACGATAGAAAAAGACATCCCGTATCTATTCACACAATTTGAAATGAGTGATGCGCGAAGAGCATTTCCCTCATTCGATGAACCCAGTTATAAAATCCCTTTTCAGCTCACTATCACAGCACCGAATGGACAAAAGGTTTACGCCAATACACCTTTGATCAAAACTGAAAGTAAAGAGACGTTTACTACGCATCACTTTGCACAAACACCGCCTATTGCTAGTTATTTAGTCGCGCTGGCAGTCGGCCCATTTGAAGAAAAAGACATTCCAAACATGTCAGTGCCAGGCAAAGTGATCACCACCCAAGGCAAACAACACTTAACAGACTCTGCCGTACACAATATGCCACGCGTACTCGCTGCCCTAGAAGACTACTTCGGTATTCCTTACGTATTCAAAAAACTAGATTCAGTAGGCTTGCCAGAGTTCCCTTTCGGCGCAATGGAAAACGCGGGATTAGTGACTTATCGTGACGACATCTTGCTGCTCGACCCTAATACTGCAACACAGAATCAAAAAAAGTATCATGTTTCTGTCATTGCACATGAGTTGGCCCACCAATGGTATGGCAACCTAGTCACCATGAAATGGTGGGACGATCTGTGGCTAAACGAAGCATTTGCTAGTTGGATGGCTTCAAAGATAACACACCAACTTAATCCCGAGTTAGAAAGTGACCTTGACCTGCCACAAAACGTGGTGATGGATATTGATGCCAGACTCACGACCAAGCCTATTCGCAAACCAACACGAAACGAAGCCGATATAATGGATGGTTTAGGTCTTGCCTATAGCAAAGGCAATGCGGTGCTGTCGATGATTGAAAACTGGATAGGTAAAGACGCGTTCCAAAAAGGGATGCGTGCCTACATGAAAGAGTTCGCGTTTAAAAATGCCGAAGCGGCTGATTTATGGCAAGCATTAGGTAAGGCTTCAGGCAAAGACGTTGCCAGCGTACTAAGCTCTTTTGTAACGCAATCCTCTTATCCACTCATTGCGGTACAAAATAACGGCAAAATACTAACGCTTAGTCAGCAGCGCTTTGCCCACGCAGGTGTTGATGCCCCTGAACAACTTTGGAACGTACCGGTATCTATTAAGTATGGTAATGGCAAGCAAACTAAAACAGCTCAGGTATTACTCACTCAAGCAAATCAAACGCTAGAACTTGAGTTTGAGCCAACCTGGATATACCCAGATCACAACGCATTAGGCTACTATCGTTGGACACAAAGTTCACAGCTACTCGATAGCCTATTAATGCATGCTAATGAGGCGCTCACCACCCGTGAACGACTGGCATTACTAGAAGCACAAAATGCCTTACTCGATGCAGGGGTGATCGGTGCGCCAGCATTATTGAACACGCTCAGTAAGTTTGTTAGTGACGAACATCCACGTGTCGCAACCAAAGCATTAAGCCTTCTGCGCATGCAAAAGAAATTGTTTGCCAATGACAGTAATGAACCTGCTTGGCAAACATTTATCGCCAAAGCGATTAAACCTGCGTTTGAGCAATATGGCTTGTCAGCCAAAGAGGGGGAAAGCCCATCTGTCGCCAACTTACGCGCAAGCATCGCTTCTGCGCAGGGCTTTGATGTAAAAGATGAGTCACTAAAAACCATCGCTTTCAATCAAGCGCAAAAGTACTTAAAAGGCCCAGCAAGTGTCGATGCTAATTTAGCCTCTGTTTATCTCAGACTTGCGGCCTATCACGGTGACAAGCATCTGCTTGCACAATACACCAAAGAGTTTGAAGTAACACAAGACCCACTTGTTCGTAGCAACCTATTGTTGGCGTTAGGTTATTTTGGTCAGCCTACGCTACAGCAGCTGACGCTAGATTACACACTTACAGACAAAGTAACGGCTTCAGATATGCGTATCGCGCTGGCGGGACAGGATTATACCGACAGCAGAAATGAACGCTTTATTGAATGGATCTTTAAAAATTATGATGCGCTGGCTGCAAAATTGCCACCCTTTGCAGTGCCTATGCTGGCTTCAAGCACAGCAGATAATTGCGACAACAGCAAACTGACACAGGCCAACAACTTCTTTGCCGACAAGTTAGCCAAACAGCCAAGCTTAAAACGCGCTTTAGCCAAAGCACAGGAAAGCGTTAAAAACTGCTTGTCGTTACAGCAACGAGAACAAAAAGCCGTTGATGCGTATTTGAGTTCACTAAAATAAAGAGTTTAAAACCAGCGAGAGTGATTGCTTTTAAAGCAATCATTCTCCTAACAAAAAAAGGCTGTGCCGTTGATTAAAATAAACTCACTTCTACTTTGTTTGTTGATAACCTATCAACCAAAGTTTGCAAATCGACCGAAGCTCGATTGACTGCAACCGATACATCGTCACTTTGCGCCATTTTTTCTAACGTTTCAGAGATGACCAGCATTTTCGCTACATCATTGACGATATTCTGCGATATTTCCTGTTGTTGAACTGCATTGCTATCAACTGAATCTATCACTGAAATTAAGCGCTCAAATGAGTTTGATGTTTGGCTCAATATACTACTCACATCCGCCACCGATTGTGCCGTTTGCGTCGTTTTGGTTAGGCCCGACTGTATAGCGCTCACTGCCTGCTTAGAGCTTAACAATGTGCTATCTATAATCTCTTTTATTTCTAAAGTTGAGTTTTGAGTTCGCGTAGCTAGGCTTCTTACTTCATCGGCAACTACCGCAAACCCTCGCCCTTGTTCACCCGCTCTGGCAGCTTCTATGGCCGCATTAAGCGCCAGCAAATTAGTTTGTTCTGCAATATTTTGAATAACTTGAAGAACATTAACGATCTCCGATGACTGGCTCTCCAGTTGTTCAATGTTACCTGCAATTGCTTGCATTTCGCTCACCAACTCCGCCATTCCTTTATCCGCTAAATTCAAAGAACTAGCGCACTGCGCCGTTGCCTCACTGGTTGATTTGAACGAGTCGAATGCTTGCTGTGAGTCCATTTTATTTTGTTCAGCCATGGAAGATAATCGAGACGTTGCTTGGTTTAAACTATCAACAATCTGGCTTTGCGACACCGAGCTATGGCCTATTTCATCAGAGATTTCAGTTAATTTGGCAAATGCCGTGCTCACTTCGTGACTCACTAAATTAATTTGCCCCACACTATCAGATAGCTTTTCCTGCATATAACGTGCGCTCTCGATCAACTCACCAATTTCATCATTAGATTGATGAGATATACTTTTTGAGTAATCACCTTCAGCAATCGCTTTTAATAACTCATTGAGATTGCCTATTGGTGCAACAAGGACTTTTTGAATATAAAGTAAAACAAGCGTGATCCCAACAATGGCAATCAACATACTGACCAAGCTCACAATATAGCTGGTGCGTGATGAAAACTTTTGTAGCTTAGCAAAATTCTCTTCTACGCTGTGATCAATTTCTTCGACAAGCTTCGTTAACGAATGACTTAAAGAGCGATCGATGCTTTTCACATGTTGATCAGCCTTCTGAATATCCATCTTAGAAGCAATAAAAATGTCATAGCCTGCACGGTATTTTTGGACCGCTTGCTCATATTCTTCAATTATCTGCGCAGTAATTGCTTTTACAGCCTGTGAGTGATGATCTGTTTTCTCGATTTGTGCAAGTGCATTTCGCACGTCATTTTCTGAGTCTAAAAAACGCTGCCAATATTTATTTCGCTCTTCAACAGATTGCGAACGTATTAATACATTTTTCCATTCTTGTACTTGTGTTTTAAAAAGTGACAGGGCTTGTCGACCTTGATTGGCCGCATGTATATTCTTATCTTTCAGCTGCACGAATTGAGATTCAAACACATTCAAAGTAAACAGCATTGCAAACACCATCATGATAAACATCGCAAGCATGGCTAACATCGGCAATAATAACTTAGCTTTTATAGAACGTTTCATGAACCACCCTTCAACACTTTGATATTCAATTAACAAGGATAGAACAATTTAAAACAATTGATGTTAGCCAAAGTAAGAGGCGTTGGAAGAGTTAGGGCGTGTTGCTCGTTACTGTGTGCTTTTGCAGCAGCTATTCGGTTATTTTGGATACCTTTCAGTGCGGCTATACAAGGTGTTCACGCTTAGTGAATGCTATTTTATCCGTTTACTTTGCAAGCGCCGCGTTGCGCACAGGTAAACCTGAAAATAAAAATCGGGTCCTCGCGTAGTAATGAACGAGTTGGCGTTTTCGAGTGCCACAACTATCAACTAACCAAAGTCTTAGTGCGCTGTCGATATAATAAAAAGCCAGTTGCTGATATCTATTTGCGTAGAACATGGCTTGTGCACAAGTACAGGGTAACAGCACACTGAGCTCTTTATAAGCCATTTTCCTATCACCCCCCCATAGCAAGGCGTAAGCTTTACCTTGGCTTTTTAGCCTCTCCATCGCCAGTCGCGACAATTGCCGATTTTTTTTGCCTGTAAATTTTGCGCCACGCGGATTCCAAAGGCTGATGATCGCACTGTTACGTAGTTTTTCATCGCGAATAAAAGTGGATTTTGAGTCATTGTTAAAAGCACAAGGCTGAAAGTAGGCTTGGCAATAAATTTGCCAAAGGTGCTCGTCTATCAAATTAACACCCTCCTCACATTAAACGCTTTACATCAGAATTAAAGACCAATATATCACTCAACAGGCACAATCATTGAGAAAACTTCAGCAAGCCAATTTATCATTCAAGTTCACCAGCTAAAAGTAGCACTTTTTAACTGCTTATATTTGAGCAACAATCAGAGCAAAAATAATACAAAAATAGTTTTTTAGTCAGAATAAAAAACCAGTAAGAATAGTTCTCATATTTAAAAACAGCAATGCCTACATGCATAATTTTTACTTCGACAAAATTACCAAAAATTTACAGCTGTATGGATTAAACGACACACAAAAATAACACGTTAGCCATTGATTTAAATCAATTTTATTTAAACAAATTCGTAGCTAAAATGTCACCGAAGTTTAACTTGTACTATTAATTTTTACGGCTAGGATACACCTGCCATTAAGGCAAACTTAAATTTTTAGAAGGAATCTCTCTGTGAAAAAATTACTTTTATCCACGCTTTTTGGTCTAATTTCATCTACAAGCTTTTCATCTTTCGCGACCAATATCGACTTATCGTCTGGTTACTATAATACGCAAGAAGTATTAGAATTTGGCCGAAAGTATCAAGTGGTAAAAGCACAATTAGCATATTCAGGTTATGAACTACAAGGATGTGAAGAGCAACCTGTTTACTACTTTGTTCAGCCAAGTGAAGAAGTATTCTTGTATGGTAAAGCAGAGTGTTTCTACTCAATACCAAAAGATCCTGATTCGCGCTGGTTCCGTACCGATTATGCAACGGTTGTGATAGATATTCATTACAACCAAACCAGTTATCTTTATCACGAAGGTGATGTCAATGTAGGCTACTTTACCGCCTACTAAACAAGTTATAAAGGTGGCATTCGCCACCTTTTAAGCGCCACTGCTCATATACGATACAAATCTAGTCAAATTGACCAATTCATTGCAATACTCACAAAAACGCTGAATAATACACTCAGCAGAAAAACAAAAAAACCTTTAAAAACAAGAACTAAATTATTGGCATTGCAATTGCTTACGATTAGCATAACAGAGTCAATTAACATAAAATAAGAAGGACACTCATGTTTAAAGCGTTCACCCCTTTGCTTAGTGCATTGATACTAAGCGGCTGCATTGTTCATGTGAATGGTGCATCAGCCAATGCAAAAGAACACGTTCAAAAACAACTACAACTAGATAGCAGCGAATTACAGTCGTTAATTGCACACACAGACAGTGGAGAGTTAGAGATCGTTGGTAAAGCTGGTATTAAACAAATAACCGCCCAAGCTGATATTTATACCAATGAACCCGGTGAATTCGAATTTACCTTAGAGCGCAATGGTGATAACGCCAAACTTGTTGCATTGGTTGATCGCGCTTCAGGTTTTGCATTTAACTTCGGCAAAGAAAGCCCTCGTATTGATATGACACTGACCATGCCGGCAGAATTGGCGCTTTCACTTAGAGATTCATCTGGGGGATTAAAAATTTCAGGTTTAACTAATGACCTTCGTATTCAAGATGGTTCTGGTGACCTATATATTGATGGCGGGAACAATCTCGAGCTTGACGACAACTCAGGTAATATCACTGTAAAAAATATTCGCGGAACACTCGAAATTACAGATGGTTCAGGCGGCATAGACATCAACGGCGGTAAAACACTCTCACTGCGCGATGACTCAGGCGATATTAATATTATGGGTATCGAAGGCGACATCAACATCGTTGACGGCTCTGGCGGTATCGAAATTAAAGGCGGACAAAATATCACAATTCGCGATGACTCAGGTGACTTATTCGTCAGTGATAGCAAAGGTGACATAACGATCACCGATGGCTCAGGTAATTTGTCGGTGAATGGCGGCAACAACATCACAATTCGTGACGATTCAGGTACATTACGAGTCAACAATGCTAGAGGTAACGTCAGCATTGATGATGGCAGTGGCGACCTTTGGATTAACAATAGTGCTGCGCACGTTGAGATCAAAGACAACTCAGGCGACATTAACGTAGATGGTGCACTCAGTCTTGAAATTGTAAGTGATAGCTCTGGTCACGTTCGCACCAACAACGTCAAAAACAGTGTAAAACAGAACCCATAAGCAAGCGCCCTTGAGCGCCCTAAGCACTCAAGGGCTTTACTTTGCATCTCTGATCTCTTAGTCTAAGCGCATTCCCTTTTTCGGAGTCAAAGCCATCATGAACAACTAATACCTGTTATCCATTCTTCACTTATTTTTTTTGGATCTACAGGGTTAGCGAGCGTGGCTTTGCGTTTAAACCTCAAATCAATTTTGTATGCAAACTCGTTTTTGCATCATACCAAGTAGCAATTGTACCTTTGCCCACGGCTTCGCCCCTGTTTTTTTAATAGGAGGCCTCCATGCCCATATTACGCGCCCATAATTTAGGGTTTACTTTCGACAATGGCGACACACTATTCAGCCAATTAAACTGCGCATTAACTCACAAACGCACCGGCCTTGTTGGTAAAAACGGCGCCGGCAAGTCCATCTTAGCGCAGCTATTGGCTAAAAGGCGCCCCCCCAGCGCGGGCCATGTTGACTTAACCGTATCCGTTTGTGTGTATACACAACACCATGACATAGCAAACGACACAACCATTGCCGAATATCTTGGTTACAGCAAAGTGTTCAAGGCAATTCAAGCCATTGAGCAAGGACATTGTGAACTTGAGCTATTTGACACCGTGGCAGAGCAATGGCACTTGCCAGCGCAACTTAGCGCCCAACTAGAAACGCTTGGCTTAAAAGGAGACTCTGGCCAAGCATGCCAACAACTCAGTGGCGGGCAACTTGCGCGGCTTAGGCTTTGGCACGCCTTCAACAGCCAAGCTAAATTATTAATTTTAGATGAACCGAGTAACCACTTAGACGCCGCAGGCCGCACTTGGCTGAGTCAACAAATCGAACAGTTTCATGGCAATATACTAGTGATCAGCCACGACCACTCTCTACTTAAAAACGTAGAGCAAATTTGGCAACTCAGTGACCTTGGTCTTAAACAATATGGCGGTAACATAGACCATTACTTGGTACAAAGTCAGCTTGAACAGCAGGCCGTTAGTAAGCACCTCAACGAAGTAAAACGCCAACAAGCGCAACTAAAAAAACAAGCGCAAGAAAACAAAGAAAAAGCCCAACAAAGAGCCAAACAAGGCGAAAAGCTACAAAAAACAGGCAGCCAGCCGAAAATTCTACTCAACAAATTAAAAGACAATGCCAGTGCCAATATGGCAAGCAAAAATAAAAGCCAGCAGCTCAGAGAAGCGCAACTCAGTCAAAAGCACTTAGCACTGAAGAAAAAACAACAAGCGCATTCAAATCAAGCATTACACATCAATCAATACCCAACCGATGTATCCAAAAAAACGCTACTGAATGTACAACAACTCATACTTGCTTATGGCACTCACAGCGCACTCAGCTTTAAAGTAGAGCATAGGCAAAAGTGGCTTATTCAGGGATTAAACGGCAGCGGTAAATCTACCTTGTTAAATACCCTATTAGGCACCCAAAAAGCACTCTCGGGTTCATTTGCTATCAACACGCCATTGAGCTACCTAAATCAACACTTTAATCAAATAATTGATACACAAAGCAGCGCTGAGCACTTACAAAGATACTGCCCACACTTAAGTCAAAGCGACATATTTACCTTGTTAGCCGGTATTGGCATCAAACATAGCAATGCAACGCACCCCGCTCAAAACCTCAGTGGTGGCGAAAAAATAAAGCTCACTTTGCTTTGTGCCGCCCACCAGCAACCAACGCCACTATTGCTGCTCGACGAACCCGATAATCATTTAGACTTTGAGTCAAAAATTTTACTGGCATCCACACTAAGCCACTACAAAGGCAGCTTTTTGCTCGTCAGCCACGATGACTATTTTGTAAAACAATGCGGTGTAACTCACCACTTAAACTTAGAGGGTAGTAAAAGTGTAAAGGGGGTTGACGGTTAGGTGAGTGCTTATCACCGCCTTTTAGACGGTGACTTTGGATATCATAGTGTGCCAGTCCGCCTGCGTGTACACAAAACATCGCTATCTGAACTCCACTCCGTCACCTAAACCCCACTCCGTCACCCTGAACTTGTTTCAGGGTCTATGCAAGCCTGCACAAGATCCTGAGCTTCGTCAGGATGGCGGGTTTATTTCTGAGCCGCCTGTGTGGCGGTGAACTTTCCTTCATTTAAGGAATTTGACCGTTCGATTTTCTGAGCCGCCTGTGCGGCGGTGAACGCGATACTAACCGCGATGACTCAAAGGCGTACTTTCTGAGCCGCCTGTGCGGCGGTGAACAAAAATATATCATTCAGGCTAAATTACTGGCTTTTCTGAGCCGCCTGTGCGGCGGTGAACGAGAAGCTAACACAAGCTATCAATCCCGTTAATTTCTGAGCCGCCTGTGCGGCGGTGAACAAAACCGCAACACAAGCCTTGTCACCGAATCGTTTCTGAGCCGCCTGTGCGGCGGTGAACGTCGCGAAATTGACATGACGCCCTATCGTAATTTTCTGAGCCGCCTGTGCGGCGGTGAACGCGTATTGTATTTCTGTCTCAACTTTTTAAACTTTCTGAGCCGCCTGTGCGGCGGTGAACCGTACTTGCCTTGGTTACTAGTATTGGGTGGCTTTCTGAGCCGCCTGTGCGGCGGTGAACTTGGTTATATTGAAGATGGGCTTTCATGGTTATTTCTGAGCCGCCTGTGCGGCGGTGAACCAAATGACTTAGGAGAGGCGCGAGGTCGACCATTTCTGAGCCGCCTGTGCGGCGGTGAACTCTGAGGTATATCAAACAAGCCCCCCTTCATTTTTCTGAGCCGCCTGTGCGGCGGTGAACAAAAGCTTGATGATCCCAAGAACCATTATAGATTTCTGAGCCGCCTGTGCGGCGGTGAACATCACAAAAGCATCGTGGTTGATTCAATGTGCTTTCTGAGCCGCCTGTGCGGCGGTGAACTTTGTGAGACTGGGGAGCTAATCATGATTCATTTTCTGAGCCGCCTGTGCGGCGGTGAACTTGTGATAGGCCCGTAACATAAACCGAATTATTTTCTGAGCCGCCTGTGCGGCGGTGAACATCTCCCTGTTTTCAGGTTTCGAGCCATCGCTTTTCTGAGCCGCCTGTGCGGCGGTGAACTTGATAGCACTGTTTCGCGACGGTCCGCGTCATTTCTGAGCCGCCTGTGCGGCGGTGAACGGCTGGCAGTGGAGGGCGGCGCGATTGATGGATTTCTGAGCCGCCTGTGCGGCGGTGAACGAAGCAGCCATGCTCAAGTACGGCACTGAAATTTTCTGAGCCGCCTGTGCGGCGGTGAACGGGCAAAAAGAAACGCTGGTTTGCAGCAGTATTTTCTGAGCCGCCTGTGCGGCGGTGAACTAGGTATGGCCCCACCGCTCGGCATAGTTACTTTTCTGAGCCGCCTGTGCGGCGGTGAACTATACACTAGCAAACAACTCTCTTTCTCTATCGTTTCTGAGCCGCCTGTGCGGCGGTGAACTACTAAACGCGGCGATGGCCGCAAACCCTATATTTCTGAGCCGCCTGTGCGGCGGTGAACCCGAAGGCGTCACATTAGGGGAATTGGCCAGATTTCTGAGCCGCCTGTGCGGCGGTGAACGGAAGAAAGTCGAAAACGTCGCTTCTTTGAAATTTCTGAGCCGCCTGTGCGGCGGTGAACACACTTAGGAAAGCACCAAAAAAGCGTTGATATTTCTGAGCCGCCTGTGCGGCGGTGAACAGCGCAAAGTATGATCAATGCGCTTGCAGCGATTTCTGAGCCGCCTGTGCGGCGGTGAACTTTTTGCTAACAGGAACTCTGCGAACACCATGTTTCTGAGCCGCCTGTGCGGCGGTGAACGAAATGATGTTTGAGCAAGCAAAACAGCTAGATTTCTGAGCCGCCTGTGCGGCGGTGAACAGCTTCGTTGCATACCCGAGTGTTCCAATGTATTTCTGAGCCGCCTGTGCGGCGGTGAACTTGGGATATAACCCAATGCAGTCAACTGTTGTTTTTCTGAGCCGCCTGTGCGGCGGTGAACCTGGGCTTTTACAAAAGCTCGACAAAGCAGCATTTCTGAGCCGCCTGTGCGGCGGTGAACAAAGCGCTTTGCAAAGTTACGTGCTGCGATACTTTCTGAGCCGCCTGTGCGGCGGTGAACTTTAGAATGATGAAACACGAGGGTTGGGAAGATTTCTGAGCCGCCTGTGCGGCGGTGAACTTGATAGCACTGTTTCGCGACGGTCCGCGTCATTTCTGAGCCGCCTGTGCGGCGGTGAACCCGATGGTGCTGATGGTTCCGATGGGGCTGATTTTCTGAGCCGCCTGTGCGGCGGTGAACCTTTCTCAACATAATGCCGTGATTCAATTATGTTTCTGAGCCGCCTGTGCGGCGGTGAACATAAGATTCAACTATTCCACGGTCCTCAGATATTTCTGAGCCGCCTGTGCGGCGGTGAACACCTTAGCCATACCGTCCAAGCCAGGGTCATTTTTCTGAGCCGCCTGTGCGGCGGTGAACCCAGTTGGTGCGGAACTGGGTAACTGCAAAGTTTTCTGAGCCGCCTGTGCGGCGGTGAACACACGATTACCCTGTTCGTTTTGCCAGTCTTGTTTCTGAGCCGCCTGTGCGGCGGTGAACCATTGGTGATGGTGAAACCCTCGGCGGCATTCTTTCTGAGCCGCCTGTGCGGCGGTGAACTTTGTCTAAACGAACAATTTGGGTTCCTGATATTTCTGAGCCGCCTGTGCGGCGGTGAACCATAATCAGGGCGCATCACGCGGCTACCCAATTTTCTGAGCCGCCTGTGCGGCGGTGAACCAGAACAGCTTGAATCACTCGCCGAACTCCTTTTTCTGAGCCGCCTGTGCGGCGGTGAACTCCTGCTTTTAGAACAGTGTATTTTTTCAAAATTTCTGAGCCGCCTGTGCGGCGGTGAACCCTCAATATCAAGCCCCATTTCACTTACTTCTTTTCTGAGCCGCCTGTGCGGCGGTGAACGCATTGCATCAGCATGTTATGAGTATATTGATTTTCTGAGCCGCCTGTGCGGCGGTGAACTGAATCATAATTAACTCCCCAACCTAACAAATTTTCTGAGCCGCCTGTGCGGCGGTGAACCTAACGAGCAAGGCGAAACTTTTTTGATTAAATTTCTGAGCCGCCTGTGCGGCGGTGAACACTCTAGCGTGCGTTTATCCGTGCCACCCGTCTTTCTGAGCCGCCTGTGCGGCGGTGAACGAATATGATGGCTTATCAATAATCTATAAACTTTTCTGAGCCGCCTGTGCGGCGGTGAACATAATGATTAGAAACCAAATCGCGTATATCGCTTTCTGAGCCGCCTGTGCGGCGGTGAACTCAATCCACCACAATTCCTTTCCTTTCGGAACTTTCTGAGCCGCCTGTGCGGCGGTGAACATGCGCAAAACGATTTCGACTCATCTGCAAGATTTCTGAGCCGCCTGTGCGGCGGTGAACAATAAAATTCTAATACAAAAATAAGTTACAACAAGCTGTTGAATAAAAAAGACCCTTTTTACCTTGTTAAAAACAGCTTATTGCAACCCATTGATTTAATTTCCATTTTTTAAAGAGCAAAAATATAAGGTTTTTTTGGTTTAAGATCATCCTTCAAACCATGGTACCGCCACTTGCTGTTCCGCAGCTCGGCGACTCAGTCCATAACAAGTAAACACCGTTTTGTTATCACTGGGCTTTGTCACTTTTTGGCATTCGATAAATAACAAAAACTTCCTTCGCTCGGCGGGGCTCAATCGGCTATCGGTTGATAAACTGCGCAAGTTAATAAATGGCAATTTAGATTGATTTTCATAACCCTCTATCGATTGCAGTAGGCGCCTTTTCACTTCGTTTTGATCAAAGTCATTTTTGTCTGCAATCACCTGTGCGCGGCTTTCCACTTCTGCACGCATTTTACCCGGTGACTTAAACCGCCAGCGCTTAAAGTAGACGTATTCGCTCACGCCACTTGGTACTGGCTTTATCGCTTTGATATGCACGTAATCAGACAAACGCGATAGCCATTGTGTAACTTTTAAGTTGACCAATTGTTCTTCGCTTTTGGCCAGCAATCTCAGTTTATTGCCCAGTGGAAACTGCTTGTCACCATACTTTGGAAACGACACCGCAATAGCCGAGTCTTGCTCACTAACTTTATGCTCTACCAACAATAAATGAATTTGCTGATATACCTTGTGCCATAAAAAGCCCAAATTAGCCTCCGCGTCGGGTAGCAAAGTAATGTCTAGGTAGTAGTTCATATACGCACCTTACTTGTCGCTTTCACCAAAAACACCTCCTCGTACCAAGGTTGCCATCACATAATGTTCATGCTCTATTGCCGCTAATTGCTCGCCTCGCGCCCAAACATCAAAGAAGGTGTAAAAGTCTTGTTTTTCCGAAGGCGTCCTAAATGCTTTACCTCGATTGGTCACTGCACCATACGGTTCAATGGCAATTGGGCCCGCACTGGCTTGTGGATCGGCATATTCTGGATACCAAGTGTCAATCGTACGAATCGCATTCCCTAGCTTTTGTGAATGCATCGCTGCCACATCTTGAACATGGTAAAGCACTTTACTTTTATTGCCTTTACCTTTGTCTAGCACCAACTCTTCACTTGGGTAAACTTCCTGCGCTCTGCCTACTTGTGCATAACAGTTAATGTCGAGTAACACAAAGTCATCATCACTGGCTAAAGCACTGGCTATGCACTTTGCCAGTGCTTCAATGTTGTCGTCGTTGTGATCAAAGTGTTTAGTGCTGTACTGAGTGGCATCAAATGTCCATGTTTGTTCAAACTGACTGTTTTTAGCTTTTACGACAACTTCTATTTGCTCAGCGCCTACCCGGTTTCGCCATAAAAAACGCGCATTGGCGATGTTAATTGCGTAACGACGCGCCAACTCTGTAAAACGGTGAGTTTCAATGTAGGTTTTAGCTGCGTTTCGATAGCTTTGTTCAAACAAAGTGTTGTTACACGCGGAAGGGGCTGTGATCCCACCGAGTACTTTGATGGTAAATTGCAGATTAAGCGTGTCTTGTTCAGGGGTGAGTGCACATGCATCTACACTCTGTAAGTTGGCTTTTTCAACCTCGGCGTTGAGCTTTGCCGGATCTCCCTTTATTGCTGCTTTTAAACGATTGGAGATAGTACCTCTCACTGATTTTGAAATTAATTTTAAAGGTTGCGCTTGGGTTTTTCGCATATCCCAAGTAGTGCCATACATGTGGCCGTCACTGGTTACTAACTTTTTCTCAAACGCCAATACTGACGCGGTATTTTCTTTTTTAGCCATGGTAATTGTCCTTTTCTTTAATGATTAAAATACACAAAATTAGTCGAATTCATTTGTTGAGTCGTAGGGCTCAGGCATAGCAAACTTGCTTTGCTGACAAAGGTAATAATCATCTTGGGTGTGATAACGCCACAGCATATCCTCAACGTCACTAATGCGGTGGGGCATTTTAAATTCCCCTAGAGTCACTAAACTTTCAGCAAAACGATGTGGAGTGTCGGGGTCTCGTTGGTTCTTCGCTTGGGCCAATTCGCTGATACCATAAAACCCAGTTGCAATGGGCACTATCCAGCCTGCCGATCTACCATTAATTTTTTTACGATGCGTTGACCAGCTCACATGCCCTTTCTCGTTAACCTCACAACTATGGTGAATAGCGACATGTTCAATTAACGCTTGTAGTGCGTCTTGCTCTTGTTCCATGGCACTAATCATTAAGTCGCGGCGCTCAAGTAACGCATAACCAGGCATCAATAGTCGCTGAACTTGTTTCAGCTCTTCGTCATTACCTTGCGTTGCATTAATACACAATGGTGGCTTGAAGCATTGAATGTCTCCACCAGCCATTTTCATTTTTCCATAAAGTAGATGGCTTACTTGTTCAAGTAACGGCTCGCGATCCTCTACCGTGACGTTGTCAAACTCTATGACTAGGCTCACATCAAGGTGACAGCGCGCTTCTTCAATAAAAGCAGAACGTGCGCCTGTTTTATCCAATGGGTTAGCTGTGCCAATAATAGAGTGCACATAATCACCATCGCCCTTATAGGTTTGCAGCTCAATATTGTGGCTTATGACGCCAACTGCGTTAAATAACACAGGGATATTCTGGTCATTAAGCTTGCGTTGCAAAGCATGCACTGCGCCGAGCCATGCCGTCATCGCCGGAAAGCCGATGGTAAATGGACTAGATAACGCATTGGCGTTATGTACCTGAATGTGCGGAATGACCAGTAACTTTTTAACTTCACCTATCATCGTAAAAACTCCTTGTTATCCAACACCACTTTTTTCATATGCTGGTGCTCCGCATGACTAAATAAAATGGCTTTTTGTTTACCAATAACCTTTTCATAGCCATGAAAAAGAAAACTCACGACTGAGTCACACACTTCATCTAGCCAACTATCGGTAGCAAAGCGCTCAGCTTCATATTGCGGATGCAGCCAAACGAGTTGAGCTTTTGGCAAACGATTACTCGTGGCGACATATTGCTGCCCAGCCACCTCACGTACGAGGTACATTTTCTCAATAACGTAATCAATTACATCTTGATAATGTGCATCACGCTGCGCACGCGTATGCATGTTGTTGTAATGCTCATTAGGTAAACGATACAAAGTATCGAGCGCCTCAAACTCTGCACGGCAATCGTTATAACGCACCGATTGGGCAAAAAAGTCGCTGGTCGGAAAATGAATATCTCTGCGCTGTAATTTGGGCGGCATACTTAAAAGCAAATGCGCCTTGCCGCCATTTTGGTTGTTCAGCACACTGATATTTTGCGGTTTAGTGCCACCATAGCCAATGGTGGTTAAGTTGCTGATTTCTTGATGACTTGAGTGTTCTAAATTTGCTTTACGTTGCTCTCTGGCGAGCTTAATTTCATCACCAAAGCGCATCGTATCTAGGCGTTTTCTCATCTCAAATACTAAACCAGAACCTGTTAGTAGTGATAGTTGGTGATAACTTACATTTTCACCACCAACAGATGAGAGTGGAAAGTAAACCTGCTTTATTTTTGAGCTGGTCACCACCTCCTTGCTTGGCGCGGTCATGGCAAGAAACCCCTCTTTTAGCACTGCATAATCTGATTCAACACCAGCAGGGGTCGTCTTAATTAGCCGTTTCGCTAGGTCGGTATCCTGTTCAAGGTGCTGTAGCAAGGTTTGCCCATCGTCCATCAGCAGCGTTAAAAACTTATATACATCTAGCGCTGCGGCATTGCCCAGCGCATCTGCCACCACATCGACATTGCCTGAGCGCAAAAAACCATCATTGCTTTGTGGGCTTTTGGCAATGATTGAACTGACATAACCATTTTTATTTTTGCGCGCACTGGGGTGGCTAAAGGTACAAGGGTGGGTTGAAATTGAGATCTGCCCCGCTCTTTTGGCGGCATTAGGTAGCCAGTTTTGCAAGCTGAATACCGCCTCACATTCCATATGTGTTTGTTGTATTTCGTCATCTGACATTGACGCCTTGATATTTTTTTTCAACCACGCCGCTTTTCTTTCTTCAAAAAAAGCGTCAACTGCTTTATCTATCATCGTTCCCTCCTAAAGTTTTTGATTTAACATAGTCCAAAAATATATCGAGCGGCTTTTTTAGTAAGTTAAGAAGCCTCTATCTTGGGTTACTTGTAGTTCACGGCTTTTAGGCCAGAGCAGCGGCTCTGGCCTTCCCATCACACTTCCACCAACCCTAGCTGGTCGTTATATTCATAGTGCTTGTTCTCATAAAAGCGAAAGCTAATACCACCATATTTAAGCGAAATAACACGCTGGCTTAACGATGCTTGCTCATACATTGACTGCTCGGCTAGTGCTGCGCAGCTTTGGTCAAAATCTCTAACTAACCACAGTCGCTTCTGTGCGTGTCTACTTAGTGCTACACGCTTAATATTGAGAATGTTTTCTCTATCTATGGCATAACCTTGTTCGTCTTTTTCACAAAAGCGGCTTTGCTGTTCATAGTTATCAAAGGTTAAAAACACCTCTAAAGTAGGCTCACGTTTTCTAAATGGCGCCAAGGTTTGTGGCAAAGCAGTTAAAAACCAATGATGATTTAACCAGCCTTGCATAGTATTTGGCGCTGTTTGCGCACCTTTATTTTTATCCGCAGTGTAATAAGCCAAAGTGTGCAAAATAGCGGCATGTTCTAATTCAGCAAGCGTCTGTGCTTGCCTAAGCTGCTGCACATATCCTGCATTAATATGTTCAGGTAAACGTATTCGCGGCGTGGAATCTAAACGCTGGTAGGCTTGGTCAATATCTATCAACTGCGTTAAATCGGCGCTTTTTAGTGGGCGGTAATTTTCAAAACCTGGGTTTTTGAAAGGTTTGTAACCTTCAATGTGGGCATTTTTAATTGCTTTAAAATTATATTGCAATAACGCAATATTAGGCGTTTCTGCTGGTGTTGTACGGTGTCTACGCACACGCCCAGCAAGCTGAATGATTGAGCGATAAGAAGATGGCTCTACCACAGCCCAGTCAAAGTCATGATCACGGCCAACTTCTTCTACAGGTGTGGCTACAAGCACAAACAGTACGTGTTCAGTTTGCGAGTACTCACTTGATATATTAGCCAAGTGTTCTCTTATCTCTTTCTGCTGTAGTGCTTTTGGCTGCTCTGAGGGCTTTTCCTTGCGCTTTAACACTTCGTCTAAATGCCGCTCTTGCTCTGATCTAAGCAACAAGGTTTGCTGACTATGATAGGCCATCACCCGCACTTGGGTGTTCTGTGGCCATTCAAACTCTAGCAAGCATTTAGTCAAGGCCACGCAAGGCTTGATGTTTGCAACACGCACCACGCCAAACGACACCGCCATTTTTGTTTGTGGATCAACAAAATGATGCTGTTGATGCTTAGCCAATATGCTCTGGGCGATAACATCAAAATAAGCCGCTTGTTTACTTTCAATTACCTCCTGACTCCCCTGGCTATCATTTTGGTATTTTTCAATAATATCGCCACAATCACTGATCTGTGCTTTTCTAAGCACGGGTTGCTGCTGTAACTTGGCGATGCGCTTTTGAATAAAAGCAGTGTGTGCCTCTCTATATTGTGGGATTGCGGTTTTAAGCAACTCCCCAGTATTGGTCACAACCTGCGTACTAAACTCATCGATCCAAGCACAGCCTATTTGCTCGTTTGCATCACGGGTTGCACAAAACAGCCGCCAACCGTCTCGATAAGCTTTAAAATATCCTTCAGCCAATGACGGAGGAATAGTTGCCGAGGAGATCATTACTTTGCGACCTAACATACCCGCTAGGTGAATCAATCTACCAATGGCGATTAAGGCATCATCTGTGAAATCATCCACTTCATCTATCACTAAGTCAGATGACATCAAGCGCAACGTAGGCAAAATATAGCGGCCACCTCGTTTGGTTTCGATGGCGGCGATAATATGGTCTATGGTACAAGCCAACACAGGGGCGTATAAAAACTTTTTGTCACGTTCACTGTTTAATATGGTGGACAGATTGTCTTGTGGAATTGCGCAGTCAAAGTCAATGTCATCATCAAACAAAGGTTTTGACGATTCTGACCCCGTGCTTTCATGTTGGTCTATCTGTTGTGCAGCAATACTTTTTTGATGTAATTCCATCACTGCTTTAGAGCCAATCACCACGGCTAACTGGGAGCTATCTAGCCCAACTCGCTGTGTATACTCATCGCCTGTTTGTAATGTTAATGTTCGCAAACCCAACCCCAAAACGTAGCGTAAACTTTTGCTATCTTCCGACAGGGCTCTCATTACTTTGGCATTGGCAAAGGTTTTACCACACCCAGTACTTGCCATATTCACTGCAAAAAAGCCAAATTGTTTCTCGTTCGGCTCAGATAAGCCTGCCCGCCATTGGGTAATTTTATTCACCGCATTGTCTTGCCACTTGAACGCATTTGGACTGGGTTTACGTAAACTTTCTAAATCGCTTGCAACGGGTAGCTGTGTTTCAAAGGCTGGCAGTAGGTGAGCAGCTAGCGTAGCGTAGCGAGTAACTCCCACCAAATGCTCATCTAGCTTCTGTTTGAGTTGTTGTGTCGCCCTATCGGTGTTGGCGAATAAACCTGTCGTGTTTTGCCATTTTGAGTCAGCTTGCAAAGAGGAATAATGATGATCCCCCAACATTAAACACAATCGCGCGTAATTAAGTACCAAGCGATAGCTATTGTTTTCAATTGTTTTTATCCCAAGCTCTTGCACTTCAAGCAAGCGTGAAGCCCAGCGTTTAATTTGGCTTAGCCAAGGTTTTGAGTTACTGAGCAAACCATTTTTAAATTCAAAACATTGATGTAGCCGCTGTTCAAAAGCTTTTTTATCTCGTCGATTTTCATAACCCCACGTAGCGGTTATTTTGGCGAGCATGTCATCCAGTGAATGAGCACTTTCAGCAGAGTACGCGTTGCAAGCATCGCCATCAGGCAATGGTAAACGATGGTGAGATACCACTAACCAAGCAACTAATTTAGCAATTGGTGGCAGCGCCGCCATCGGTTTAGTTGTGCCGCATTTTATATGCTCTTTGAGCTTTTCTTCATCAATATCACCTTTACTCAAAGCCTGTAACCAAGCCTGATCAGAGGTTGTGCTACTTAAGTCAACAACAGCATGTAATAACAGCAACGAGACCCACTCATGGCGTATTGGATCACCTTTAAACTGCATTGAGCTATTGGGCTGTAATTTACTCTGAAACAGTTCCGTGGCTTTGCCCCAATCATGAAGTAACGCAGCAACCCCAGCTAACGCTTTTATTAATGGTAAATAATGCCAATCGCTTTCAATTTCACTTTTGAGTAGGTCGCGCTTGGTTCTATTAACAGGCACTACGCCCTCAAGATTAAACTTACTGCGATTGCCCACTACCCACAATAACTGGCTTCTAGAGCGTGAGCGTATCCAATGGCAACTCACCGCAGTGCTGCGGCTAGCTGTTTTACGCAGCATTTTTTTAACTGTAAGCAAGCCGTCTTCTGTGATCAGTGTTTGCCATGTGTTATCGCCAATACGATTGGCAAAGGCGTCCAATACTCGACGCGTTTTTTTAAGGGCGTTTTTTTCACATTGAGAGACAAACGTCACCATCATAGGTTGTTTGCCCCAATCTGCTCACTTGAGTATGTTTGCAGTGCAATTTGTTTTACCGTATCGAACATGTAATCGAGTGCTTTGTGATCGGTAAATGCTTGTAGTACTTGTTGTCGGAATTCCTGTTCGGTGGCATTTTCTTTGGCACATACAAATGCCCAAGGCAGCACCAGCGCATCTTTAATTAAGTCAGCCACGTCGAAAACCAAAGCACCGCGTCGAGTTTTACCATGCATCACAGCAAAACCGTGTGGAATGCCCAATACCCACAAACAACTAGCAGCTAGGCCATAAGCTAGATAATTACCATGATTTAAAAAGTCGTTGGCAACGTCAGTGCTTTGATGCTGGCGTGTGAAATCTTTAATGCCAGTATTATTTGCCGCATATTTGTATAGCACCTTAGTTAACTGCGCTTCGGTGAGCAGTATGTCGGCAGGCTTGCTCGCTTCTTCCGTGCGTTTATGAAAAGTCGTTAGAGCACTTTGTATGGTGTCATTATAAAAATCGAACCCTTCCGTTTTTAGCTCGCGATCTTTTTTCCAAACTTGTTCAAGGTATGTAATGCGCGCATTTTGAAATGCTTTGGCAGCGTTTAACCGCTTTTTGTCATCAAACCAAAACTTTAGCCAGCCGTGTAAATACTCAGTGGGGCGATATTCACTTTGCGGCGTAAACCACTCTACTTCGCAAGCCATATGCAAGGGTGTACCACCACCGCCACAAAAGCCAACCAATACGCCCGCATGTGCCAACATGCGCATAGCTGCCTGCGTAATAGACGTGCCATTGCCGAGCAGTAAAACCGTGGTATTTGCGATTGGAATATTAAAGTACTGGTTTTCGCTTTTTGCTTCAGTGAGATACAGCACGCGGCCATCTTTTTGCATCACTCGGCAATATTCCAAGTAATACATATTGGCGCGTTTAGAGTGCAAAATGGTCTTTAAATCGGTGGGGCTTAAGTCATCCATGCTCGCCTCTGTACCTTTTATTTACATATAGTTAACCATCAGACTAAAACGCGAAGCGACCAAATACAAGCCAAACTAGATGAGTTATTCTGCTTTTATTGCGCTAACGCAATAAGTTGTGAGTTTGAGTGCATGCCATTAGCTTTTGACAGCCCTCACTGCAAATAAGATTTAGCTGTCTCATTCGAGTAACGATTAAAACGGTTCTACACTCTTGATAGTAAATAAACCTCTCACTCCACTTTAAGGTATTACGATGATTACTAGAATGCTTCACACAATTCAAACTAGGCCACTTGAAACTTGGCTAAGTTGTGTTGAGCAACTGTTGAATTTTGACAACCTGTATACTTTCTTTCTTGCAGGTATATTTGTCTATTTGCTACTAACCCATGATTGGCTTGTTGCATTGCTGGGCGCCCCGGTTTTAGCAACTTGTATGTCACTGCTATTTGCAGTCATAACCTTTGTCTTCGGATTGATAGTTCTACCATTTATCAGCATTTTAAGACTCGTGATTTGTATTCGAACCGATACCAACCTTTGAACCTCCTGAATAGCGAGCAGCATCTTGCTTGCCACTTCGTTGCTCAGGCCTGACCTCCGTCACCCTGAACTTGTTTCAGGGTCTCTGAAAACCAACACAGGATCCTGACCTTCGTCAGGATGACGGGTGTATTTCTGAGCCGCCTGTGTGGCGGTGAACATAAACTCAATAATCACCCCAAACACCGTCACCCTGAACTTGTTTCAGGGCCTCTGCAAACCGACACAAGATCCTGACCTTCGTCAGGATGACGGGTGTATTTCTGAGCCGCCTGTGTGCCGGTGAACGATTTCCTAGCGCTCTAATTGTAATCCGTCCATGGAGCTTGGTTACATCGGTCATCCATGACCTCACTTCTTCGTGCTGCGAAGCTGCGCTTCGGTCACTCATCACCTAAGCCGCCTGTGTGGCGGTGAACGATTTCCTAGTGCCGTAATTGTAATCCGTCCATGGAGCATGGTTACATCGGTCATCCATGACCCCACTTCTTCGTGCTGCGAAGCTACGCTTCGGTCACTCATCACCTAAGCCGCCTGTGTGGCGGTGAACAAACTAAGACGCTACGAACGCCATTATGGTTATTTCTGAGCCGCCGGTGTGGCGGTGAACTAATCGTAACTGCCTTGCGCCCACTCATTGCATTTCTGAGCCGCCTGTGTGGCGGTGAACAATATCTACTAGCATGGTTTTACTCTTATGATTTTCTGAGCCGCCTGTGTGGCGGTGAACATGTCTAAATTTTTAACTGTATCTACACCAACTTTCTGAGCCGCCTGTGTGGCGGTGAACATGTCTAAATTTTTAACTGTATCTACACCAACTTTCTGAGCCGCCTGTGTGGCGGTGAACATTTATCATCTCACAACATTGTACACGCTATTTTTCTGAGCCGCCTGTGTGGCGGTGAACGATGAGGCGGCTATGGATTATGCTAAACTATATTTCTGAGCCGCCTGTGTGGCGGTGAACAAAATTTAGACATAGTAACCGGAATGCCGCCGATTTCTGAGCCGCCTGTGTGGCGGTGAACCTATAACCGAGTTTGACCCTTACCATTTCATATTTCTGAGCCGCCTGTGTGGCGGTGAACACGCAATCGGTCTAACTTGCGCAACCACCACTTTTTCTGAGCCGCCTGTGTGGCGGTGAACTTCAGCCAGCTTAGTTGTTATGCATATTATAATTTCTGAGCCGCCTGTGTGGCGGTGAACTCAGGGAGGGTGTGGCCACACATGCATATAGTTTTCTGAGCCGCCTGTGTGGCGGTGAACGTTGCAGCGCCTTGGTATACCTACCAATCTATTTTCTGAGCCGCCTGTGTGGCGGTGAACATGACGGACTTATTACCTTGGGTCAAATTAGTTTTCTGAGCCGCCTGTGTGGCGGTGAACGAGCTAGTTGATACTGATAGCGGTGTAGAGCATTTCTGAGCCGCCTGTGTGGCGGTGAACACAACACGTTGATGGTGGTGTTGTTATGCACAATTTCTGAGCCGCCTGTGTGGCGGTGAACGCGGTGGTGATTCTGGCGGCGGTGATTCTGGCTTTCTGAGCCGCCTGTGTGGCGGTGAACATAATGTTGCCGTTACAGACATCCCTTCGGCTTTTCTGAGCCGCCTGTGTGGCGGTGAACAGCGATGACGCACACCGTCAAAACGTATTGCATTTCTGAGCCGCCTGTGTGGCGGTGAACGCGCTTTTGTAAATACTCGCCGCCTTATTCTTTTTCTGAGCCGCCTGTGTGGCGGTGAACCCCAACAAGATCAATTCAAGCTCCTGGGGAACTTTCTGAGCCGCCTGTGTGGCGGTGAACGTGTTTGTATTAATCGTCCAGCCCTCACCGATTTTCTGAGCCGCCTGTGTGGCGGTGAACATTGGCTGAACCAAGCGCGGTAAACTCAATCGTTTCTGAGCCGCCTGTGTGGCGGTGAACCACATGCTCTACGGCCTCAAAATATAGCTGAGTTTCTGAGCCGCCTGTGTGGCGGTGAACAAACGCCAACTGATAACGTACTGTCTGTAAACTTTCTGAGCCGCCTGTGTGGCGGTGAACAACAGCCATTGATAGGTATGGCCCCACCGCTCTTTCTGAGCCGCCTGTGTGGCGGTGAACCGTCACGGCGACTTTGCAGTTGGTCTTTGTATTTTCTGAGCCGCCTGTGTGGCGGTGAACTGCGTGGTGCTGCATTTGATGCTACGGGTAACTTTCTGAGCCGCCTGTGTGGCGGTGAACAGCGGGCAGTTTCGAAGGCGTAATTTATGGGCTTTCTGAGCCGCCTGTGTGGCGGTGAACATTTTTGATATTAGTTTACGGGATTTGTTTTTTTCTGAGCCGCCTGTGTGGCGGTGAACGGAGAAAAGGGATCCTCCATGCCCTTTTTGTATTTTCTGAGCCGCCTGTGTGGCGGTGAACATGCGCAAAACGATTTCGACTCATCTGCAAGATTTCTGAGCCGCCTGTGTGGCGGTGAACAGCAATATCGCGCGGCCATGAATGCGTATTATCTTTCTGAGCCGCCTGTGTGGCGGTGAACAATAACAAAAGTAACTCTTTTGCTTTGCAATACATAACTTAGCGTATTTTTTGCAAAATAACCTTATTTTAAACGGCTTTTATAGTTGCTTGTTTTTAAAGAGCTTTTAATCCCACTTCAAAAATAAGGTAAAAATAGGGTGAAGGCAAGAAAGTGTTCGGACAAAAGTTAGCCTGTATTTTGATAAAAAATCAGACATCGGCGATAAATATATTTTCGTTATAGAAATGAATGTGTAACCCCCCTTTACAATCACTTCTGGCTATCAGACACGATCAAACAGCTTGGGTGTTTCAACCACTTTTGCCAACGTGACTGATGTTGCTCAAGCCACATTTCGCTGGTTTTTTCATTGGTTTTGGCGTTTATATTCACTTGCAAAGCAAACTGTGCGAGATCGCTGGCATTAAAAGTCATGCTTTGTAAGATTGCAAATGCGCAGGGTTGTGAGCGAACTAATGTACTTGAGGCTATTTTTTTTATCCAACCATCACGAGGATTTCCGCAATCATGTAAAAAGTCCTTATTAATTCCCCATTGTGGCTGTGTTCCACATTCAGTTGAATAAGGTGGAAACTCTACAAAATAACCAGAATAACGTGCTTCAACCCAGTTTGGAGTCCAGTTAAATATTAAAATGGGCTTTTTGTTTTTGTATGCATCTTTTATGACACGTACCAGTGCAAAGTCGTCTGGTAGATTTTCGACTCTATAATTAAGGTTTAATGCCCTAATTCTCGCTGAATCGTTCTTTTCCCATGGCCCGTTATAATACACACCTCTTGGGTCATCACCTTCGCTAAACAAATGTGCACAGTCGTTTAAGGCTCGCCAATCGGGGAGCTTGGGGCATAATTTTGCGACATAATCTGGATACCACCACTCTTCTCGAGTAGAAATAGGATATGTACCCGCCTGCTGAATATCACCCGAAAGCAGCAATTGCTCTAGTTTATCTTCCATGGTGCCTTGCCATACTTCAACCTGCACATCAGCATGGTTATATTTCAAATAATACCACTGCCCTACCGTTGGCAAAGAAATGAACTGTGACTGTATGCCTACACGCTTGAGTAACCCCGCATAAATCTGAGAAACCACCAACTGGCTCGCCCAATCATTAACAATGATGCGTACAGGTTGGGCATGAGCAAAAAAGCTGCCGCATAAATACAGCAGCCCTCCCAAAGCCGCACTCCTACATCGTGAACAATTCATATTAAATCAAGAAAAAAAATGCACATTCCTTAAGTTATAGTTGCTCGGCTACAGATTGTGAACTCAAACCAACGGCAAATACACATCGGTGCGTAAATCACATTCATCCACTTCATGGATCAGGTTTAAGTATTCAAAAAAAATAGGATGGTCGGCTGGTTGTTCGCCGCTTTGCGGAAGCCATTTTTCATACAACGCGTAAATCGTGTTGTCGAGTGCATCGTGAGAGCCCAAATGCGTGACTTTGGCACAGCGCATGGTAGGAATTATGCCCTGCTCTACGCCAAATTCATTTGCAACAACTTGAACATGCTTGTCACTCAATGAGCCACATATTTTAAATCTAAAGTCATCATCGGGCATGCCGTTTGGATCGCCGTTGGGCATACCAAATGTGCGACTGTGTTTAACGCTCGACAAACCGCTTGTTTTTCGCCATTGCACAAATTTGCCAGCACTTTGATAAACGTTTTTCTGGTCGCCTTGATGCTCCAAATAGGCGATCGGTGTTTGTTCAAAAGTGACGATTTCTACCGTCTGCAACATCTCTGTCTGCGTAGGTTTAACAAAATCCAGTACCGCATGCCAGTTTTGCCAATCGGGTGATTGCCTAAATTGTGTGGGCGTTTGTGAAAAGGTGCGTTTAAAGGCGCGAGAAAATGCTTCCGCACTGTCAAATTGTGCTTCTAAGGCAATATCAATCACTTTCATGTCGTGTTCAAATGCTAAGCGAAATGAGGCGTACTTTAAACGCGCTAGTTGCACATATTTAGTGACGCTAACGCCCGTATACGCTAAAAATACACGATGAAAATGAAAGCGAGACAAAGCCGCCACATCACTGAGTAAGGCAAGATCAAGCGGTTTATTTAAGTTGTGATCGATAAAGTCGCATACCCGCGCCATTCGGGCTTCTATTCTGGTTTTATTTTGCATAAGCCATTTTGCTTTAAACATTTAATGAGGTCATTGTGCCCGATAGCTCAGTGCAACGTCTTGATTGAAATTGCGAAAACCCATTCATTCTATTTTAAAGAATAATTAGATCGCATATTACTAATTTTAATCCTGAAAAAAGAATATAAGATTAACTCATCACTCAGCACATGCTGGGCACTTAATCACTGTATGAGGAACTTATTATGAACTTGCTTAACCCTTTTGAACAAAATGCGCTTTTTAATAATCTGGCAGCTTTGCTTGCTCGTGTCGGTCTGTCAGCCATATTTATACTGGCAGGCCTCAACAAAATTCAATTTTATGAGGGCAATGCCCAATATATGGCCTCTGCTGGTTTGCCGTCTGAATTACTGCCCTTGGTGATTGTTTTTGAAGTTTTAGGCGGACTCATGATTTTAACTGGTGCCTTTACACGTATTACTGCATTAGCGTTTGCAGGATTTAGTGTGGTGAGTGCCTTACTGTTTCACGCTGACTTGAATGACCAAATGCAATTTATTATGTTCTTCAAAAATATCGCAATGGCGGGTGGCTTTTTGATTTTGGTGGCACATGGCGCAGGTACCATGAGCATTGACCAAATACTCACTCGTAAAATCAAAGCATTCAGCGCCGCCTAGCATTCTACAGGCTCAACCCTAAGTTAGGGTTGAGCTGTCGCTTTAGTCCTTATTGATTGCTCACCACAGCGGCGCGCATCACAATCTCATTATTCATCCCAAAAATGAGACTGGTCTCAAATACGATCCCAAATATGGGATTAACCATTCTCAGAAAGGAAAGATACCCTATAAATTCAACAGCTTAAATTTTGGCATGCTGTCTGCAATTCACTGCTTAACTTTAATATTTTTATTGTTTAGGAGCATGAATGGACATTGCAGTGACCAACAAGCAAACCAAGCATACCCACAAATATTTAATGGTACTTGTGTGCCTAGTCGTTGCGCTAGCAGCGGGTTACAAAGCTTGGCAATTTAGTCGTGCAGAACTCACCCTAGATGCACATTCTTTAATTATCAGCGAAGTAAAACGCGGCAACTTTACCATCGCAGTACGCGGTAACGGCATATTGGTACCAAAAAAGGTTCAGTGGCTCTCAGCAAGCGGTGATGCCAAAGTTGAGTCTCTGCTTTATAAACCTGGCCAACAAGTTAAAAAAGGCGACCTTATCGCACGCCTGACCAACCCTCTGCTTGAGCAAGAATTAGCAGAAGCAACTTGGGAGTTATCCGCCTTAGAAGCGCAACACAAAGCCACACAATTAAGTGAGCAGGCCGCCATTGCAAAACAGCAATCAGATGCCCTCAACGCGAAAATGAATGTCACAGGCGCACAACACGAATATCAAGCTCACCTAGAACTCATTGAAACTGGCGCCGTGTCAAAACTAGATTTTCAACGGGCCAAAATTGCCCTTGAACAAGCACAGCAAACTTTGCTCTCTGCACAGCTGCAATTAAACGAGTCTAAAAAAAGCGCAGCGGCTGCACAGCAGGCGCGCTTTGCACGCCTTAACCAATTACAAAACCGCGTATCTCGTATTCAAACTCAAGTGAATGAACTGGCAGTACGCGCTTCCATGGATAGCATTATCTTGGCACTGCCGATTGAAATTGGTCAGCATGTGAGTATGGGCAGTAATATCGCCAAGCTTGCTGATCAGCATGAATTAATCGGTGAACTGCAAGTACCTGAAATTCAAATTCAACAAATCGCCGTAGGCCAAAAGGTATTGGTTGATACGCAAAACAATCAAATTCAAGGAGAAGTGATCCGCATCGACCCTGAAGTGGTGCAAGGCAATGTGCAAGTGGATGTGGCATTTGTTGAGCCACTCCCCAGCGATGCACGCCCAGCGCTCAGCATAGATGGAGAAATTACGGTCACAGAGCTACAAAATACACTGTATGTATCTCGTCCACTTTTTTCACAAAGTCAAACTCAATCAAGCATTTACAAATTGACAGCAGATGGTTTAATGGCTGAGCGCACAGCGGTGCAAACAGGCATGGGCTCTGTCAGTCATATTCAAATCATCCAAGGGCTCAAAGAAGGCGATCAGGTGATTACCTCCGATCCAAGCCGCTTTGAAAGCTACACTAAATTTAGAATTAACTAGGAACCACTATGACTAACTGTGTACTGAAACTCAACAAAGTAAGCAAAGTATTTTATTCCGACGATTTAGAAACCCATGCACTCAATGAGGTGTCATTAGAAGTATTTGAGCAAGAGTATATTGCCATCTCAGGGCCTTCTGGCTCAGGTAAATCCACCTTGCTTTCGTTACTTGGACTGCTGGATACCGCAACATCAGGCAGCTATCAATTGGCGGGGCATGAGGTCAGTAATATCAGCAAGGCACAGCGTGCGCAGATCAGAAATAAAGAAATAGGGTTTATATTCCAATCATTTAATTTGATAAGCGACCTAGATGTCATTGAAAACGTTGAGCTACCACTCACCTATCGCGGCGATTTAAATAAGTCACAAATAAAACAAATGGCGGCCGAGGCACTGCAGAAAGTGAATATGGCACACCGTGCAAACCACTACCCGTCACAGCTGTCAGGTGGTCAACAACAACGTGTGGCCATTGCCCGTGCCATTGCCGGCAGCCCGAGTTTGATTCTGGCTGACGAACCCACTGGTAACCTTGACTCCAAAAACGCCAATGATGTGCTGGCGTTGCTCGATCAGCTACATCATGAAGGGGCCACCATTTGTATGGTAACCCACGACCCACGTTCAGCGCAGCGCGCTCAGCGCAAAATCAAAGTGCTCGATGGACGCATTGTCGCCGATCACAAAGTACGACCAACTAGCAGTATTACGCAATCGGAGGCGGTATGAATATTCAAGACGACATAAAGTACGCCATTCGCTTGCTGGCCAAAAAACCCGGCTTCACAGCGTTGACCACCCTAGTTATGGCTGCGGGTATTGGCTTAAGTGTGTATTTGTTTTCGTTTATGAACACCATGCTCTTTAAGCCCTTACCCTTTGAAGACGGTGAACGGCTCATCGAAGTCACCCGCTCTGAAAACAGCAACCGTAATTTTGGTCAATTAAACATTCACGATTGGGCACAGATAAAAAACGACTTAAACCTCGCCGACGAATTTAGCGCATACCGTAACAACGTGGTGAGTATTTCTGGCCGCGATGGCGCTCGCCGCTATATCACCGCCGATGCCCGTGCAAATTTATTTTCACTTTCGCGCACCGCACCGCTGCTAGGACGAACTTTTACACCCGAAGAAGACAAAGTAGGCGCCGAGCCCGTGGTCGTGATCGGCTACGATTTATGGCAAAACCAGTTTGCTGGTAATCCTGACGTCATTTCACAAAACATCAAAATTGATGGGCAAATGCATCAAATCATCGGCGTGATGCCAGAGGGTTATTACTTTCCACGTCGTGCACAATTATGGCGACCACTGCAAGACAATGTGCAACAAGTCAGTCGCGCGCAAAATGCTCAGGTAGAGGGCTTAGCCCTTCGCAAGGAAGGCACCAGCATCGAAGAGATTGACCAGCAATTGACGCTGATCATGCAACGCCTAGCTGAACGTTACCCAAAAACCAACTCTGGCATGGGTGCCTATGCGCTCACCTTGCACATGTCAACCGCGGATGGCGGTATGGCCGTAGTGTACGTAATGCACACAGCAGCCATTTTGATCTTGGTGTTAGCGTCGGTCAATGTTGGCAACTTACTCCTTTCCAGAGCTGTTGAACGCAGCCAAGAAACGGCGATCCGCGTCGCCCTAGGTGCGCCAACGGGCCGCTTACTCAGCCAATTGTTGTGGGAAAGCATCATAATTTGCGGCTTAGGGGCACTCATTGGCTTACTCATGGTGGGTTGGGGTCTTGAGATCACACAAACAGTGACTAATCAGTTTTTTACAGATAGACCGCCGTTTTGGTGGCAGTTTGGAATTGACACTTACACTTTAAAAATCTTTTTTAGCTTTTTAGTGATGACCGTGTTGGTCACAGGCTTACTGCCAGCATGGAAAAACATTCATGGCGACTTTAATGCGGTATTGCGCGATGGTACACGCGGCGCACTGGGAAAAAATGCAGGGCGTTTAAATAAAGCATTGGTGGTCGGTGAGGTTTTTCTATCTATTACTATTTTGGTGGTCGCAGCGGTGATGATCACATCAAGCTTTAAAGCCACCTACGCCAACTATGGCGTAGCCACCAGCAATACCATTACGGGGCAAATCGTTTTGCCAGAAAATAAATACAAAACAGGTGAACAGCAACGTCAATTCGTTACTGCGCTTAATGCGCAACTTCATGAACAAAGCGTCATTCGTGACGTCATGATTTCCTCCGCGTTGCCGGGGTTTGCGGATAAGCGCCGAGCACTCGCCATCGAAGGTCATGAATATGCCAGACAAAATTTGTCGAGTTACCCACGGGCCAACCATATCGCCCTCACACCCGACACGTTGCAAAACTTAAAGGTTGAGTTAGTAAAGGGTCGCTTATTCAATAACGCAGATAACAAAAGTGATGGCCTAAATGTGATTGTCACCGATAGCTTTGTTGAGCAATTCGTTAACAGCGACAAGCCATTGGGTCGCCGCGTACAACTAATCAATGACGACGGCAGCAAAGGACTTTGGTTGACGATTGTGGGGGTCATCAAGCATACAATACAAACCATGCCCAACCGTGATAGAGAACGTATTCCGTCTATTTTTAGCACCTTTGCACAATCACCTCGCAGCGCCTTTTATGTCGCAGCAAGAATGAATGGCAATGACTCAACCTCTACGGCGGCTTTACAAGCAGCGCTATATAAAGTAGACCCAGAACTGCCGATGTTTAACATCAATAATTACGATGCGCGATTGGTACAACGCGTAGCACCACTGCGTTTTGTCGGATCCGTGCTGCTGTTATTTGGTATCGCTTCGTTTGTTTTAGCGGCCAGTGGCATTTATGGCGTGATGGCCAATACCATCACCCAGCGCACCCAAGAGATCGGCGTTAAGCGTGCCCTCGGAGCGACCGAGCAGCGTATCTGCAAAGAGTTTTTGCTCTCGGGTACAAAGCAGCTATTAATTGGGGCCATTCCCGGGCTAGTTATCGCCTTAGCATTGGGTTACATGATGTCTGTACCTCTGGGCGTCAATTTCTCTGATATTGCTCTGGCGGGTGTGGTACTCACCGTGTTGCTCAGTGCTGTGGTGCTGTTGGCCGTCTATATTCCAACCAAACAAGCCATTGCGCAAGAACCTGCGCACGCGCTACATAGCCAATAAGTTCTCCCAACCTGTATGACAAGGCATTGTTTTTATTTACGATGCTTTGTCATACACTTGCTCTAACTAGATGTGATTTTAATACCCTATGACCGATCCAATTTTGATCATTGATGACGATGAAGGCATCACTCGTGCCCTCAGCTTATTATTGCTCGAAGAAGGCATACCAAGCCTCTGCGTTGCAAGCCCTACTCAGGCTATGGAGACGATAAAACAACAAGCCGTTAGCTTGGTGCTAAGTGATCTCAATTTTACGCAAGATACAACTTCTGGCGAAGAAGGTTTATCCCTTATCAAAACACTCCGTGAGGACGACGAGCATTTACCCATTATTGCGATGACAGGTTGGGGCAGTATTGAAATAGCGGTTCAAGCCATGCAGCTAGGTGCCAGCGATTTTGTACAAAAGCCATGGGATAACGAGCGACTGCTGCACAGTATTCAAACACAATTAAAGTTGGCAAAAGCCAATAAACGCACACAAAAACTCGCTACTCAAAATCAATTGTTGCAAAGTCAGCTCTCTCAAAACAGCAGTTTTGTGGCACAGTCAGTACAAATTAAACAAGTGCTCGCAACCTTGGCACAAGTGGCTAACAGCGACGTCAATATACTGATCACGGGTGAAAATGGTACAGGCAAAAGTCTATTTGCTAAATATTTACACGACTTATCGCCTCGTCGTGAAGAATCGTTAGTCAGTGTTAATATGGGTGCTGTCAGTGAGTCTCTGTTTGAAAGCGAAATGTTTGGTCATGTAAAAGGGGCATTTACCGATGCCAAATCGCAGCGCATTGGTCGTTTCGAGCTGGCCGACGAGGGCACACTATTCTTAGATGAAATAGCCAACACTCCCTACTCCCAGCAAGCAAAATTGCTGCGAGTGCTCGAAGAGCGACAATTTGAAAAGGTCGGCTCAAGTAAAACTCAATCAGTCAATGTGCGTATTGTCAGTGCAACCAATGCTGATTTAACACAGGCCGTACAAGAAGGCCTATTTCGTAAAGACTTACTGTATCGGCTTAATACTGTGCAAGTGCACATTCCACCACTGCGTGAGCGAATACAAGATATCATCCCCCTCGCGACATACTTTTTGCGCCGTGCAGTAGACAAATATCAAGGCATTGGCACTACACTTAGCCAATCAGCACAGCAAGCACTCAAGGCATATGCTTGGCCAGGTAACGTCAGAGAGCTTGGCCATTTAATGGAGCGCGTGCATATTTTGTCAACCACAGCAACAATTGATGCCGAACATTTGGGACTAAACCCTCAAGCTGAACAGGGTGTTATCATGCATAACCAACAAACAGATTTGCGCACACTAGAGGAAATTGAGCACGATACCCTAGCCCAACGTTTGGCACATTTTGATGGCGATGCCGTTGCGGCAGCTCAATCACTTGGCCTTAGCCGTAGCACCTTTTATCGCCGACTGGGTAAAACACAAAAATGACGCCATTTGAAAAGCCAATGCAAAAGCAACGCGCTTACGAATCACAATTAGTGCTGATATATCTTGCCACCACCCTCCCCTTATTCTTTTTGCTGCTGGCAAGCATGTTGTTTGCTGCTATTTCATATTGGCTTATCGCACTTGTGCTCTTAGTTGGTAGTTTGGTGATCTGTTGGGGGGCTGCAAGGATAAAACAAAAAGTCGTTTATCAATTACGCACGCAAACAAATTTAATCGAAGCGCTGGCCAGTGGTGACTACACCTTACGTGCTCGGGCCACTGAGCACGAGCAAGAGTTGGCTCCTTTATTTAATGCCATTAATCGCTTAGGTGTGCGTCTCAGTCAGCAACGCTGGCAATCGGTTGAGAGTCAGCAACTTGTACAGACCATCCTTGAAAATATCGACATCGCTATTTTGGCTGTGGATAGTGAGCAACATATTAAATTATTTAACCGTGCCGCCAGCAAGTTGTTTTCGCTAAATGAATCGCAAATTGCGAAGCCATTACCGAGTACGTTAGCACTGATTGAAAGTTTGCCTGAAGGCCAAAGCCAGCTAATTGAATTACCTGTGCAAGGCGTAACTCGCCGTTTCAACTTACACACCCAGCAATATATGAGCGATGGGCAATCTTATACGTTAATCTTTTTAAATGATGTACATGCATTGTTGCGCAGTGAAGAGCGTTTAGCGTGGCAACGCTTAGTCAGAGTCATGAGTCATGAGATCAATAACTCGTTATCACCTATTGCGTCTATTTCGCAGACCTTAGCCAAGCTCGTGGCTAAACAAACGGATCTGGCTATTCAAGCTAACTTAGTCGATAACCTTACTTTTATTCATGAACGCGCCAATAACCTCGGCCAGTTTATCGAGGGTTATAACCAATTGGCGCGATTGCCTGGACCTAAATTACAACCTTGTGCACTTAAAAAGTTACTCAGTGAATGTCAACGGCCATTTGAACATTGCCAATTTACCATAATACCCAAAACCGACATCACACTGGATATTGATCCTGTGCAAATTGAGCAGCTTATGATTAACCTGTTTAAAAATGCCTACGAGTCAGCTCAGTCCGCCGAACGCGAATGTGAGATCACCCTCGATTGGCACATAGAGCAAACTCAGCTAAGAGTGAGTATTTGTGATAACGGTGCAGGTGTGGGCAATAGTGACAATTTATTTGTGCCCTTCTATAGCACCAAAAAACATGGCTCGGGCATTGGCTTGGTATTGTGCCAACAGATTGCCGAAGCGCATTCTGGGCGACTGACTTTACAGAATCGAGCCGATAGCGAGGGGTGTTGCGCACAATTAACTTTGCCCGTTAGACAATAAAAACAATCGCAGAAATTATCAATCACCTGAGGTTAATGCTAAATTAGCCATCATAATAACAATCACTTTGTATTTGCTTTATGACGCTTTATAAGCACTTAAAACCACTGGGTATTATTTTCACCATGACTCTAAGTAACGCATCACTCGCTAGCACAAACCTCCCTCTTGACGTGCAGTTGGGACAAAAGCTCATGCTCGACTTTCGCTATTTTTGCCAACAAGGAAGCAGCGATACATGTCGAACACCGATGACCAAACTGCCAAAAGAACTGAGTAAGGTGATCAGCAAGTATCACATTGGTGGCGTGATTTTATTTTCTGAAAATACTCAGGATGTGGAGCAAATTGTAAGCTTAAATAACCAATTGCAAGATGCGGCGCGCAACGCTCAACATCCTCAACCTTTGTTTATTGCCATTGACCAAGAAGGCGGACGAGTAGCGCGTATCAACCGAGAGCAAGCCACAGCCTTTACTGGCAACATGAGTATTGGTGCAAGCTACCCAACCCATGGCAGTCGTTATGCCAGTGCTGTTGCCGATGCCATAGGCAAGGAGCTCAATAGCTTAGGAGTTAACGTGAACTTTGCGCCCACCGTTGATGTGAACATGAATGCCGACAATCCAGTGATCAACGTACGTGCTTTCTCGGAAGATCCAAAGGTGGTCGCCACGCTCGGCAGTGCTCAAGTTAAAGCATTTGAGGCACAAAACGTGATCTCTGCGCTTAAACATTTCCCAGGCCATGGTGATACCCATGTTGACAGCCACACGGGGTTGCCTCGCGTTGAGCACAACGAGCAAACCATTTGGCAAAATGATTTAGCGCCATTTCAGTCAATCATTCAATCTGGCGCACCAGGCATGATCATGACTGCCCATATTCAATACCCAGCCTTAGATAACAGCACCATTGAAAACAAGCACGGCAAAACAATGCTCAAACCAGCAACCATGTCGCGCACTATTATGCATGAGCTGCTTAGAAATAAACTCAATTATCAAGGTGTGGTGATCACGGACGCACTCGACATGGCAGGAATCAGTGATTTTTTTGATCCTATATCAGCGGTAATCGAAACCTTTAAAGCGGGCGTTGATGTTGCCCTCATGCCCATTGCTATTCGCACTCCGAAGGATATTACCCGTCTTGAAGCACTGTTGCAGTCACTTGCAAAATCAGTAGAAAGTGGCGAGCTTAGTGCGCAAGAAGTCAATCAGTCAGCACAACGAATTATTAAATTAAAGCAGCGTTTTATTGACCCACAATTTAAAGCATCTGCCAACATTGCCCGCGCCACATTGGGCAATCCGAGCCATAGACAACTAGAAGCAGCACTGGCCCTTGCAGCCATCACCCAAGTGAAAAATTCGAATTTGTTGCCGGTAGATACTAGCAAACTCAACAAAGTGCATATTGTTATGCCCGATCAACGCAAATGCGAAGCCATGCGCCAAGCGCTTGAGAAGTATAGTAAAGCCCCTTTACAGATCACCTGTAGTAGCCTGCAGGGCTTTGATCCCAAAATAGCGAATGAGGCAATAAAGCAAGCAGACTGGGTGCTTGGAGCACATGCCAGCCCGCAACAAAGTGCGGTGGAAATTGGCGGTATGGAAGATGTTCTTCAGTTAAAAGAATTTTCACTCTCACGCCAAGAGCAACCACAGGCACTTAAAGCATTGCTTAAGTACGCCAAGGAACAAGGTAAACCGACGCTGTTTGTTAGTTTGCGTGCACCGTATGAAATAACCCAATTTGCGCCGCTGAGCGACGCTGTTTTAGCAAGCTATGCTTATAATATTGACGTAGATAACGACACGCTGGTTGCTGGGCCAGCTTTTACCGCACTGGCTAAGGTCATTTTAGGCCACGCCAGCGCGCAAGGCACATTACCCGTGACGATTGAATAGGAAGCCAAATAATGTTGTTAAATTGTGATTTAGGGGAAAGTTTTGGCGCTTGGAGCATGGGACTGGATGAGCAAGCCATGGCCGTGATTGATCACGCAAATATTGCCTGTGGTTTTCATGCTGGCGATCCCGATGTAATGGCTAAAACCCTACAGCTTGCCAAACAGCATGGCGTCACCATTGGAGCTCACCCGAGTTACCCAGATCTACAAGGTTTCGGGCGTCGTTCAATGAAGCTGGCACCACAAACACTCATTAATACACTGCATTACCAAATTGCTGCTATGGACGGTATGGCACAATGCCAATGTTTATCAGTAAGTTACGTTAAGCCTCATGGCGCGTTATACAACGATATGATGGCTGACGAAGCGATATTAGAGACTGTTATTCAGGCCATTTCAGAATATGCTAAACCACTCAAACTGATGATTTTAGCTACCGCTAAGCAAAAGAAGCATCAGCAGTTAGCTGATAAATATGGTGTTCCTTTATTATTTGAAGCATTCGCTGACCGACTTTACACTGATGAGGGCTTACTAACACCGCGTAGCGAAGTGAACGCCGTGCATAATAAAACCGCATTGATGGCGCAAGTGAAGCAGCTAGTTGAGCATGGAACTGTCACCACGAATACGGGTAAGCAGCTTGAATTGAAAGCTGACACTTTATGCGTTCACGGCGACAATGAAGCCAGTATTACGCAAATCAAAGAGATCAGTATTTTACTAACGAAAGTGTGTTGATCTTTGCTTTAAACAAAATCATGCTTCAAAAAGTCCGCCCTAAATGTTCACTCTAAAATAGTACGGTCTCCGTGGCTTGGTGGCGTTGAAATTACTAACATTGTCAGTATTTGCTCAGAGACATTTTTTAACTGGTGTGGCTTGCTAGCACTGACATGTATCCCCTGTCCCGCTGCTAGGTGGTGTATCTGACCGTCTACCTCTAGCTGTGCTTGCCCTTCCAGAATATAGAAAAATTGCTCTGCAAAATGATGAAAGTGTTTTACTTCCTCAGCACCCGGCGGCACGCGCTCTTGGATCACACTCAAATCCTCTGTCGCGGCGAGATGCCAACCATCACATACTCCACCCCATTGATAATGTTCGGTGTTCTCAATGCTCACCACTTTACTCATCAGCTTTCCTACCCCCTTCCTACTCCACTTAGCGTATTGCAACAAACAAAAAGCCGAGCATTAAGCTCGGCCCTTGTTCACACATAGCGTGAATTAGTTTTTCACAATTGCATTGTGGTAGATGTTTTGCACATCATCGCAATCTTCTAACATACCCATGAATTTTTCAAAGTTAGCAATGTCATCTTCATTGGTGATCTCAATATGTGTTTGAGGCACAAACGTAATTTCATCTACTTCGAAGTTAATACCTTCAAACGCTTCTGTCAGAGCTGTTTTCGCTTTGAAATACTCAGTGTGCGGTGCGAATACTGATACTTTACCGTCTTCTACTTCAACGTCTGTAACGTCTACATCGGCCATCATCAAAGCTTCTAGCACAGCCTCATCGTCGTCGCCTTCAAAACCAAGAATCGCAAAATGGTCGAACATGTGCGCTACGCAGCCTGGGCTACCAATTTTCGAGTCTGTTTTAGTAAATGGTAAGCGTACATCTTTAATTGTACGATTAGGGTTATCAGTTAAACAGTCAACAATCACCATGCAGTTACCAGGACCATAACCTTCATAACGTGCTGCTGAGTAATCTTCACCTGCACCACCTGCTGCTTTTTCTACCGCTTTATCAATAACGTGCGCAGGTACTTGGTCTTTTTTGGCTTTGTCGATTAGGCGGCGTAAAGATAGGTTCGTTTCAGGGTCAGGGCCGCCATTTTTAGCTACAACGTAGATTTCTTTACCATATTTTGAGTTAACTTTGGTTTTTGCCGCTGCCGTTTTTGCCATGGCGTTCTTGCGGACTTCAAATGCTCTGCCCATCTTAAATTCTCGTTTTATAGATTAAATTGACGAGATTTTAACAAGACTCACGCCATTGGGCTAGCGTTTGATAGGCTTTGCACAACCCAAAGCTAATTAAATGCTTTAATCAGCTCTGGGAGCTCATCAAAATTGCGCAAAATATAATGTGCTTGACTGGCATAGTGAGGAATATCACCAGGCGCATATAGACATGCACGCATGCTGGCATTATGAGCGGCTTGAATGTCGTATAAGTAATCGCCCACATACATACAATGTTCAGATTTAAAATGCCAGAGCTTGGCAATATGGAGTAGAGCGCTTGGGTCAGGCTTTGCAGGCGCATCGTCGCGAGTGAGCATCATTTCAATGGGAAGCTTACACTGAAGAAGTTTCATTTCGGCTGCACGGGTAAAGTTGCGGGTAACAATCGCCATCGGAATATTCATTTTCTGCAATTGTTGCAAGCAACGCACCACTCCAGGCATAGGTTGAGCGCTCTGCGCATCCAGCATTTCATGCTGATGCACAATGTGCATTGCTTCTTGGCGCATGTAAGGGGAAGGAAGTTGCTCAATGTAGCTGAGTAAGTCGCAATCATGAGGACAACCTACTTGGGCTTTTATCAGCTGAAAATCTAATTCAGAGCTTACTAGGGTCCCATCTAGATCGAAAATGAGCCCTTTGATTTGCTGTTGAAGCATTATCTCTCTTTGTGAGCACTCTTGTGCTTTAAGCTGTAACATCATTATCCTTGCCAAAATAGGCCAATGTAAGTAATACAATAGGCCAGTTCACTATGACTTGCAAAACTAATGTTGCATCTTGCAAATAGGCCCCTTTTTGTGCACTAGGAAGATTTATACGTACAAAGCTTCAGTTAGATCTCTACCGTATTCCCACCTGTTCCTTATAAAGAAAAGCCATGCTGTAATTGACAATAAAATGTCATGCCAAGTTGGTATTCTTCAGGGTTATTGTCTCTATTATGTAAATAAATAAAAAAAGCAAAAAAAGTTATTGAAATTTGATCGAAATTATCTTTAAAATCCCGCACTTTTTTATTTCGTGCAAAAGTGCCTCATAAAGTTGGCCCTAGTTTTGCTGGTATAAATAAACCCGTTTAGCAATAGAAATGTGGTGAGCAGTATGGATTTTTACATCCTGAAAAAACAAGAAAAGCTCGTTGCGATCCCTGCTGATGAGCAGAATTGCAAAGAGTATTTAGATGATGGCTACTTTTACATCGATAAAGTAGCGGCATGTAATGAAAAGTCGGCACTCAAAACGCTTCAAACGAAGCAAGTGAAGCAACTCAAAATGCCGGCCCTTTTGTTATTACTTGTTTTACCAATAATTATTTTTGCGTGGATGCAAATAAGCCGTTAAACATCTTGCGGTGACAATGTTATATTAGCGTTTCAACCGTCAAGGAAACGCTGAATGAAGATATTGCACACGTCAGACTGGCATTTAGGGCAACAGTTTTACGAACACAACCGCGCACAAGAACAGCAAGTATTTCTACAATGGCTAACAGATGTATTGTTGGCAGAAAGAATTGATATTTTGCTCGTCAGTGGTGATATATATCATACCGCCACCCCGCCTGCGAGTGCAGAAAAGCAGCTATATACCTTTGTAAAACAAGCTAAGCAACAGTGCCCAAACTTACATATCGTTATCATTGCCGGTAATCACGATTCAGCGAACAGAATTGAAGCCGCAAAACCACTGTTGCATCTTTTTGATACCCATGTTGTGGGCAAATTTAATAAACATGCTCCCGAAGAGGTCGTTAAACTCATCAATACGCAAAACGGCCCTGCGCATATCATCGCCATGCCATTTTTACGCGTCGCTGATATGACAATCTCCAGCGAAGGTCATTACCAAGATGCGGTACAACAAGCCTACGAAATGGCGCTGGCTCAGCTACCTAAAGAAAACTCCGACATACCTACTATTTTGATGGGCCATTTACATGCCAAAGGTGGAGATATATCGAGCGACTCAGAACGAAATATCACAATAGGGGGTTTTGAAGCGGTTAATGCCAGTATTTTTCCCGAACAAGCCAATTACGTTGCACTGGGTCATCTGCACAAGGCTCAAAGCATTGCCAAGAGTGAACATATCCGCTATAGCGGCACGCCTCTTCCAATGTCATTTTCAGAAAGAAACTACAAGCATCAAGTATTGGTTATTGAATTTTGCGGTAAGACTGTATCCTCTGTAAAGCCCCTTTACGTTCCGCGTTATCAACAATTAATCGTTCTACCAGAGCAAGGCAGTGCCGATTTAGAAACACTTTGTGAGCAAATTAACAACCTCACACTTGATCCTGATGCACCACCTAGCTACCTGCGCTTGCGCCTAATTAGCAGTGAAACGAATAGCCAGTTTCGCACCATAATTGATGAAGCCCTTGCATCAAAACCAGTTTTGTTTTGCGGCATTGAACGTGTAAATGAGCAAAATAGTCAATCTGAGGTCGGTTTTTCTGATATAGGTCATGTAGAGCAACTTGACCCACTTACTTTGCTGTCTCTTGCCTATCAACAACAAGTTGACGCCCAAGCAGAAGTACCCGAAGAAATACAACAATGTCTCAACGATGTAATTAGCTCAATGGACGAAGACATCAGCTCATGAAATTACTAAACTTAGCCATCAAAAATCTCGCTTCCCTGACGCAAGTGAACATTGATTTTGAGCAAGCACCACTAGAACAAAGTGGCTTATTTGCCATTACGGGAGACACCGGTTCTGGAAAAAGCACCTTGTTAGATGCTATTTGCTTGGCACTTTATGGCAAAACCGCAAGACTAAAAAACGATTTAAAAAATACCGTTGCTTTTAATGGCGACGATATAAAATTGAACGACCCACGAAATTTACTGCGCAGAGGCTGTGCTCAAGGACGAGCTGAAGTAACCTTTGTTGGTCAAGATGGCGAGCAATACCTCGCACGCTGGACCATTGAACGCGCCTATAAAAAAGCCAATGGCAAGCTAAAAAAAGCGGACCATCAACTTTTTTGTGTTAAAGGTGAGCAACTAATAACCCAATCAAGTAGTACAACGATTAAAAAAGTTGAACAGTTAGTTGGTCTTAATTTCGAACAGTTTACGCGCGCAGTACTACTCGCCCAACATGAATTTGCGGCATTTCTAAAAGCCAGTAGCGATGAAAGAGCTCAACTGTTGGAATGCCTAACTGGCACAGATAAGTTTAGTAAACTAGGCCAAGCAATTTTTGAAAGACACAAACAAAAAAAAGCAGAACTAGAACAACTGCAAGCATCCATGGCGCACTTTAATGTGCTTAGTGACGAGGCGCTCAATGAGTTACAAGCTCAAATAACCCTTAAAACTGAGCAAATTGAACAACTAAAGCAGCAAGTGACAAGCTACCAGCAAGACATTCAATGGCTACAACAAGGACAGCAGCAACAAAATAAACTCGCTGACTATCAGCAACAGCTCACCACCTTAGAGTTGCAGTTAAACGAGCAAGCGCCACAAGTAAAAGAAGCACAATTGGGGATGTTGACGGCACAAGTTGCGGATAACAGAGCGCATCATACAAGGTTACTTAGCCAATATGATGAGCTAAAAGTGCAGTATGAACGACTTGCAGCACAAAGTTTTGAGTCACAATTACAAGCAAAAGCACACGAGTTAGGCCAAGCAGAACAGGCATTTCAAGAAGCAACAAGCCAATTAGAAAACACAGGGCCTATCATCAAGCAAGTACGTGTACTCGATAACGAACGCACCTTAGCGACAGAGCAAGTCAAACAAGCCGGTGAACGAGTAACACATACAAAACAGCAGGCTGTAGAACTTGCAACACAACTATCACAGCAACAAAATGCCTTGGCAGACAATAAAGCACAACAAGCACAGCTGAACACAAAAATATCTAACGCATATTCATTTGCACAAGCTGCGCAACACTGGCCCAACTTAGAAAATTTGTTTGCTAATATGAGTGAGCAAAGCACGCGACTAGAAGCATACAGACAAGAAAAACAGCAACTGAAAAAAACACATGCGCAATTATCCGAGCAATTATCACCTTTAAACGAGCAACTGATTAGCGCTCAAGCGGCTCACAAACAGCTTGAACAACAGCTACATACTGTGCAACAACAGCTCGAACCATTAGACTATGAAACACTGCAAAAACGGCACTATGCATTAAAATCTGCACTGCAACTAAGTCAACAAATCGCACAATGTGAGCATGAACAATTACAGCTCAAAACCAGCATTGATAAACTACGCCATGAACAAAATGCACTAAAACAGCAACTCAGAGACACTGAGCAACAAACTGAATTACACAAGCAACGTGTCGTACTTACACAAGATAATTTAACGCAAGTTCAGCTACGAGCCAGCAATAAAGTCAGCGAATTGAGAGCGCAATTAAAAGCAGGGCAAGAGTGCATGGTTTGTGGTGCAAAAGAGCATCCATACGGTGTTGAGCATATCGATAGCCACTGGCAAAATCTCATAAACGATTTCACAGAACAAAAAAATAAAGCCGAGCAAGCGCAGCAGCAGTCACAACAACGCTACAACGAACAACTGGTCGCCCACGAGCAAGTACATGCCCAATTGCAAACATCATTACAACGCCAGGCACAGATAAAAGAGCAGTGCGTATCACATACACACCAGCTCCATGAACTTGGCTTCGCACAACAGTTAGATCTTGAGCAAGGGCAAGCACAGTTACTCGAAATAGAACATAATCTGACACAATACAGTGCGCTTAGCAGACAACAGCAACAATATTGGCAAGCCCTTAATGACGAGCAACAGGGTATCGCAAATATCCAAGCTCAACAAACAAGCATGCAACAAGAGCAGCACGCCGTCGATGCACAATTACAATCGCTGACCTTGCAGGCTCAAGAGTTAACTGATGCTTATGCTACACAGCAAACTAAAGCGCAGCAGTATTATCAAGAACATGATTGGTGGCAAAGTTACACAGCCCAACCTAATCTAGCTTTTGAGCTGCTATCCACGCGTGTAAACGAGTTTTTAAGCTGGCAAAAATCATTATCTGATTTGCTGCAAAATGAGAAGCAACTTGCATCTGAACTCAGTTTTAGCGAACAAGCCCACGAAAAACTAAATGCCACTGTAGAAGAGCTACAGAAAAAGTTAAGTGATTATCAGCATTCTCTCACTACACTCAGCACGACTCGTGAAAGTTTGCTGACACTTGCCAAAAGCGCAGACGATTGGCTAATGCAATTACAAACGCAACGAGACAAGGCGCAATCGCATGTTGCAACGGCACAAAATGCCGTTGCTCAATTAGAGCAAGACATAAAGGAACAAACGCTTAAACTGACGCATATACAGCAGCAATTAAGCGATAATCAAAAAGACCAAGTAACCACCGAAGAGCGTTTTGCACAATGGCTAAATACGCAGCAAAAAACATATCCTGAGCTTAATGAAAGCAAAGTGAGGCAATTACTCGCTTTGCCTATAAGTGAGTTTGAGCAATGTCTCAAAGTCTACCAACAGCAGCAAGAAGCCTATGCCCAGGCGCTCGCAAAACTAAACCATTTACATGACGAGATAGAACAACACCAAACGCAAGCACGTACTAATGAATCACAACAAACGGTGCAAGAACAACTGAATTTAGCTGAGCAGTCCTTAGCAAATACACAATCTCAATGGCTTGAATACAATACCACGTTCAAGCAACACCAACAGAATGTCGCTCAGCGTGCTGAGCAGCAAGTGAAACTTTCTGAGCTACAAACACGATACGAACATTGGCATCTACTTGATAAGCTGCTTGGCGATGCAACAGGTAAAAAATTACGTAATATCGCACAAACGCAAACTCTAAAAATACTATTACAATATGCAAACCAACATCTTGCTAGTTTATCAAAACGTTACCGCCTCACAGTTATCGGTCATTCGCTCAATATCGCCATCATTGATAAAGATATGGCAGACGAGCAACGCTCTGTGAACACTTTGTCCGGCGGTGAATCATTTTTAGTTTCGTTGGCACTCGCTTTAGGCCTCGCTTCTCTATCAGCTAACCAAGTGAGGATTAATTCACTATTTATTGACGAAGGATTCGGTACCTTAGACCCAGAAACCTTGAGTGTTGCGTTGGATGCACTAGACTCACTACAAGCCCAAGGCCGAAAAGTAGGGGTTATTTCACACGTCAGTGAAATGACTGAACGTGTCGCTACGCAAATTCATGTTAAAAAACAGCCGGGCGGTTACTCTAGTATTCAAATCAAAGGATAGGGCAATGCCAACATTTCAAGCCGACGAAGCGCAGCACTATGAGCAACGTATTACCCGACTTGTTCCTGGCTATGAGCTTTTACACGAACTGACGGCCGCACAGTTAAAAGTTATTTTACCTGATGAAGCGACTATCTTGGTTGTCGGTGCAGGTACTGGCAAAGACATTCTTGCCCTTGCTCAGATGAACTCGAACTGGCGTTTCATCGCGCAAGACATCTCAGAAGATATGTTAGCGATCGCAGATCAAAATTTTACTAACTTAGGGCTAAGCCAAAGGGTCACTGTCCATTGTGGTCCGCTTGAAAGTCTCACTGAGCATATTGACGCAGCTTTGTGCTTGCTCGTTATGCATTTTTTGCAAGATAACGGCGATAAACAAGCGCTTTTAAAAAGTATTCGTAAGCAATTACCCATCAAGGCACCACTGTTTGTTGCTGATTTAATGGCTGAAGAGACCAGCTTCGAACGAGAAGCCCAACTGGCTGCATGCAGGGCATTAGGTCTGACGGAAGTTGGCGAGCAGCGAATGCGATTCAATTTACATCATGAGTTTTTTCCGCTCGACAGAATGCGCCTTGCTGAATTGCTAGCGCAAACCGCTTTTGACACACCCCACTACTATTTTAAAGCACTGGGGTTTACTGGGTTTGTTTGTCGTGCCGAGTAGCAATATAGTGCAATTGCTTTTGTAATGTATGTAAATTGAATGGTTTTACCATCATACCGTCAATTTTGGCAGAGATGAGCGTTAACACGGTCGCTTTTTGATCATCACAACTCACCACTAAAATACTCAACTGTGGTTGATCTTGTTCTTGTCTTACTCTTTCAATCAATTGCTTGCCATTCATTTTTGGCATATTGAGGTCGGTGATCAGTAAGTCAAATCGATGGCGCTTCAACAACTCTAATGCCTGCTGGCCATCAGTGGCTTCCATAATGTCATCATATTCTAACCTTCTAAGCATATTGATCATCACATGTCGCATCAAAGGCATATCGTCTACTACGAGTATTTTCATTCCTTGCTGAACATCCCAAAACATGCAAAAAAAGTTAGTGTAAATTTTAGTCTAATTCTCTAAGTATGTCGCATAATTTATTGATTTTAATGTTACTTAATTGGCGATAATCTAAAAATGGCGACACCACGAGCCGATGTGTTTTATCAACAGCAAATTCTTCATCTAGCCATACCAATGAGTTAGTAAAAATATGATCTTTTAACAACTGCTTGGCATAGGTTCGACCTGCAATTACATGATACTGATACTTCGAATCACGTAAATCAGGGGGATTAAACAATAAAGCTTCTTGGCAGTGTGCCTGCAACAAGCAATTATCCCGATATGATTGCCATGAAGTATGGTTAGTAAAATTGTGATCTGGATACTTGAGTTGTGCTAATATTTTTGCGTAAACATTAAATATTTTACGCCATCCATTACCACAAGCCTGATTAACCGCCTCAATTTCACCTCGTCTAAAAGGTTGAATACAATCTAAATTTTTGTATTCCATCATAGGAGGCTTGTGTTCAATATAAATAGCCAGTAAACCTGTGGATTTGCCAAAGCCTTGAGTTAGTATTTTCACGGTTTGGCCTGACGTAGAATTCGGTCTAACGCGTTGCCGAACGCTTGTTTATCAGCACTAGAAAGCTTCGCAGGACCACCGCTCATTTCTACACCGCTACTGCGCATGGTATCCATGAAATCACGCATATTTAAAATTGATTTAATATTGTGCTGTGTATACTCCTCACCCCTTGGATTAATTGCCAAAGCGCCTAGTTCAATGACTTCAGCCGCCAGAGGGATATCAGCAGTGATCACAAGATCACCGGCTTGCACTCGTTTTACTATCTCGTTATCGGCGATATCAAAGCCTTTACTCACTTGTAATAAATTGACATATTTCGTTGCTGGTACTCTCATCGCATGGTTTGCAACTAACGTTGCCATGATCTGAGTACGCTCAGCAGCTCTAAAAATAATCTCTTTCATTACGGCGGGGCAAGCATCTGCATCAACCCAAATTTTCATCATGCTTTTTATATCCTTAGTTACTTAGTAAAGAAGTGATCTTACCCTGTCATGACATCGTAACCTACTAATTATTTACTTTAAACTTTTGGACTACACATGAAGAACTCTCTGCTCATTATACTGTGTTTTGTGCTTGTAAATGCTTGCACAGGGTTACCCGATGGCATAACGCCAGTAAAAAACTTCAACTTAAACCAATATCAAGGTAAGTGGTATGAAATCGCCCGGCTAGATCATAGTTTTGAACGGGACATGAGCGATGTCACCGCAACCTATGAAATCAACCCAGATGGCACAGTAAGCGTAACTAACAAAGGCTTCCACACACTTGATAAGGAATGGCAACAAGCCAATGGCACAGCTAAGTTTGTGGGTAAGCCGGACGTAGGGCATCTAAAAGTCTCTTTCTTTGGGCCATTTTATGGAGCCTATGTCATTTTCAAGCTCGATCAAACCAACTATCAGTATGCTTATGTTACTAGCTACAACAAAGAGTATTTATGGCTATTATCAAGAACACCTACAGTCAGCCCACAGGTACTGAAAGATTTCAAGCAAACAGCGCAACAATATGGGTTTTCAGTAGAGCAAATTATCTATGTTCAACATAGTGTTATATAAGAAAATTTTGATGTAAACCCCCTTTACAGTTTAATGACAGAGCAATTTTGACATTTGCATTACCGACTTATAACTGTATGAAAATTTTAACATTACTGTCAGTACCTTGTAATACAACAAAGACATGCTGTTGCCTCCCCAACAATAATTAGCAATGTATAGTGGAGTAACAGTATGAAGCGTTTAGCTTATTCTTTGGTAGCGTGTGCCGTCACACTAGCGCTTACCGCGTGCGATGGCGACGATGGTGCCAAAGGTGAACAAGGTCCTCAAGGTGTACAAGGCGAAGCGGGCCAAAATGGCACTGATGGTGTTAACGGTCAGGATGGCACCAATGGCCAAAACGGTAGCGATGGCCAGAACGGTGCAGATGGCCAAAATGGTGCTGACGGCAAAGATGGCAAGAGCGGCGGCAATAGTCTAAATGGTCTTGTACGCATTGCGACAGTACCTCAAGGTGCTGAGGTAACAGGCCTTTTCTTAACTAAGCAAGGCGACTTATTCTTCAATGTACAACACCCATCTGACGAAAATAGCCAAGCTGACAGCTATAACGGTAAAGTATTCAACAAAGGGACTGTTGGGGTATTAACGGGCATTAACTTCAACGAGCTACCAAGCAATATCGTAAGCTCACCTGTACCCGATGCTAGCTCAGAACTAGAAAGACAAACTGTTATCTCTGCCATCGGTCAATATCAAGTATTAGGCCAAACTGGTGATCAATTTTCTGACCTTGGTGCTAAAGGCCTAACGGGTGGTTTAGGTGTACATTACGGCATTGTATCTAAGCAAGAAATCATCAAAAACGATAACCCTGATTTCAACGGTTTTATCTCAACATCAGACACTGAAGGTTTCTTATTTACAAACTGGGAATCTTACCCTGGTGGTATGAGCCGCTTGAAAATGAGCAAAGATACTAAAGGAAAGTGGTCTGTCACTGAAGCCATGATGGTTAACTTCGATGGCGTAAAGGGAACGGCTGCCAACTGCTTTGGTTCCGTATCACCTTGGGGCACTCCTTTAACTTCTGAAGAATGGATTGTTAACTCAAAGGTCGATACGACTACAGATCCTAGCTGGAATGACCCAGCTGATACGCGTACAGATGGCATTGAAGCGTTAGTTGCGCCAGATTTCCCTAACCCTTACCGCTATGGTTATATTGCAGAGGTAAAGAACCCAACCACAGACACACCAGATGTTGTCAAACACTTCACGATTGGTCGTTATGAGCATGAAAACTCAGTCGTTATGCCAGATCGTCGTACTGTTTACTCATCTCAAGATGATACGGGTGGTGTGTTATTTAAGTTTATTGCGGACCAACCGGAAGATTTAAGCTCTGGTACTCTATACGGTGCCAAATTGACTCAAGATGCAGGCTTAAACGATCCTGCCGTAACCGGCTTCGACATTGAGTGGGTTGAATTGGCCAGTGGTACTAATGCAAACATCGAAGCGTGGATTGCCGAGTACGACAACATCACAACAGCTGATTATGTAGAAGGGAAAACAAGCTACATCTCTATGGCTGATGTGCAAGCTTGGGCTGATGGTAAAGCGACTTACCCAACTATTGCTGAAGGTGGTAGCCCTGTAACAGCAGGCGAGCCAATGGACGACCGCGTTGCGTTTCTTGAATCTCGTCAAGCTGCACGACTAAAAGGTGCAACTGCAGAGTGGCGTAAACTTGAAGGTATTAGTATCAACCATGATCGTGTGCTTGAAGCGGTTACTGGCCAAGATGTAATAGCTGGCGAAGTCGTTGATAAAGCGTACATGTACATCGGCATCGCTGATCTCGACAATACGATGATCGATGGTGAAGGTGATATACAACTCTCCAGCCGAGTTAAAGATTGCGGTGGTGTATATCGCGCAGCAATCGACAACAACTATAACCTTACTCGCATTGAGCCAGTAGTAATGGGTGCAACTTATCGCTCTAGCTTAGATGGCGCAGCACGTTGTGATGTAAACCAACTTTCTCAACCTGATAATGTCATTGTTATGCGCGATGGCCGCATCATTATCGGGGAAGATGGTTTCCAAGAAAACAATACCCTTTGGTTATACGACCCTAAAGCTAAGTAATAAACTAGCTAAAGAACGGCGCTCATTTAGAGCCGCCGTTTTTTTTGCCTAAAAATCGGAAGTCATAAAAATGAAATACCCAATCCTTCTCTCCTTACTAACCGCCGCCTTGCTTGCTGGATGCGATGATTCAAGCCAATATACTATTCAAGCTAAGGCCAGCACAGCTTCAGCTCCATACAGCAATGCTGAGCATATTCCCGCACAGGCCTATTTACAGCATGACGAAGTCTATAATGCGGAGTCTGTCATCCCGCCACAGTGTTACACCAAAACGGATGGTGTGAATAATCCCTGTTATGCCTGCCACCAAACGGATAAAAGCGATAAAAATAAGCCAAACCAGATGTTTGATGGACATTTACAAGGTAGCTATGACTTTTCTGACTTAGGCACAAAGAATCATTGGAAAAACTTATTTATTGATAGAACCAAGCTAATAAAGGGTATCAGTGACGAGCAAATTTTAGCGTGGATCAATCACGATAATTACAGCGAATTTATCGCTGATCAAAAGAGCAATGCGGATTGGAAAGGGGAGATAACCCCCATCGAAAACCTAGCCTACCCAGACAAAGCATTCGATAAGTTAGGTATTGCTAGAGATGGCAGTGGTTGGGTAGCCTTTAACTATAAACCATTTCCAAGTACTTTTTGGCCAACCAATGGCTCAACCGGAGATGTAATGATCCGCTTACCTGAGGCATTTAGAACGCAGCAAGGCGTTTACAGTCAAGATGTATACCTTGCTAACCTAAGTCTTGTTGAAATCACGCTCAAAGGCTTAGAAGGGATATCAACGCCACTTATTGATGAGGCTAGGGTAGGGGTTGATCTGAATGAAGACGGCCAATTTAGTAAAATTGATTACTTAATTAAACAAGACCGCTATGTGGGCGACGCGCGCGAAGCGCTTGCATACCAGCTCTACCCTGAGGGTACCGAGTTTTTACACACCGTCCGTTATATTGGGGTAGATAACGAAGGCAATATCTTTAACGCACCGCGCATGAAAGAAGTACGTTATATGAAAAAACATAAGTTTAAGTCTAAAGCGGCACTTGCAGGCTCCTATTACAGAGAGGCAAAAGAAAAATCATTTGAGCAGCTACCGCAAACCTTATACTTAGGCGATCGCGGGGTAAATAACACCTTTGGCTGGACCATTAATGGTTATATTGAAGATGAGCAAGGTGCACTAAGGCCTCAACATAAACAAGAACTCGCTTTTTGTAACGGCTGCCATAAAACCATTGGCTCAACTTATGACCAAACATTCTCATTCGCTCGTAAAGTTGAGGGACAAAAAGGCTGGGGCTACATCAACCTAAAAGCAATGAAGGATGTGCCTAATAAGGACGAGCAACAAGGTGAGTTTTTGACTTATATGCAGCGTGTTGGCGGCGGAGATGAGTTTAGACAAAACCAAGAAATGCTTATGCGTTGGTTCAATAAAGATGGTACGGTCAATGCGAGCAAAGTGGCAGCCACTCAAAATTTATATGAACTGATCACCCCCTCCGCTGAGCGTGCTTTAGCACTCAACAAAGCCTACTTAACCATAGTGAAAGAACAAAGCTATATTTTCGGACGCGATGCGACTTTAACCCACGCAAGCAATGTTCTTGAACAGGTTGATGAGTCTCAACAGCCGCTCAAAGAAGCGCACCGATACGTTTGGGACATGCAACTCAACTGGTCTGAAAAGTAACCTTGATAAAAAGTTGATCTGTTTCTCAGATCAACTTTTTACTAACTAACTTTCCTGCTCACAGCCTGATAAGTAAGATGTTTTAGAAATTACTTGGTATTTAGCTGGAGCTAGTTTCAGCTTAAAAATTGACACTTTTATCAGCCAATATGCGCCATTTTCGTATGCCTACAACCATGTAAACGCTTATCTTCCCGCCTGAGATCATTATTTTACTAACCATGGTTCAGACACACTGACACGTTTTCGCTCAGATCATATTTTTATTAACTGATTAAGCAGCTCAGCTCTTTGCGATTACATAACCTTATATTAAACAGTCTGTTCGAATAATCTCAGATCAAAATTTTACTAACTTGAGATGCATAGAAATCTCTATAAAATGACCTCATATTGCAAAAATTTCTCAAAATTCCCCCAATATAGTCCAAAATAATATCCAAGATCAGAATTATACTAAGTAAGGTAAGGAAATCCCTCCAGATCAATTTATTACTAACTTCAGAACGAAAAGCTCGGCCTTAGATCACTAATTTACTAACTTAAAGCCATTGAGATCATAATATTACTAACTGTAGCGCTCACTTAATTGTTTAGATCAAGTTTATACCTACTCAATCTTGGTAAAAATCTGATCTGCCCCTACAAAATCGTGAAAAGGTTCACTTTTATGGTGAAATACGAAGTATAAGTACATAAAATACTGATCTGAAATAACAACATCTTGATGTACAATTTGCGGAGTTAGTAAATATTGATGCCCAAGCATCACCAACTAACACTGAACTCAAATAAACGGCAGTACAGAATGGCAAGCAGCATAACACCTTTGATTCAACAGATCCGAGCTTGTAAAGCATGCGAACCGAGCCTACCACTGGGCGCATCTCCGGTGATCCAAGCATCATCGAATTCAAAAATACTCATTGCCGGTCAAGCACCTAGCCTAACAGTACATAGAACTGGAAAACCGTTTGATGACGCTAGTGGAAAGCGCCTTCGTACTTGGCTAAATGTAGATGAAGCCACTTTTTATGATGCAGAGCAGTTTGCCATTATACCTATGGCTTTTTGTTACCCTGGAAAGGGCAAGTCAGGCGATCTCCCCCCGCCGCCATTGTGCGCCACAACTTGGCATGACACGTTACTCAAAGCACTTGATAGCGTGGAACTCACCGTGATCATAGGCCAACACGCTCAAAAGTATCATTTAGAGAAGGACAAACCGCTCACTAAACAAGTAGCCAACTGGCAGCAACACTTACCTAAACGCATCGTTCTTCCTCATCCGAGCCCTCGCAATCAATTCTGGATAAAAAACAATCCATGGTTTGAAGAAGTTGTGCTGCCACAACTTAAAAGTAGGGTACAACAGATATTAACACCTTAACCACACAGCAGCGCAGATTTGCGTGTCAAACAATGCATCAAAAAAGGTTATCGACCTTTTTCAGCAAAAGCTTTGAGTTCATCGCCTGATAAACGATAAATGACCCACTCATCTTGCGCCTTTGCACCAATACTTTGATAGAAGTCGATGGCTGGCTTGTTCCAATCCAAAACCACCCATTCAAAACGTCCACAATCCTTTTCAATGGCAAGCTGAGCCAAATGTTGCATTATGGCCTTACCCGCACCATGACCCCTTTTGTCTTGCGCTACATACAAGTCTTCAAGATATAATCCGTGCTTACCTAACCAAGTCGAATAGTTAAAGAAGTACACCGCAAACCCAATCGCCTCGCCATCTTGTTCACAGATTAGCGCATGGGCTCGAGCATGTTCAGTAAATAACTTACTTTCTATTTCTTCTACCGTATTTAGTACTGCATCGGGTTCTTTTTCGTAAATAGCAAGATCAGTAATAAACCCTAAAATAGTCGCCGCATCTTGTTTTTTTGCCGCTCTAACGTGAATGCTCATATGAATACCTGATAACTGGGAAAAGTTTAGTGTATGATAAAAAATAAAATGAAAACAATGCATAGTGTGCAGACACTTTATGAATAGAGCTCATAAATGTTACCTAACATAGATTTGAATTTACTGAAGTTATTTGCCTCTTTATATAAAAATGGTTCTGTCAGCCTAACGGCACTAGAATTAAACCTAAGCCAATCTGCCTGTAGCCATGCACTCAATCGACTCAGGCAAAGGTTAGGTGACGAGTTATTCGTACGCATTGAAAACCAGATGGTGCCCACCGTATTTGCCAAACAAATTGCACAAAATGTCATACCAGCCTTACAACTTCTTTCGCAAGGCTTAGCACCAATGAATATATTTAACCACAATGAGGCAACTACATTTACAATTGCGACCACCGATTACACTGCTTGGTGTCTCAAACCTCTAGCTGATTACTTTAACGAGTACCACCCATTGATAAACTTACGTTTTGTTTCTTTGGAACAGCGTATCCCACAAGAAGCCCTGCAAGATGGTAGGTTAGACTTTGCATGTGGTTTCTCTCACCAGTCTCATCTTGAACGATTAGAAAGTGTCGATGAGCTCTTTTGGTTTTCTGATAAATATGTGACCGCAATATCACAGCAACACCCTCTTGCATCTCAAGCATCGTTATCGTTACACGACTTTTTACACTATCAACATGTTTTAATTGCCCCTTGGAACGAAACCAAGGGTATTGTTGATGTAGCCTTGGGCAGGCTCAAAAAAACCAGAAAAATAGCCATCACTGTGCCTCATGTCTTAATTTCTCCTTACTACTTAAATAACTCGCAGCGATTACTTACTCTTCCGCAAGCGTATGCAAGGCAAATAGAGGAGCCTTTAAACTTAATGATTTTTCAACCACCTATATCTGTGCCCAATTATGAAGTGAAAATGTACTTTCACAAGACGCGAAAAAATGACGCCAAAATACAATGGTTCTTAGAGAAGTTTAAAGCGATCTTTAATTTGTAACGGCCCTTTACAGGTTAAATAAAAAGGTTATTAGATCCACAATAGACCAACACTCGTACCACTATTTATCAAATAAAATTATGGTGACAAAGTGATGCGTCTGTTAATTGCTATTCTTATATACTTGTATACAACCAACGCAACGGCCTCTATGGCACAACATCTCCTTCCCAACGCACAAGCTGTAGGGGGAAGCCCAACACTCACCTATCTATTTTGGGATGTGTACACCGCCACATTGTACGCACCAAAAGGGCAATTCGAGATGAATAAGCCATTTGTTCTAAAGCTACGTTACCTGAGAGAGCTTAATGGTGAGGACATAGCCAAGCGCTCTATAGAAGAGATTAAAAAGCAAGGCTTTAAAGACTCACCACAGTTACAAGCTTGGTTGAACAGCATGATTGAAATTTTCCCAGATGTATCGAATGGCACGGAGCTCTATGGGGTTAAAACAAGCACTGGCACTAGCCGATTTTATAATAACGGGGAATTTATCGGTGAGATAAACGATGCAAACTTTTCTCGATACTTTTTTGCTATCTGGTTAGGAGAAAAAACCTCGGAGCCAGAAATGAGAAGTAAATTGCTTAACTTACATTAAGGACACAACAATGAAGTTTTTGATGACATTACTCTTAATATTCACACTAACAGGCTGCGGAGTCAGTATTAGTCCCGATAAATACACATCAAACGAACCGAGATTCGACCCGTTTAACTTTTTCAAAGGCGATGTTAAAGCATGGGGTATTGTTCAAAACCGTTCGGGTGACGTTGTACAACAATTTACCGTTGATATAAAAGGCTCGCTCAACGCTTCGGGAAAGTTAGTGCTAGATGAGGAGTTTACTTATCAGATGGGCGAAGGCGTTAAACACCGGGTATGGGTTCTGACTAAGCTCAATGACAACACATTAGAGGGAAGAGCAGGGGATATACATAATCCGGCTAGCGGCAAAGTATACGGTAATGCCATGCACTGGCAATATACTATGAATTTACCAGTAGACGACACTTCATACCACGTTGCATTTGATGACTGGATGTGGGTATTTGATAAACAAGCTCTTATAAATCGTTCGTATATCAAGAAGTTTGGAATCACTATGGCTGAAGTAACCATCTTTATGCAAAGAGCCAACTAGAAGGACAGAATAGATGGTAAAACACCAGCAGCGATAACTTAAACGAGGTTATCGCTGCATGATTTAATTTAAAGATAACTCCATAAAAACACTCAACGGGTTATCGCGATAAAAACCAAAACAATCACAGCGTTCAAAGCCCAAGTTTTCGTATAGATGAATCGCTTCAGTTTGCTTGCTACCAGTCTCTAAGCGGATCAAAGGAATTTGCGCTTCACCAGCGTAATGTAGCAAAATCTGCATAATCCGCCTTGATAAACCTTTACCACGATAACTTGGGCGTACATACAGACGTTTTATTTCACCATAAAGCGTCTTATCAAATTGCTTTACTATTGCCCCACAAGCGACGATACCATCGTCATTTCTTAGTCCAACGGCATGTACATTAGGCTGACGTAATTCTTCTAATGATAAAGACTGCGCACTTGCAATTGGATATAAGGTATTCATGAGTCGGTCGATTTCGGAAAAAACTTCAATAACACTCGGGTCTTCAGGATTCAATTCGACTAACTGCATAAGCGTTTCTCTGTAATTATCGTATTTTTGCAAATAAAAAACGTAAACAGACTATACAGAGTTGAAAATAATGAACAAGTAAAATTAGCTCACACCAATGTTAATTAAACTAAAAACTCTGTACCGAGTAATGAATTGGCATTTTGAAAAAGGCAGGTTGACGCTGGATTTGTAGAATAAAATGCAAAGAATTTAAAGATGCATATTACTCATTATTAGATTCTTCGTTACACACATTATGCATACAATTCGTTTGCTCGCCTTCTAAACCTGTATGCTCTGCCTGAGTTGGGAAAGTGAATAGAGTTAACGCTAAAAGCAATAGTGTAATAACAACAGTCACAGGCAAAGTGAGTTGCTGTTCAGAATCTGTATTGTATGTACGAAACAAAGCCATGATGCGCTCCAAAAAATACCTAGCTAACTAAAGCACAACATCCTTGAATGAAACCTATTTAGTACTAGCGAATAAAAATACGTAATTGACTAAAGTATGAATATTTATAACAAACGAACAAAAAAAACTCAACCTAAGTGACTAGCAAAAAATAAAAAAGCAATACAAAAAAACTAAAAAAATCACTTTAGTTTTTCAAAATCAAAACCTTACCAAACTCATCTGACCAGAATAAAAATAACTCAAAAATATGATAAATTTGTTGATAGGTCTTAATTCTATTGAAGAGTTAGCAAGAAAAACTATCAAAAGAAGCATGAAGAGAATTCGTAAAGGACCTTTACAAAAAGATATAAAAAGAAATGAAAAGGCACTTTAAGGACGACTGAAAGTTCAGCAGCAATCATTGTCTAAGAATAAGAAAGGGAGCAAAAAGCCCCCTTAAATATTATTTGTTAAAGCTTAACAGGGAATCCTCTGTCACGCATCAATGCACTTACATCGGCATCACGTCCACGGAACTTGCGATAAGCTTCTGCAGGATCCATAGCATTTCGAACTGAGAATAAATACTTCACAAGGCGACCTGATACTTCAGGGTCATAAAAACCACCTGGTGCACTAGCAAACGCTTCAGCGGCATCAGAAGTTAGCACTTCAGCCCATAGGTAACCATAATAACCGGCGGCGTAGCCTTCTCCAGAGAATACATGACCAAAATGCGTGCTGCGGTGACGCATAACGAGCTCTTTAGGCATGCCTAGTTTATCTAGCTGCTCTTTTTCAAACTTAGCAGGGTCAATTTTTGCAGGATCTGTGCTGTGATATAGCAGGTCCATGATTGCAGACGCCATATACTCAGTCGTTGCGAAGCCCTGATTAAATGTTGCTGACTTTTTGATCTTCTCTACCAACTCTTTTGGCATCGGTTTACCAGTTTCTTGGTGAACTAAGTACTTATCGATCACTTCGTCGGTTGTTAACCAACGTTCAAGCAACTGAGACTGAAACTCAGTATAATCTCGTACACCGCTGTGCGAGCTAGGGTAGACCACATTGGCTGATAAGAAATGTAAAGCATGACCAAACTCATGGAAATAAGTCTCAGCATCAGACCAAGAAATCAGGGTCGGCTTACCTTCAACACCTTTAACAAAGTTTGAGTTGTTAGAGCTAAGTACGTTTGTTTCACCCTCAATGGTGGTGAACTCGCGATAAGTCGTCGCCCATGCACCAGAACGTTTACCTTTGCGAGCAAATGGGTCTAGATACCATAGACCGATGTGTTTGCCAGACGTTTTATCTTTTACTTCCCATACTTTTACATCTGGGTGGAATACTGGCACTTTACCAGCTGGCACTTCAGAAAATTCAAAGTTAAACAAGCGACCAGCAACATAGAACATTGCTTCTCTTAGTTTGTCTAACTGTAAGTACTGTTTGACTTCGTTTGAATCCAAATCATATCTATCTTTGCGCACTTTCTCTGCGTAAAAACGATAATCCCAAGGCGCTATCTTAATACCCGCACCTTCTTTGTCTGCAATCGCTTGCATATCAGCAACTTCTTCATCAACACGCGCTATCGCTGCTGGCCATACTTTGTTCATTAGCGCCATCGCATTTTCAGGATTCTTCGCCATGCGATCTTCTAAACGCCACTGAGCATAGTTCTCGTAGCCAAGTAAATTAACGCGCTCATGGCGTAACGTTAAGATCTCTTTAATAATTGCATTATTATCGTACTGATCCCCATTGCCACCACGGTTATAGTAGTTGTTCCATACTTGTTCACGTAAGTCACGCTCGGTTGAGTAAGTCAAAAACGGATCCATTGAAGAACGTGAATTCGTGATCGCATACATGTCTTCTTTTCCACGCTCTTTTGCAGCTGCCGCAGCCGCTTCAATGAATGAAGCAGGTAAACCTGATAACTGCTTATCATTCAAGTAAACAACGTAATTTTCTTCATCAGCTAGCACATTGTTTGAAAATTTTGTGTATAGAGAGGCAAGTTGTTGGTTTATTTCTGCATAGCGCTCTTTTGCTTCGCCAGTTAAAGTAGCACCATTGCGCGCATACCCGTTATACGTAAGCCACGTAATGCGTTGTGCTTCAGCAGGTAACTGCTTTAACTCATCACTTTCATAAACCGCTTTAATACGCGCAAACAATTTACTGTTTTGCGTTATTTTCGAGTAGAAAGCAGACAATTTTGGTGCCATTTCCCCTTGAATTGCACGTAATTCAGGGCTTGACATATTAGAGTTCCAAATACCGTAGTAAGTATAAACGCGGTCTAGTGTTTTACCTGCTTTTTCAAGCGCAACAATGGTATTTTCAAAAGTTGGTGATTGCGGGTTATTCGCAATTTTTTCTATTTCAGCTAAGTTTTCAGCCATTGCAAACTCAAGAGCAGGCTTAAGATCAGCAATATCCATTTTGTCGAATTGAGGAACGCCTTGGTAAGGTCCCTTAAACTGCTGAAGCAATATATTTTGCTGTTCCACTTGCTCAACAGCGACCTTCTTTTCATCTACTGATGTCGAACTACAGCCAGACAGTGCAAGTACAACTGCTGCACTTAGAGCCGTGATTGTTGGTTTTATCATAATATGCTCTTTTGATATTTTATTTGATTTAAATATTAATTTTAATTAAACGCATGTAGTCTATGGCAGGTACAAAAAACTGCAACCAATAAGCGGTAAAAAGACGATTATTGCGGCAAAACAAGATTGTACTAATGATAACAGTGACCAATAATACAAGGGTGGTCAACGCTAAAAGCTCTAGACGTTGCATGTTTGGGAGGAGAAATGGAGATTGGTATATTTATCTATGATGGTGTAGAAGTGCTTGACTTTTCAGGGCCTTATGAAGTTTTTTCTACAGCAAATCGTTTTACTTCCGAACATTTAGGTGTCAGTTTGGTGGCCCCATCGCAAGCCCCCATCAGAACGAGAGGGGGTATGAGTGTCAACCCCCATTACAGCATCTACGCCAACCCACACTTTGACCTTTTGCTAGTCGCAGGCGGAAAGCACAGTGGCATAATGAAAAACCCAGTTATACTGCATTGGCTTGCAGAAACAGCACAACATACTAGAGCATGTGCTTCTGTGTGTACTGGCGTTTTTCTTTTTGCTGAAGCTGGACTTATTGACGGTAAAAAAGTCACCACTCACTGGGAAGATCTCGAAACGCTTAGGGCCGATTACCCACAGTTACAAGTCGTTGAAAACACACGTTGGGTTGAGGATCAAAATTTTACTAGCTCTGCAGGGATCTCTGCTGGTATTGACATGAGTTTATCTATCCTCAAAAAGCGCTTTGGCGAAAAGCTCGCGCAAAAAACGGCACATCAAATGGATTATCCTTGGTCGGGAAACTCTGAATACGCTATTGATAATCCATAGTAACTGGGTATCAACTCGCCGCATTCAATATATCCGCATTTATCTGTGCATACACAGAGTGCAGCTCCTGCTCAAGTTGTTGGTGTAATTGTTGATACTCACTAACATGTTTTGTATCCGCGGCTAACTGCTCTAATTGTCCAGCAAGATGATGCAACTGCTTAGCGCCAACATCTCCCGCTTGGCCTTTTAAGGCATGTGCAGATTGCTTTATTTTTTCAACGGATTGATGGTCTATCGCTTCTTGCAGCTCGGCAAAGCGCGCTTTTGAACTTTCTTTGAAAAGCTCACAAATTTTAATATACAAAGATGCATCTTGCATCAGCCTATCAAGTGCAGCTTCTTTGTCTAATGTAGGCAACTGTTGGTCCCCTGTAGGCTCTTCATTACTTAGCTCTGGGCATGTATCAACAACCTGAGCATCCGACAACGGCAAGCTTACATCAGGGCAATACTGCGCGAGCTTATCAAAAAGAATTGCCGCGTTAATCGGTTTGGTAATGTATTCATCCATACCACATGCCAAGCACTTTTCCTGCTCACCAAGCATTGCGCTGGCCGTCAAAGCAATGATTGGCACGGATTTATATTTCGCATTGCCTCTTCCCTCTCTAACCGCCTGGGTCGCTTCATAACCATTCATGACGGGCATATTGCAATCCATTAAAATAGCTAATACATCCACATTTTGAGCTGCTAACTGGTTCAATTTATCTAAAAGCTCATGACCAGAATGAACAAGAATAGAAGTAATGCTATGCGTATTCAATATACCTCTGGCGACTTCGAGGTTTATTTGATTATCGTCGACAACAACCACTGTTTTACCTACCAGAGATAAAAAACGTCCTCCTAAGTTTGTTTGTTTTGTTTGTGAACTTGTATATTCAAACAAATTCAAAGCTGTTTCTTTATCAAATGTAGCTAGCACATCAATATAACGAGTAGGCTTAGTAAATGCCGCTAAGCAATTTTTTGGCGGTAAAGGGTCATTGACAGGATCGTAGATAAAACATGCCTTGGAATCGACATACGGCGAAGTTGAGAGATTTTGTCCAAGCTCAGTGCCGAGATCAATTAACCAAAAGTCGGCCTTATTCAAATCACATAGCTTCGCGCCATACAACGAAAACACCTTTTTCCAATAATCTTCTTCCGCTTGCGTTTTTGTCGCCAAAAACACGTATTTATCGGCTAAAAAAGGGACGACCTCTAAACGTTTTGCATCAGCACGATGAAACGGCAAAGCAAATGTAAAGATACTCCCTTTTCCCTTGTCAGAGCTAAACTTGATTTCACCTCCCATCAGCTCGCAAAGTTGCTTACAAATAGACAAGCCAAGCCCGGTTCCGCCAAATTCATTGGATATTTCTTTAGACTCTTGTTGAAATACTTGAAACATCTGCGCTTGCTTGTCTTTGGCTATGCCAACGCCTGTGTCTTTTACAGACACTTCAAGCCACACTTTATCGTCGTCTTGTTTAGTGGCTGCATAAATGTAAACACCGCCCTTACTTGTAAACTTAACTGCATTATTGAGCAGGTTATACAGTATTTGTTTAACACGAGCCGCGTCACCAGTGAGGCTCAAATAACGCACATCAACGACATCTAACAAATATTCAATATTTTTTTGTAGTGCAGCAATGCTCACTGAACTTGCTACATGTTCAAGCACTTGAATTGGATAAAAAGGTCTAGCATCTATTTCCAGTTTACCTGCTTCGATTTTAGACAGATCCAATACATCATTAATTAAGTTCGTTAATGTTTTAGCGCTGGTATTCATCATATCCAAATAATTTTTCTGCTGCTGGCTCAATGGCTCTCTTCTAACCAAATCCAACGAGCCCAATATACCGTTTAAGGGTGTACGCATTTCGTGACTAATGCTTGAAATGAAAGCACTTTTAACTTTTGATGATTCTTCTGCTCGTTGCTTCTGGTAATTTAACTCCAAAGTCCTTTGTTCAACCTGTAATTCCAACGACGTATTGATCCTTTCAATTTCCGCCTTAGCCTCATTTCTTTCAGTTACATCGCTGATAAACAAAGCAAAACCTAGTAGTTCACCTTCTGTCGAATGAATTGCTGAAACGGTTAAATACAAGTCAACTGCAGTACTTTGCCTTTCGATACATATTTCCAATGAATCTAGCGGTTTATCACACGTCACTTTAGTTAGCGTGTTTTGCAAAAACTCCAGCAGAATGTCAGGTTCAAGTACCTTATAGGTAGGCTCGTTTAGTTTTTTTAACTCAGGGAAGAGAAGCTCAGCGGCATCATTATAGCTGGTAATTATAAGCTCTTTATTGAACCCAATAATCCCATCAGATGCGCCATTGATGATGTCAGCCAGTTGCGAGCGCGCCTCAAGCAATTGATGGCTATTTCTAAAATAAAGCCAAAGTATAAACAAACCAACGCTAGAAATAATGGCTATAACAGCCAATAAAGCGTAGGAATCAACCCTGTGTTGCATCAAAAGTTGTTCATAACGCTCATAAGGCATTGTACTCACAACCCAAACTTTCCCCGCAGGAGATACAGAAGAAGTATATAACTCTTGTTTCTGAACAAGGTGTACATCTTGAGCATTTTTCTTAGCAGTAACCTTAACTATGGGGTCAACTTGCCAACGCTCCTCAGTATAATAAGATTGCCAAGTCACCTCTGGCTGCAAGTCTTGCGAAAACCGTAGAGATTGCTCAGGGTGATACACAAAGTGTCCATTACTTGTGAGCAGCTGTAATTGCGAATGTTCAGGCGTACTTTTCATTACTTTATTGATAAGCGGTTGACCATCAATATTGGCAACAAGTACAGCAAACAGATCATTTTTTTCATTAAAAACAGGCGTCGCGATACGTAATGTTGGTTCAAGGGGAAAAGCGAGCTTACCGCGCTCTTTATTTAAATCTATTTGCGATGCATATATTCTTCTTTCAGGTAGCTTAATGGTTTCTGTAAAATAATCTCTATGAGCTTTATTTTGAAGCTTGCTGTCAGGCTGAGCAATCACCAAGCCACCATACCTATCATTTCTCACAAGTTCATCGCCTGTTGATGCATCAATTAAACGTAGCTGCTTAATATCTCCATAAGTGTGCATCATCGATGTAAAAATGGTTCCTAATCGATTTTTCCACTGTTGTGTTGTTGTCCCGTCTTTTGGGTCAATGTCACCATTGTTTGTCGCCCTTGAAATACCTTGAATCGGAGGCGTATCGACTAAAAAATTGATATAATCTTTGTATTCATGTATTTCATCATCAAAAATACGTTTTTTTAGGGCCAGTAATTCTGATAATTCAGTAGACACTTGGCGCTCTGTTTGCTTTATTATCTTGCCATCAAAAAGCCACAGCACAGCAACAACAACACATATAAGAGTGAACATGTAAAGCGCAAACGAAGAAGGCTTTAACCAGTTTTTTGTAGTTCCAATACGCACTTATAGCTCCTTGATTGACGCTTGATTTTTGCCACTGTTTTTTGCCCGATATAATTGCTTATCCGCTGACTTTAACCACAATTGGCCATCGGTTTGTGTCACCACAGGGCTAAATACTCCACCAATACTTAATGTTACTCGCCCTAAAGGGGAAGATTCATGCTGCAAATCAGCATCATATACACATCGATTAAGCGTTGAACAAAGCGTTTCTAAGCCATGCATATCGACTTGAGGCACGATACAAACAAACTCCTCACCACCATAGCGAACTACAGAATCTTCACCACGAAGTAGGTTGTCTTTGATGATATTAGCAACGCGTTTTAAACACTCATCGCCTTTTAAGTGTCCATAAAAATCATTGTATTTTTTAAACCAGTCAATATCTGACATAATCACCGAAAACGCATCGTGATTACGTTTAGCAAAAGACAGTTTTTTATCCAATTCTGAAGTCAAATAATGACGGTTATAAATCCCAGTTAAGCCGTCAATAAATGTCATTGATTTGAGCAACTCATGTTGACGCCTCAACTTGACTTTTGCCTCTACACGATGCTTTAAAGTGAGCGCGTTGACTGGTTTTACAACAAAGTCACTGCCACCCGCTTCCCAGCACAAGGTTTGTTCCTGATCTTTATTATGGGAGGTTACAAAAATGACTGGAATATCCAAGGTAACGGTATTTTTTTTCAGCCGTTTACACGTATCCAAACCGTTCAGCCCAGGCATTTCAACATCCATTAGAATCACATCAGGAAGGTGTGATTGACAGTAGATAGCATTCTTCACCGCTGGCACAACATGCAACATCGTATGATTCAGACAATACCGTTTTTAAAACAAGAGCATTGATCTCGTCATCTTCAACTAACAACAATTGTGCGCGCGCAGTCACTTCTCCATAAGCCTCAATGATTAGCAGAGCTACAGCTAACTGTAGTTTAAGTAAAAGTAATTGCAAAACCTCGAGGTAAAGCCATAGAGCGAGGTACGCTGATGCTCGCCCCTGACAATAATTATTTTGAAAAGTTAAAGCGATTGTGTGCCGAACCATAATGAATGTTCGGTCCCTTAGGCACTACTTGTGTCGGGTTGATTTGGGTATGACTATAATAGTAATGGCGTTTTATGTGCTCAAAGTTAACTGTGTCCATCACTTCTGGCCACTGATATAACTCACGGATATAATTTGCAATGTTAGGGTAATCTTCTAAACGCTGCTTATTGCATTTAAAATGACCGTGATAAACCGCATCAAAACGAATAAGCGTTGTAAATAATCGCCAGTCTGCTTCCGTTATCTTATCTCCGATAAGGTAACGAGATTTGGTAAGGATCTCTTCCACCTTATCCAAAGCCTGAAACAGTGCCTCGTAGGCTTGCTCATAAGCATCCTGCGTTGTAGCAAAACCACAACGATACACACCATTGTTAATCGTGGCGTACACAAAGTTATTCATTTCATCAATTTTGTAACGCAACGCCTCAGGGAAATAATCATCGTTATTGCCTGTAATTTCATTAAAAGCCGAGTTAAACATACGAATGATTTCGCTCGATTCATTACTTACAATACGGTTAGTCTGCTTATCCCAAAGAACTGGCACAGTGACACGGCCACTGTATTGCGGGTTGTGACGCGTATAAAGTTGATGCATATATTGCGAATCAAACAACACATCGCCCGTACTACCGTGTGCTTTATCAAAACTCCAGCCATGATCAAGCATATCAGTGCTCACCACAGAAACTGAAATATGTGCCTCGAGACTTTTTAATTTTCTGAAGATTAGCGTTCGATGTGCCCACGGACAAGCCAATGACACATACAAATGATAACGTCCAGACTCTGCTTCAAAGCCGCCTTCGCCAGTTGGGCCTGCGCTACCATCCTTTGTGACCCAATTACGTAATTGCGCAGCTTCACGTTCAAACTTACCATTGTGCTTTTCGGTGTCATACCACTTATCATGCCATTTACCATCAATGAGTAGTCCCATTTCACTCTCCTTAACTATACTATTTCACCAAATCGACCCTGTTGATAATCCAACATGGCTTGTTCAAGCTCTTCAGGAGTGTTCATAACGAACGGTCCCATATGTGCAATTTGCTCTCGAATTGGTTTACCAACCAAAACGAGCATACCCAAGCCAGCCTGATTTGACTCTATCAATAGCTTGTCTTGTGGTTGCACCTCTAATAAGTGGCCATGTGAATGCTGCCCGCCTTTTAACTGACCACTGTAGATATAAAGCAGTACTTTTTCGTGTGCAGACACATCCAGTGATGCTTTCGAATTTGCTGGCAGAATTAAATCTGCAATCGCGCCTTTACCAGCTAGGCCTTGCACGGCACCTAAGATACTTTGCCCATCCATTTTCCAGTTGCCAGCCAGTGCCCTTAGTACCGCTTCATATTCATTTTTCAATATCGGTACACTACCTGATGATGAATCTTGATAACGCGGTGCATTCATTTTTTGTGCCGCAGGCATATTCAACCAAATTTGAAAACCGTGCAGTCCATCAACGGCATCTTTTAATGGCATTTCACTGTGCAAGACACCTCGGCCTGTGCTCATCCATTGTGCATCCCCAGCGCGAATGGCTTTCTTGTTGCCCATATGGTCTTGATGCTCAAATCCCCCTCTGAGAATATAGGTAAAGGTTTCTATTCCTCTGTGTGGGTGTGGCGGAAAACCACCGATATAGTCACTTTCGTTTTCCGATTTAAGCTCATCAATCATTAAGTAGGGGTCAAGGTATTGATTTTTAAACCCTGCTATACGGTTGATACTGACCCCTTCGCCATCTTTTGTTGGATATGACTTTTGCGCTCGAATGATGTTCATACGTGCTCCTAATTCACTCGCTGTTTGCTATTAAAATCACTCTATCACGCCTTTTTACGATTAAAAATTAGTGAAATAAGCACCAAGCATTCTATTTATTAGAATGTTGTCGTCATTATAAAAACACAGTAGGATGTACAAAAAATCATAAAGGGACGCTATGTTTAAGTTAAAAGTTGCAGCACTGTTATGCTGCATGATGAGTTCAGCCAGTATGGCATGCGATACACAACCCAAAAAATGGAAGGAGCTCACTTTCATCAATTCGCCAGAAGTGAATTTGCACAGCTTCTTAACCTACTCGGCAAGAAAATCGAGCGACTTAAGCAAGTTGCCTTTGTCACTAGTAGATAGAGCAAAATTTGAAGATGCCATCAAAGTATATGCACAATACACCTCTCAAAAAGGCTTTCATCATGTATTTACCGACTCACCACTTGCTGAACTAACGAATCTACTGAGCGTAGATTCATCTATTGTAGAAGCCAGCAGCAACGAGCTTAGTCGAGCCTATTTTGCGTTGATTGGCGCATACAAGGAAAAGCTGTGGCCTATACACTGCCAGCAAAACCAAATTTGGCGCAAAGCACTTTTTGCAAAACTAAATCAGTATGGAAACGACATTGAAAAAAGGTTAAATACACTTTATCAATCGCAAAATATGACTGTGCCATCCCATGTGATATATCCACACGCGTTTCCATTCTCGCGCCAAGGCGCGACAACGTCTGGTAGAACAGCAACAACCTATATAAACACAATGCAAAGAAGCTTCCATGATTGGTACGCGCTAGAATTGTCGTTTCATGAACTAAGCCATATGCAGTTTTTGCGAAGTGGTAAATTACGCCAACAAATTAATGACATATTTGCACAACATGAGCTTGAGCATCATGCAGGTATTTGGCACCCCATCTTATTCTACACCGTGGGAGAGGTTACTCGCCAAGCTATTGCTAAAGAAAAGTCTGACTATGTACCTTATGCGCATTTGATGGGGTTGTACGATAGAGTGTGGCAATATCAAGCTGAGCTAGAGCAACATTGGCAGCCTTATATAAACGGCCAAACAACGCTAGAAGAGGCATTGCAAAACTTGGCAAAAGCCATTAAAAACCGAGCTTAGTCAGCTCGGTATTTAAATAACAAACTTTTTAAGCTCGCCTCGGGATCCGCATCTTCAAATTCAGGCGGGTTTTCCAAACGCCTAACAAAGTGGATATTAGGTGCTTGCTCTGCCATTTCATCGATCAAAAATTGTGAGGTGAGGCTCGGATCATTCACACATGCTAACACTTCGCCACCATCGCTTAATAGTTCAGGCAAGCGACGTAAGATTTTTTTATAATCTTTGGTAAGCGCAAAACTGCCTTTTTGAAAAGAAGGGGGATCGATAATAATCAAATCATATGGCCCGAACTTGCGTACTTTTCCCCATGATTTGAACAATTCGTGGCCTAAAAATTTTACTTTCTCAAGCGCGTGTCCATTCGCCCTATGGTTATCTCGACCACGACTTAACGCGGCTTTGGCCATGTCTAAATTCACCACCTGAGTTGCGCCACCAGCAATCGCCGCCACAGAAAAGCCACAAGTATAAGCAAACAAATTCAGTACGTTTTTACTTTGCGCATGCGCTTTAACCCATTGGCGCCCCATACGCATATCCAAAAACAAGCCATTGTTTTGCTTGTTACTTAGATCCAGTAAAAAAGATAGTTCATTTTCTATCACAGGCTGTTCTTGCTGCAATTCGCCAAACAAGATTTCCAGCTCCGTTGTGGTGCGATGGTGCAGCAAGATGCTTTTTACATGCAGTTGAAATAGCGGTAGTTGCAGCCAACCCTCAACCATCAATTTAAGTGCATCAATAAATTCCGTTTGGGGCTGTTTGAACAATGAAATCAGTAGCTGGCCACCTAACCAATCAACAGCAATATGCTCCAAGCCCTCGAAGCGTCGGCCTCTACCGTGAAACAAGCGTCTTACTTCATGTGGAAAACTATCTAGTTGACGAATATGGTGATCGAGTTGAGTTAATGCTGCTGGGATCATAGTTGCTGGTGATTAATCAAAAAAGAGCGCTATTGTACGCCTATTTTTAATACGCCACCACTGATGCAACATGCGATCTCAAAAAATCGCTTGCTGCGTCAGGGCGCTTTTCACTATTGCTGATAAACAATTTCACCATCAAGTAAAGTCATCAACACTTGGGTGTTTTTAATTTGTTTTGCCGTTGATTCAAATAAGTTGTTATCTAGCACCACCAGATCGGCACGTTTACCCACTTCAATACTGCCCACTAATTTATCTTGTTTCATCGCGTACGCACCATTGATGGTATAAGCCTCAACCGCTTGCGCCAGAGTAATATTTTGCGGAGCACGAGACACTGCATGACTAATACCTACAAATGGGTTAAAGGTGCTGACATTCCAATCACTACTTAATGTCAGCGTTGCGCCGGCACCCGCTAGACTTTTAATGGGGATCAAATCTTGCGAGCGCTCATAACCAATGAGTGGAATATTCTCAGCCCAATGGCTTGGTTCGCTAAACTCTCCCGCTACCTGCGCATCGGCTATCACACCCAATTTACTAAAACGAGATAAATCTTGTGGATCAACGACTTCTAAATGCGTGATACGATGCCTTGCCTTACCATCAGAGGCATTTTCAATGGCATTAAGCGCTTCATGTATGCCTCTATCTCCAATACCATGAATATTAAAATTAAAGCCGATTGGTTCTAGCGCTTTGATGTACTTTTCTAATCTAGCTTGAGTAAAGTAGTTAAGCCCTTTGTTTTCAAATAAATTAAGCCAGTTAACATCATAGGGTTCATGCATGGCTGCTGTACTATTGACCAAAATACCATCCATATAAAACTTCACTTGGTTGACTTTTAGCAAACTATTTTCATCATGCTTATACATGGATGCCAAACTCTTCAGTTGACGTTCGTCATTCATTTCAGGGTAAGCCCACAGGCCCAAGCTAACACGCAATGTGAGTTTGTCTTCATCCGCAACACGCTGCCATGTTTCAAGATGGCCACGCTGCCAGTATGTGCGCGCATCACTGATTGAGGTGATCCCCACTTTATTCAATTCAGGCATAGTGTATTCAAGCAAGCCTAAGTAGTCTTGCAAACTAGCATCAGGGCGCGAGCGCATGGCCAGCTCCATCACTTGATTACCAGCGTTATCATACAAAATGCCATTTAGGTTACCTTGCTCATCTCTACCAATAACGCCACCGACCGGATCGGCGCTTTGCGTGGTGATACCCGCAAGTGATAATGCTTTACTGTTTAGCCACATTGAATGGGATGTCTGCTCCATGATGATCACAGGGCGATCAGCGACTGCCTCATCAATCACTGCCAACGGAGAGTTTTCCATCTCTAATAGCGTTGCAATCTCATGACCATAACCAATCAACCAACTGGCATCTGAGTGTTGTTGCGATGCCTGATAAATCATATCGATAAACTCATCCTCAGTTGCATAAGCAGGGATGGTAAACTGTGTCGCCTCTGATGCAGATTCCAAAGGATGAATATGCACATCATGAAAGCCTGGCAACATCATTTTACCTTTTAAATCGATAACTTGCGTGCTGCTATCTACATATTCATCAGCGCTTGCACTGTCACCCACATAAATGATTTTTCCATCTTTAAGCGCCACAGCTTGCGCCCATGGCTGATTGCTATTGACGGTGTACACCTGACCATTGGTAAAAACCTTCGTTGCTTTTGCGTTTTGATCGACAGGCGCAGGCTGAGCGACAGACATTGGTTGCTTTGCGCTTTCACCACATCCAGACAAAGTGCAGCTTATCGCTAATAATGAAGTATAAATAAACATAGAACGACTCATAGTTGACTCCTTAAGATTAGCGATACACTATCAAAGCAGAGGTAACGTTAAGGTAACAGTATAGGTGGAACATGTTAGTTTTACTCGTGGAAGATGACACGACACTCGCCACACACACCATCGACTTCTTGGCACGCGAGGGGATTGAGGTCGACTATGCCAGTACGGTAAATCAGGCTTTATCCATTAGTGCCAATCAAATTTATGACGCCATTATTCTCGATATTAATTTACCCGATGGCAATGGACTCGCTTTAGCCACGCAATGGCAAGCCACACGTAAAGAGCCCATATTATTTCTCAGTGCGCGAGATGGTTTAGAAGACAAGCTCAGTGCATTTTCTGCAGGCGCGTTAGATTACATCACCAAACCCTTTGCGTTAGCCGAATTAGCGGTGCGCATAAAGTTACTGGCACGTAAAACAGCTGATGAGCCACAAACCTGTTTTGAACTCGATACTTTGAGCGTTAATCTCAACGCCAAAATTATTACTCGGGGCGAACGAGCCATTGTACTTTCACCACAACAATGGCAATTACTCGAAATCCTCATTCAACATTATCCAAACCCAGTGAGCAAAGAAACCATACTTAATCACATATGGTCAGATCAGGACTGCAACAACAACATGTACAAGTCTTTATTGACTAGGCTGCGCGGTAATCTGAGTCGAGACATGGAGCCACAAGTGTTGCAAACCTTAAAAAAGCAGGGTTTAGTGCTTAGAATTAAAGAATAGGGCTAACCCATGCACAACAAAGTTACATCACTGACTCGCTATATCAACTTACGCATTACCACGCTCATGCTTATCGTAACGTTATGCTGGATTGGCATAGCCAAATACAGTTATGAATTTGCACAAGATGATAGTGCCACACATTACTTATTTTACGACGCTGAGCGAGCTGTAAAGCACCTTTACAACTTGCCGTATACGGATGACTTCAAACTAATTACTCAAAACCCCAGCGACCTATCGGAAGACATTTTTCAAACATGGCAAAGCGGCCAACTGACTTTAAACGAAGTCACCTTAGTACAGCAAAAGGAGAGCGATGTTTACGTATTACCATGGCAACAGCAAAACTCAGTCAATCCACCTATTTTTGTACTGCACTATTTTGACAAACAAGACGATGTGCCCATATTACCTTGGTTATTACTAATGATGAGTGCATTGAGCATACCCGCACTTATCGTTGTGATCCGCAGTACCTTGCGTATTAAAAAACAAATCAACAACTTGTCGAAGTTAACAAGCAACAATAAACAGTTTAGCGAAAAACGTTCTTTTCAAGAATTTATAGAGTTTGCCCAAGCCTTAAAGGTAGCGCGCCAAGCAGAGCACTACGCACAGCAAAAAGAGCGCCTCCTGAGCACTTATCTTAGCCATGAAGTAAGAACGCCTTTGACACAAATTCAGCACGGAATTTCTCGCTTGCAACAGGTTGATGATATTCCGCTGGAAGCTGTGGATGTATTAGCTACCTTAGAGCAAGCACAAGCAAGGTTAAATTCAACTAGCCAAGCTGTACTGGCACTCTGGCAACAAGCTGAGGTCGAAAAACAGCCTGTTGATATTACTCAGCTCATAAAAAGCATCACTATGAAGCTTGACCCTAAGCGCATGCTCACTCATTTAGAATGTACACCGCAGCCTGTTTTCATCGCGCTACATAACCCCTTGACCGAGCTATTAGTGACACAAGCTATTGAAAATGCCAAGCGACATGGCAAAGCCCCTTTAACAATCAAACTCAGTGAAACTCAGTTAATATTTGCAAATGACTATAATGAGCAAGACAAAACCTCAGGGACAGGGCTTGGTCATATGCTAATAAAACAAGTCTGCCAGCGCTTAGGCTGGCACATGGAAATTGCAAAAACAAAAAGCAAATTTACGCTTATAATCAGCTTTATCCCTGAGGGTTGATCTGCGCTGATTGCGCATAGCGCACAAACTCAGAATAAATAGAGTCCTTGATTAACCTATCTGGCGTAAAGGCATAGTAATGCTGATATACATTGTCGATAGGGCCGATAAAACACACATCTTTGTTGCGTTCAATTTCTTCTTTAACCGACAGTGGGGCAGGGAATAAACCAAACCCTTGCTGCCCTAAAGCAATCATCAAGGCACTGTCATCAACATGCCCTGCAATGCTGATCTCTATACCTAATTCGTCTAACCAATAGTGAATCGAGCTGGTCACTGGGCTGCTTTTGGCGGGCAACACAACGGGTACCTCAGCAAGAGAGTTTGGAAAACTTGCCTGCAAGTTTGATTGCCAAGACTGACGACCAAAAAACCCGAGTTGGCTTTTACCAATTTCATGGCAAAACACTTTGAATGGCAAGCTACTATCCAGTGGTTTATCTGCCAATACCAAATCCAACTTATGCGTCGCCATTTGCGCCAACAATTCCGCTTGCTGACCATCAATACAGTGAAGATTCGCAATCCGCTCGCTCTCAATCAGAGGGGCAAGCCATTTAGACACCAAGGACTTTGGCAAAGAGTCTGAAATACCCACTTTTAAAGTACGAGAAAGTGAACCTATATCTCCTTGGGTGGTTTCCAGCCATTCGTGAGCAATTGCAAACATGTCGTCGGCATATTGCTGCGTAATGCGGCCAAATTCAGTAAGCCGTAGTCCTCGCCCTTCTCTTAAAAACAACGACTTGCCTAACCTTTGCTCTAAGCTCGTTATCTGTGCGCTTACTGTTTGTGGTGTGAGGTGTAATACCTTGCTGGCACCGGCAATACTGCCATGGCGGCTTACTTGCCAAAAGTAATATAAGTGGTTGTAGTTAATGTTGGTAATCATTCGTTAATACCTACCAATAAGTAAGAAATAATCAGCTTTTTTCTTTTCATCTACCTTAGTAGATTTACAGTGTACCTGCAATATTGGTGCGACAAATTGGATTAATTAACGGATAGAACCAAGCTATGAAACTAAAGTTATCGATCAAAGACAAAACGGTGACCTCGGCGATGAAAGTCAAACTGTCTAAGCTGATAACCGAGCAATTGAGCAAGTATGTAATGAACATTCGTACTGTTGAGTTACATATCGACGATATCGTGTCTCGTCAGCATGGCGTAATGAAACAATGTCGTATCAATGTACAGCTACCTGGGTTGCCCAGCATTATGCTCAAAGCAAGAGGCAACAATATGCTACAGGCAATTAAACGTGCACTTCAAAATAGCCAAACTGTATTGGCTCAGAAGTATGCAATTGCTAACTAACTTTACCTTCCTTATTTTTGCAAATACGGTTTATGTAGAGATTGAAGCATAACAGACCATAGTTCCAAAGAAATCCCAAGCACTTGCAGCGGCACGGAGGCCGCTCTATTTCAAAAATCTAATAAAGTTTGCCTCGTTGGGGCCGATATAAAAAGTAACTGAATACGGATATTATCGAGACCCTTGTGAAAATTGCTCTAACACTCCATCAACCACTGACGCCTAGCTCGCCACAAAAATCATCTGCCGATGACGAAACAGCATCAAGTGACGTCCCTACACTTCGCATGACCACTGAGGCCATGAAAAAACTCAATTCACTCATCGAAACCGAAGAAGAAAAAGAAGACAAAGATAAGCCTGCACTTCCTCCCCATATTGAAGCTCTACTAGAGCAAAGAGAAAAAATAAAAGACCAAATTAAAGAACAAAAAGAACAGCTTGAAAAAATCAAAGCCCGCGATGACTTAGACGACGAGACGAAAATGACGTTACTACAACAACAAGCAGATTACCTCGTACAACTCAATGTGCAGCTTATGGGCATTACTCAGTCTCTACAAGAAGCGCTTAAGGAAGCGGGGATCAGTGATATGAGCTTATTAGCCGATATTTTGGCTTAGCGTCTAAAAATGCATACTCGCTAATCTAAGTATGCGTTAAATACATCTTTTCTGACGGGTGTATCTCTAGCTAGGTTAAAAATAGGCGTTTTAAGCGCCTATTTTGGGATTGATATAGGCCCAATAAACAGCTCGTTAGTTTGCTTGTTAACCACAGAGAAGTTAATAAGCATGTTGCTGTGTTCACCTAATTTAAGTTGATATTGCGCCGTATTATCAAAAGCAAGGTCAAATGAAACCTCTGCACTATTTAAACCTTCTCGATAACAAATACTGATCTTCCTTTTTCCTAGCGCTACTCTTGTCGCTTTATTAAACGAGTAACTATTTTGAAATGCCCCATCAACCCGGCATAAATAGATCTTCTCATGACCTTTGACCAGAAATTTCTCCGGACTATCTTCTCCCCAAAAAGTCACACTCGGGACCTCTTTTTCGGGTTGAACATAGACATTTGCATTTTTACCCATAGACTTACAGCCAATTAATAAGCAGCTGCTAAAAATTAATACTAAGAAAAATCTCATAATACTCTCGATACAATTATGTTTACAAAACGTGTTCAACAGCCTACAACTCATGATGGAAATGCGGGAATAACACCTAATACTAAAAGCTATGTTCACTTGACTACACATTTGCAGTTATCAATATCAATCAAGTGCCACAAGAGAACAAGCGGCGGCTCGAAATTATCATTTACCCTCATAAGGAACAAGTCTATTTATGAGATTCTTTGCACTTGAACTTTCTGACAGTGACCCTCTCGAGTACTTCAAGCGTTCCAACTCATGTGGACCGCAACATGGAGCAAAAATTTGTTATGAGACCCTATTTATCATCCTATTATCATTTTTACTCGGTGTTTTTTTACGGGGTATATTGGTTTTAATATCGCGGTACTGCCAAGCTATGCGGGTCAATACAATATGGCATTGGACTACTATTCTAATTTAGAGCAGGATAATCAAGAAGAAGCTCTAACAAATCTTAAAAAGGTTTATTTTCCTTATCAAAGTTGTTTTATATATCAAATTGTTGACTCGCCTTGGGTGATCGACAAAACATATTATCAAGCATCTTTACAATCGGGTTTTGCACACATAGGCCTTGAGAAGGGCCAAATTGAATCTTTCTGTGATGATTTAAATCTAACTGAGCTGAATTAGTGCTGTAGGCCAGATTTAATTAAATCTGGCCGTTACAGTGCTTATCCTAAACTAGCGTTGCTCTGTAACTAGAAAACCTAATTTCGGATAAGCTACTTGCTGGCGTGAACACGCTAGGATCACTGACGTGTTAAATTATTCTGATACAACCCATGCAAAGCGCCTTCGTACAAAGAGGAGCGCATTAAATTTGCTTGGCTAATGGAGAAAAACTTCATTTGCGCATCTTTCACTCGCGTACGCATAAAATTTTCTTGCAGTTCGCTGTTGATGCAGTTCGATACAATAAACTGATCTGCACAAGGTAAAAAACGATGGCCTCCTTCAGCGCCTTCATTAATGTGGCCGATTAACCCAAAGAAATGCCCTAATTCATGTGATAGGGTTTTACCTTGAGTATAACCCTCAGCAAGTTCGCCTAGTGTGCCAAAAGCGCCATATTCAACCGCAACGCCAATTTCATCATCTGGCGCATCGCCTGGTATAACCGCTTGGCCAAGCATAGCTATTTTGCCATGGCGATCTCTTTCTTCTCCGACCCAAATATTGATATAGCGTGACGTGTCCCAAGCATCTATTCCACCTTTGTTCGAGTGTGCAAGCCCCTCCGAAGCAGGCCCCATACCGTCACCAACCACCACACGATTAATACCTGTGGTTTGACTACCATCTGGTGCTATAGTAGCTAAATAAAACTGAATGCCCGAGTCTGCAGCAACACGTTGATGTTCTTGAGATAAAGTACTAAGTTCCTGGCGGTTCATGGCTCTGAAATGTTCGTTTGTCGCCACTATCTGTGAACGGATCTGCTCGTCAGACAAAGTAAACTCTCCATTTTCCATCACATGTACCACAACGGGTAAGCGAATACGCTCTGGTAACAAAGTAGGTTGAGCATATAATGACTCAAACTTTGCATTGATCTCACAGTTGCCAGATAAACTGTTAATCGTTAGTGTGTTCCCTGAGCGCTCACCTAGACAGCCTGTAAGGTCAGTCAACTTTTGGTCTGTCTCAGACTCGGCGGTTACTGTTAAACTTTGTCCAACTTTAACCGTTTCAGGAATACCAACTAAGCGACCGTAACCTGTCACCAAGCTCGTCACAGTCGCATTGCCTACCTGAGTAATGTTTTCCTGAGTGTGAATTTTAATATGACAACTTTGCTGGATATTAGAGGCAAAAACCTTCCCCTCAGCGTTCAACTGAGCATTACACCCATTGATCTGAGCTACTTGATACCCTTGCTGAATTGATAAAGTAAAACTAACCGAGTGACCTTGCGCTACTTGTTGTTCATGCGCGGACAGCGATACTCCCGCGCCAATAACTTCTGCCGTTACTTTTAGCTTATTCTCTGCCAATGTCACTTTATCCGTGTTTGCATCTCCACCAGAACCTGAACACGCCGATATCAACATAACGCCTGCAACAAGCAAACTTTGCTTTATGAAAGACATACTCCCTTACTCCTTTTAAAGCCTATTACAGCTAATGAATTCAAAGACCGGGCAAAATATGTTCACGACCTTATATTGTCAATATGATTGGGACCAATACACATTTTATGCAGATTAATTGACCTAATAAGCACAACAATAGTAAGAAAAAAGGCGCTTCTAAATACCCAATAATAGGTACTAATTGATTAGTTAGACTGATGTAGCGCCCAAGCTATTAAGATGATACAGCTCTTTGTGCAAGCATATAATGCAATGGATTTTGCCATCGTTGGTATTCACATAAGCAGCTATAAACTAGTTTTATGGTATGCGAATCGTCAGTCTCAAGCGCTATTGAACACAAACCTATTGTTAAGCCCCTTTACAAAATCACCGCAGCTAAATCTGCTGCAAACTTCACCGAGGTTTGCTGATCAATTTTTTGTACACTGACTCGAATCGCTTTTGATGCATTATCAATATCAAATGCGCTGCCCGCTCTTACTAACCAACCTCGGCGAGAGAGCTCAAGCACCGCTTGTTTACAATCTCCCCCCACAGGTACCCACACGTTAAGGCCATCGGTCGTGAGGCAATTTTGGATACCTTGTTTTTGTAGTGCAGTAAGTAAAAAATCTCTGCGTGATGCGCAGTCTTTTGTTGCTTGTTGCAGTTGTAGTTGAAAAACCTCATGACTCAAGCAGGTATATACCAAAGACTGTAATACCCGGCTAACCCATGACATACCAGGCGCAAGACGAGTATTTATGCGTGCCACTGTTTGCGAATCAGCGGCCACAAATGCCATCCGTAAATCAGGCCCTAACCCTTTCGACACCGAGCGGAAGATAGCAAAGTGATGAGTACTTTTTGGGATCACAGAATAATGTTTCGTTTTTGCCATCAGCGCAAAATGGTCATCCTCCATCACTAATACGTTAGGGTAATTTGCGAGCACATCGCGCAACTGCTTGGCCCGCTTTTCAGTTAAACTAACGCCTGTTGGGTTATGCGCTCTTGGCGTAATAAGTACGGCTCTGGCCCCCTTTTTTAGCGCCTCTGCAAGCGCATCTGGCCGCATACCATATTGGTCTACCTGAGCGCCAATCACTTGCATTCCTGCTAGACGAATCGCATTTGCAGAGCTGATATAACAGGGATCTTCCACCACGACTATGTCGCCAGGCAACATATGCGCATTCATCACCCGCTCTAGGGTATCAATAGCACCGTTACACAAAGTAATTTCAAACTTGCTCGTAAAGGACCTTGCGAACCAATCACGACCAAACTCAAGTACCTGCGCAAGTATGGTTTGCTCACCATACAAAAACTGATGTAATTGAGTGTGACTGGCGACTTGGTTGAGATCGGGCAACCACTCTCGTTTAGGGCTACCATCAGCCAAATCAAATAAAACAGTATCTGTTGCACCTTCTTGTTCACCAGCATCTGTTTGCTGGCAGATCCGTGTTCCAAGCCGACCTTGAGTGACCGCTAATCCCGCTTTAGTTAACTTTTGATAAGCCGCAGACACCGTATTGCGATTAACCCCTAAATCTTCAGCTAGTTCACGCACAGAAGGCAATATATCTCCACCAGTAAGCGTTTTCTCGTTGATGAGTTCACGGATCGACTCAAAAATATCCTGTGCTGTTTTGCCTGAAATATTGACTTTCATTTTTGTCCTATGACAATATAATCTTTGTCATGGGTCAAAGTTATTTTCTTTTACCCACGCTATTAAATTTGATCTGCTTATTTTAAGCAAAAAGGAGCGCTAATGTTTACTGGTTTATCTGCTTTTCCAATTACACCATTTAAAAATGAGCAAGTTGACTTCGATGCATTCGAAAAGTTGCTCCTAAATTTAGTCGAAGCCAAAGTGGACTCTATTTGTGCAATGGGCTCTACAGGGCTATATCCTTACTTATCAAGGCAAGAATTACAAAGTGTTGCGAAACAAGCAGTCGAACTTGCCGATGGTATTCCTGTTATGGCTGGGATCGGTTCACTTAGAACTATTGACGTCATTAAAAATGCCCACGCAGTGCAACAAGCTGGAGTAAATGCAGTACTACTGGCACCTATGTCATACCATCACCTAAAAGAAAGCGAAGTACTGAGTCTTTACAAAGCAGTGACGGCTGAGCTATCGGTGCCTTTATGTGTCTATGAAAACCCAGGCGCCACCAACTTTACCTTTTCGGATGCGCTGTATTATGAAGTCACCAGGTTGCCCAATGTCGCTGCCATTAAAATCCCAGGAATGCCGTTTGCAACAGAGCAAGGAGAACAACGTTTAGCAACACTACGACAGCTAGTGCCAAGCTCGGTAGCTATCGGTGTCAGTGGCGATAAGTTTGGCACTGCGGGTATGAGCGCGGGCTGTGATCTATGGCTGACAGTATTAGGAGGGCTTTTCCCTCGCACAGTGCAAAAACTGATTGAACTTGCTAAAACAGACGCAAACACGGCAAAGCTACGTTCTGAACGATTAGAACCATTATGGAGCTTATTCTCCAACCATAAAGGGGGTCTACGTATTATGGCAACAGCTTCAGAAATTATGGGATACAGTGAAAGTAATTGCTTACCAGCGCCACTATCACCGCTGATAGGAGAAGACAGAGCAACACTGGAGCAACTCATCAAACAACTTGCGTTGGCTTAACCGTTATGATGAACCCAATAAGTCGAGCTTGGCCGCTGGTTAAGATCTCAAACCTATCTCTGTATGTGCTAGCCGCAGTTATCGCACGCATGGCTACTGGAGGTAGTGCCATTGCGATTATCTTGCTCGCAACCAACCAAGGAGCGAGCCCAACTCAAGCCGGAGTTTTTGCAGCTTGTATGACAGCACCACATATTTTTGGCCCAATTTATGGTCGCTGGCTGGACAAATCAATATCGCCACAGCGCTTAATTGCCTATTGCTGTTTTGTGTTTGTTGGCGCATTTCAACTGGCCATTTTGGGTTTTAATTCACAAAACTCATGGCTATGTATTAGCGCTTTGCTCTTATGTGGCACATGCAGCTCTTTTCTAATGGGGGGACTAAGTACGCAACTCAATTCTCTCGTTAAAAATAAACAGGCAAGGCGTCGTGCGCAAAGTTACGATACCTTCACCTACAGCGTCGGATTAACACTCGGTCCAATGATGGTCGCGTTATTGGCTGACGCTTACTCAACCAATTTCGCCGCCGCTATGCTGATGAGTTTGCCACTTGCGGCAGGCCTGATCATCATAAACTTTCCCGCCAAACAAACTGCTGCGCAAAACCCCAAGAACAAAGTAATGGGTTTCATGCAAGTATTTAAGAACATTAAGCAATCACCACATTTAGCACGTACCCTAGCTATGACATCCGGTGCCTCCTTCAGCGTTGCGGCATTGCCTATCTTAGCCGTTTACCTTGCAAGCACTTGGCAAAAGAGCGCACAAGATGGCGCATATTTAAGCACTGCTTATGGCGTAGGCTGCTTATGTGGTTCTGCGCTTATAATGATAAAACCACTCAAAGCGAATGCGATTGCCCTGTTAAGGAATTTGGGTATCTTGCTACTAGGCTCTCTATTGTTGATTTTAATGTCTGCTTCGTTTGCAACAGGGCTAGCTGCATACTGGTTTTGTGGCGTCATTAACTCGCTATTTTTCGCAGCAACTTTAGCTGCAAGAAGTGAATACGCACCAGAAAATGGCGCAGCGCAAATCTATATGTGGGTTGCCGCAGCAAAAATCGCAGCTGCTTCTTTGGGCGCGTTTGTTACAGGGGTGATGATTGCCTATTCCAATAGCAGCGCGTTAATTGCGTCTATGGGCGTGCTTTTAGTTTCCCTCATAGGTTGCTTTTGGCGTTGGCACTATTCTCAAGAGCAACCTTAAAAGAGCCGTTAGGCTCTTTTCGCTGCGCTTAATTAAAAACCGACCAACAACACTTTACCCAATGCCATCCCTTCTCTTTGGCAACTAAAATCAATTCGGCTATCAAGTGGTGTCTGATACAAAGATTCCAACTTATTAAATGGAGTACCAATAAACTTCACCGCTTTTACTCTCAAACTCATTCGCGTGCGCTTATCTAGAAACGCATAAGCGGTTGCATTTAACGTATTTTTACACGCATCCAAAATCTCAACTGAAAGTATACTTTGATGAATCGCTTTATGAATTTCTTGCTGATCTATTTGTTGGTGACTACTTGCCATAATACAAGTGGCATATATATCCAACAGACCCACCGCCTTGACCTTTTGAGTATTACGATCCTCATAAATAGCCATGACGCACGGCACTTTGGACTCGTTATACTCTTGCGGTTGTATTGACTGAATGGCAAGCTTTGAATCCACATGCTTATGGATCAGGCGCTCCAACTGGCCAAGTTTTGGCAAAGCTAATTCACCATTAACTTCAACCTCTTCAAGCATGGTCTCACTTTCTTCTGCACCTTGTACAAGAGGCAGAATGTTTTCATGTAGCTGCTCATCGGTAAACGGCTTTGATAACACGAACCGTGCTCCAGCTTGTAATGCTTCATCAATCTTTTCTTTGTCATCAACTGTCGTGATCATCGCTACAATGATATTAAGCTGACGCTTTTTGATAGCACGTAGCAGAGTAAGGCCAGACATATCAGGCATATGCCAGTCAGTAAGGACAATATTTGGATGCCACTGACCTATTTCCTGAAGCGCAACTTTTACGCTACTGGCCTTTTTAATCAATAGCTTACGATAGCCAAAGCTTTCTAAAGCCCGTTTTACTATTTCTAGTGTTGCTTGACTATCATCAACTATAAGTATCTTCACATTGAACCACTTTTCAAAAAACTTGTTTCTAATTATAGGCATATTTTTTATGCATCACTAAACTCAAAGATATTTTCTTAGCAAAATGGGTGATCACCTCATGCCCAATATCCAACTGCCAATAGAAGTGTATCAATACGTGGCTATCAATTTTGGCCTGATCATTTTGGCCGCCTGGTTTTACATCTTGCTGCTAATTCTCAGAGAGTTTCGCCACTTTGCCAGCAGCATGATAAAACAAGCTCCTCAGGCAGACGAAAATCTACTCGGAATGTGCAGGGAGTCGGTTGATGATGCGCTAAATTATGTCAATGACAACAGTGAAACCATCGCACAATTAGCACAAATTCAACAAGCCTTAGAGCAACAGCTCGCAGAGATCAGAACATCAACTCAAGATCACATTACACCTAAAGAAGATGCGTCTATTAAAGAGCTGAATCAGAAACTCATGCAATCACACACTTTGATCAGAAAACTCAAGGGCGACTTAGATCAAAGCAAAGTTCAGCTTAAAGAAACCAGAAAAAAACTGTACAACCAGTATGATGAGATAGAAGCACTGCAAAAAGAAAAGCAACAGTTGCAGGAGAAATACGACCAAATGCAGGCACAAACCAACGCCCCACCACAAAGTGTCCAGCAAATGACAATTAACTTTGAACGCGAAAAAGCAGAAATGGCTGACACAATAAACAGTTATAAACGACAAATAGCCGAACAAAGCCAAGCTCTAGAGCAATTATCATTACAAGCTGGTAATACCGAAGATGGTGCTAAGCTCACAGAGTTACAGCAGGAACTGAAACAAACAAAAGAGGCATTAAAGCACTTAACAAAAGAGAAAAAGTTTATTGAAAGTAGGTATTTAGAAATCACTAAACAAAAGGGGCAGTAACTCTTTCGATAAGAATGAAAGCAACTAAATGCGCTAGCCCAAGATATATTAGGTACAAAAAATAAAAACAGGCCATTAACATTGGTGACATTTTTTAAAAAAACATGTATTTTTGCTCTACAGTCTTAATCATGGTGACTGCAGTAATTTGAAATTGAATTTAGATTAGTCAGCCACAACACATTAAACATCGTCAACGACTACAAAGGATTAGGGATGACGTACATATCAGATACCAGTGCACAAGACACGCAAGTAAAAACTAAGCGTTCAAAAAAGCGCTTTATATTGCCTGTAGGTGGACTTTTGGTCGCTACATTATTTACTTTCTTTGTGCTAGTGCCAGCATTTGTCAGCTGGAGTAGTGGAAGCACAGCCATTGCAGCCGAAAAAATACGCATTGCACCAGTAGAACAAGGGCTCTTTATTCGCGATTTGTCTGTTCAAGGTAAAGTCATTGCAGCTAGAAGACCTGTATTGTACAGCCCGGCACAAGGCACAGTAACCTATTTAGTTGAGGCAGGTGACAGTGTTAAGCAAGATCAAGCAATCGCGGTGATCGACAGCCCTGAGCTCAAAAGTTTATATGATCAAGAAGTAGCAAACTTAACCAAGCTCAAAACTTACTTAGCTCGCGAAAAAATTGAAGTTAAGAAATCAAATCTTGTCCAAGACAACTTAATCGGCAAAGCAGAAGTTGCCTTGAATGCCGCACAACGTGAAATGCGTCGCTCGGAAGAGGCGATGAAAAACAGAGTGATTAGCGATATTGATTACCAGAAAGCCAAAGATGACCTACAAAATGCCAAACGTGAACACCAGCATGTACTTAAAGAAGTCGCCTTGCTCAAAGAAAGTCAAAAGTTTGAAATTCAAACTCGGGAACTTGAATTAGAGTATCAACAGGTAAAAGTAACCGAATTAAAACGCCAAGTTGATGGTTTAAAAATCACCTCTCCGGTTACAGGTTTAGTTGGCAACCTCAGCGTTGAGCAAAAAAACTCAGTCGCAAAGAATCAGCCGCTGTTAAGTGTGGTTGATTTATCTCAATACGAATTAGAAGTGCAGATCCCTGAAAGCTACGCAGATGACTTAGCACTCGGTATGGAAGCCCAGATCACTTTAAATCAAACAATGTACGACGGTGAATTAGTTGCTATTTCACCTGAAATTTCAAACGGTGCAGTTGAAGGAAAAATTCGATTTAAAGACAGTAGTTTAACTGGACTTAGACAAAATCAACGATTAACTACACGCATTATTCTTGAGCAAAAAAATAACATTACTTACCTGCCTAGAGGGCAGTTTATCAATGCTTACAATGGTCAGTACGCATACGTCATAAAAAATAACGAAGCCATTAAAACGCCCGTCAAGCTCGGTTCGAGAAGCCTAGCTCAAGTTGAAGTTATTGCAGGGTTAGAACAGGGGGACCAAGTGGTTATTTCTGACACTAAAGTATTCAAAGACGCACCAAGCGTACGCATATTACAATAAAAGGGAATATATAATGTTAAAAATGCAGAATCTCGCCAAAGCGTTTTATACCGACACCATAAAAACGCAAGCGTTGCACCCATTTGACTTAACCATAGAGCAGGGTGAATTCGTCGCAGTAATTGGTCCGTCTGGCTCAGGCAAAACCACCTTTTTGAACATCGCGGGGTTATTGGAAGAACATAGCGATGGTCTTTATCTACTCGATGGTCAAGATGTATCTACCATGAAAGACAAGCAGAAGTCGGCTTATAGAAATGAAAAGATTGGCTTTGTTTTTCAGAGTTTTAACCTAATCCCTGAGTTAAACTTATACGACAATGTCGACATGCCGTTACGCTACCGTGACTTTAGCGCCGCTGAGCGAGATAAACGCATTATGCAAGCACTGGAACAAGTCGGCTTAGCGAGTCGTAAAAACCACTACCCAACACAGTTATCGGGTGGTCAACAACAAAGGGTGGCTATTGCACGCGCTATAGCGGGTTCACCCTCTGTGATCCTCGCCGATGAACCGACTGGTAACCTTGATTCAAAAATGGCCGATGGCATTATGTCATTACTCAAAGACATTAACGCGAAGGGAACAAGTATTATCATGGTCACCCATGACAACGAACAAGCAGCTCAGGCAAATAGAGTGATCCAAATCAAAGATGGCCACTTACAAGATAGCTTAGAGCTAGAAAGAGCGATTGCCTAACTCGATGATATAAAGATATTGGGAGCTATGGTAAGCAAAGCCATAGCAACCCAAATGCGCCGTGCCGAGTTACGTGCGCGAATTTAATAACTCAGATAACCAATTAATAGAACGAACACCTGTCAAAGGAAAGGCCGTTTGATGGCTCCCTTCCACAACTTCATGGGTCAACTCAATGTGCTTTCCTGAATGGGTTTTAAGTAAATTAATAAACTGGTCGGCTTGTTTAGCGAGTTTTTTCTCCAAAGTACCATACGATACAAACACATGTACTTTTTCACCATTTTTCTTAAGTGAAGCTTGCACTCTATCAGTATTCAAAATGGGTACAGCTGAACCTAAAGATGGACTACCCAAAATATAGTTCTGAAAGGTATCAGGCTGTGTCAGTAACGTGTAAGCACCGAATGCTCCGCCGAGAGAATAACCAAAATAGGTGCGGTTGTTTGGCAAGGTTCGGTAGTTATTCTGAATATATTTGATCACATGATCACGCATAAACGACAAGTGCTGTTGTGCCTGGCCAAATTGATATTTTGCTTGCTCTTTCGGGTTTGGAGATGGACTTATAGAATAATCACGAAATCGACTGACATATTCACCAACCTCCTTTAACACCGATGCGCTGATATTCTTTTGCCAAGAAATACCAACCAAGATCACATCTTCCATCTGGTATTCACTTATTGCCGACAATGCCTCTATATGCCAAACCGCATCAGTAAAGTAGAGCACCGGATAGGCCTTATCGGTTGCTTCAAAATACTTTGGAGGGAGTTTCACATACAAGTCATATTGCCTACCATCCACGCTCGGAAGTGAGATTGTCTCAACTCTTGGCATATTATATGGCATGCTATCACTGGCCTTACTAGGACAGCTTAATAAAGTGAGCAGCGTAGTAAAAATTGAGAGCCATTTCATAATCATCATTATTTGCCTTTGTTATTTATCAACACAACTGAGTTTTAACAAATGAAGACAAAAATACTTGACGCTTTACTGAATTTTGCTTGAATTTTAAATGATTAATAAAAAAGTTTAACTTTCAATAAATTAAAGATTCAATTAGCAGCATTTTACACTTATGCTAGTTTGCAAATAGTTGCACTGATGCTTTCTTCAGCAAATTGAGCAGGGGATATATGACAACACAGTATTGGCTTGGTGGCTTTTTTGTCGACTTGTCTAGAAACCAAATCACGCACAATGGGCAAACCCTCACTCTGGCACCAAAAGCTCTAGCAGTACTCACTTATCTTGCCAAGCGCCGAGGTGAAGTAGTCAGCCACGACGAATTACTCGACGCTGTGTGGCAAAATACGGTGGTATCACCTAATACACTGCAAAAAAGTATTGCCCAACTTCGAAAAGCGCTGGGTGATGATGGCAAAGTACAAATTTATATAAAAACACACGCTAAAAAAGGCTATAGCTTAGAGTGTGAGGTGAGATGGCAAAGCAATGAAAGTTTAGCGCCTGCGAAGCACATTGATACTGCACGCGACCAAGCCTCAGACGCGCAACAAGTGCCTTCGACAGCAAAGGTTACTCGCAAGTCAAAACTGCTCACAGCAATGTGCGTTATCATCGCCGCAGGCATCCTAACCTATACCATCATGCCACAGCAAACCAACACAAAAATCACGTTTAGTGAGATCCACCCTTTAACCGCGACAGATGACAAAGAGTTTTCTCCTTCTTATTCTCCGGATGGCAAATACGTTGTTTTTCATCGTTACTTAGATAAGCAATGTAAAAACCAACTCTGGGCCAAAGACAGTGTCACTCAACAAGAAACGTTGTTGACCCAAGATTGGGCAGCTTATGGCGATCATAATTTTTCACATGACGGAAAAAAACTCGTGTTTATTGAAACAAATGCATGCGGCGAAGCGGTCACACAAAATGAGTGTTATAACCTAGTGACACTCGACTTTGAAAAAGCACTTGAAAGTGCGCAACAACCTGTCGTGGTACAGCAGTGTGTCAATTCGACTTTAAAAATGCCTATTTGGTTAAACAATAAAGAAGTCGCGCTCATGCAAAGCACTTCAGGGCCAATGAAACTCATCAAGTACTCCATTGATGAACATACCAGTCAAGAGCTATTTTCAATCAACAATGGTAACTTAATTTATTTTTCCTATTCGAAAAAATATGACTTATTGGCCGTGATCACGGTTCACGAGGATGATGCCTATTATCTTGAAATGCTCAGACCGAATGGTCATATTATTTCGAGCAATAAGCTTCTCTACCCGCCTGAAATCCCAAAATATCATAGAATATATCCGCGCTTTCATCCCCAACAAAAGCAGCTCATTTTTAGTACGGGTAAACAACTGTTCACGCTGTCTTTTGACGGACAAATAGAAAAACTCAGCGTGCCGTTAATGGACAGAATGATGTTACCTGTTTTTCACCCTAGCGGAGAAAAGTTATTAATGATCAAAGGTCCTTACGACAGCGACATCATTAAGCTAAGCATGGATGAACTTCGCACAAGCGCCGATGAAAAAAGCAATTATAAAAGCTTTACTCGCTCGAACCATGATGACGATAAAGCTAAATTCCAGCCGGGTGGTGAGCTGATTGCATTTTTATCAAACCGCTCCGGCGACACCCAAATCTGGTTAAGTGATACAAAACGTACTTATCAGCTCACCCAGTTCCCGATAGATAACTATATTTATGGCTTCGACTGGGCACAGGATGGTAAACGTATTATGGCCAGCGTGAACCGAGAGCTGGTCGAAATCTCGCTGGATGGAACTGTCCAAAAACACCCTCTCAATACCCCGGCCATGAGACTTTTCCAGTGGAATAGCGATGCAAAAACAGCGCTGATGCTTACTCGCATTAAGGGAATCACGCAGCTAGTAGAATATAACTTTGCAACAAACAAACTCACCCAGTTATCAGATAAACAGGTCGTATGGGCACAAAAAAGTGCGCAAAACCAATTAATATACCAAGATCAACTGGGACAGTTTTGGCGTTCAGGAGCACTGGAAGACAGGCGCATACGCCAAATTGATGGCTATGGGTTAGGTGCTGACATGTTTGTATTAAAAAACAACACCATTTATTCCGTTAATAGCCAAAAGCAAGTTTGGTCCTATAATTTAAACAATGACAAATTAGAAATATTGGGCACAACCACAAAGGAAGCAGACCGCATCACCGATATAAACCAAAATGAATTACTGCTATCAGTCACCGTTGCAGCGAAAAAAGAAGTGGTGGAGCTCGTTTTGGATAATTAGCCTTAGGCATTTTTTAGAGTGACAACAGGCTGTCACTCTAAAAAACAAATTAAATCGTTGGCAACGTCGCATTATTGGCCAAGCTCATGTATCCAGAGCAAAGCTAAAATAGGTCTAAATCAATAAAAATACGGATTTTGATGCTTTTTTAACTAATCTTGACTGTGGTAAACTAAGCGCTTTGTCATCGCCTTGGAAATGTTGTGCTACGTATCTCAAATACTGTTGAAATTGCTGCTTGGGAAATAGAACTCACAGCCATTCGAGCTCAAGGTGCTGGTGGACAAAACGTCAATAAAGTTTCAAGCGCAATCCACCTTAAATTTGATATTAAGCACTCTGCATTGCCAGAGTTCTATAAACAACGGTTACTTGCACTTAACGATAACCGGATCACCAAAGATGGAGTGATTGTGATCAAAGCACAAACACACCGCACTCAAGAGATGAACAAAGAAGAAGCGTTACAACGTTTGAAAGCGCTTATTTTAGATGCAATCAAAGTCGAAAAGGCACGTAGAGCAACTAAGCCAACACGAAGTTCACAACGCAAACGTGTCGATAGCAAAGTAAAACGCGGGCAAACTAAAAACTTGCGTTCAAAGATAAAATTTTAAATATCGTAAAACACAAACAATAGCGGTATTTTCTTTAAACACGTGTATCAACAGAAGGTAAAAGTATGGTAGTACAAAAGTATAAGTCACGTTTCTTGGCGGTCCCTCAGATGCGTAAACTACTGTTATTACTTTTGGGTTTATCAGCACCAACGATGGCCTATCAAGTACAGCCTATGATTGTTGATCTTGCATCGCAGGGTAAAAAGTCACTCGTTACTTACCGCCTACAAAACCCAAGTGACAGTGCTTTACCCATTGAAATTGAAGTGTTTAAGCGCACATTCGACGAAAATCAAAAAGAAGTACTGGTCAGTGCAGAAGAAGATTTTCTGGTACTGCCACCTCAAATAGAAGTGCCAGCCAAAGGCTATCAGGTTTTTCGAGCCAAATATTTAGGCGCGGCAGATTTGAAACAAACAGATTCTTACCGCATCGTATTTAAACAGCTGCCATTACCAAATGACGATGAAAAGTCTGGGGTAAAAATGGTATTTAACTTTGCTACGCTCGTGTTTGTAAGTCCTGATGGTATCAAAGCCAAGCAAACAAGTAGCGTGCAATGTGACAAAATTGAAGATTGTCACATGACCATTCGCAATGAAGGCGACCGAGTGCTTGATTTGTCGGCATTTGAATATCACTTTCACGAAGGCAGTACGGTGATCAATTGGCCTCAATTTCAATCAATCACGGCGGGACGTTTTATTATGCCCGGACATGCAATAGAACTTGATCTCAAGCCGCTGCTCGTCGACAAGCCAACCAAAAGCGCAGCACTTATCAACCTAAATGATAAGAAGTAATAAATAAACGATGCTGAAAAGGGGCTTTACAAAAAGGCCTGCACAAATGAAGTGTGTTTTATTCTCACTCATTTGTGCGTGGGCACCTCAGTCTGTCGCCGCGGTTTACTCTATGGAGTTTCCTGTGCGATTAAATGTTGCCGAGGTGGGGCAAATCACTGCCGCCGTGGAAGGGTTTGAACTCAAGTCTGTCTCTGCTGCCGACTTTAAAAAAAATCTCGAGTCGGTATTAAGTGACAGCGTGCTTACATGGCTGGCGGATAAAGGGGAACAACCAGTCACCATTGCGCAGTTAAGCGCGCAAGGCATCACCTTGACACTACAAAGCCAAGACTTGACCATCAACATGTCATTGACCGAACAAGCAATGGCCACCGATAGCCTTTCCTACGGCAGAGAAAAACACTTTGAGCTGCCAAAAGGTGAAGCAAAGTGGGCAATATTAAACAACTTTAATTTGAACCATGAGCGCAATGATAACAACCGCGCATATCAATCACAGTTTGAGTGGCTAATGAATGCCAATGTGGGTGGTGGTGATGGTTTAAATATGCGCAGCTCTGTATTTTGGGAAAGTGGTGACACGCAGGATGCGCATTTTTATCGCGGTGATATCGCGCTATTTTATGATAGGCCAGATAAACCAATGCGCATTACCCTTGGTGACACCCAACTTAATAGTGTGGGCCATTTAACAGGTGCACAGTTGGCAGGTGTTGGCATCTCCAAAGCATATTCCAAATTACAACCACAAAGGCGCATCACTCCCAGTAACAGTCAACAATTCGTACTTCCTCGAGCTGCAACATTGGAGATCTTCGTTAATGAATATTTGATCTCAAGGATCAAGCTCCGAGCGGGTCGCTATGATCTAAGCGACTTACCTCTAAGCTCGGGTGTCAACAATATTCATGTCGTGGCAACTTATAGCAATGGTGAAACGCAGGCGTTTGACTTTACTACACATTACAATGCACGCTTATTGGCCAGTGGTTTAAGCGATTACGCGTTCGCAATTGGCCGTTTATCAACTGTTGATAATGGTCATTATCACTATGATGACGACTTGTTCGCCTCAGGCTATTACGATCGCGGTATCACTGATAGACTGACGATTGGGCTAAATGGTGCTGCACACTCACTCGGTCACGTACTTGGCACCGTGGTTAGTTTAAATAGCCCCATTGGTAATCTCTCGCTGCGCTATTCTCAAAGTAAAAGCCAAGATGTTTTAGGTAGCGCCTATTCGATTGAAACTGAACACAGCGTTTTTGGCCATGGAAATTATGGCTCACCAAACTTACGCTTAGGTTATGAAGTCAAAAATGACTTTACCAGTACACCATGGCAACAATTTGATACTGTCGCCGACAATAAACGCGCATATTTAGATTACAGCTATTTTATTAACGAGTATTTAGACTTTAACCTCAATGCCTCTCGTACAACCAACATTGATTCGTTGACGAGCAAAAGTGCTTCCGCTGAGTTCAACCTTCGCTATGACGGTTTTAGAGTCAGAGTTGGGTATAATCATAATACCAGCGATGATCCTAACGTTGTGTCTGAAAATCAATTTGTACTTAATTTCTCATGGAATGGCCATAACCGCCAAAACGGCATTCGCACCCGAGCACAGTACAATAACCGTTCTAAAGTGGCCAGCGCAAGCTATGCCAAAACCAATAGCAATTTTGTCAACGATTATGGCTATGAAATTAGAACTGAAAAAGGCAGTAATTATCGTCAAGAACAGCTCAAAGCAAGTTATACCGGTGCATTTTTTAGAACCGACATAAGCGCAAATAACTATACTCGCTCTAACATGACAGATGACAGTGGCGCAAGTATCAACCTGTCTACTAGCCTAGGGCTTGCCGATGGCTACTTTGGTATGGGCGCCACAACCACCGCCCCATTTGCTGTAGTAACAAAGCACAAAACCCTAAAAGACACGGATGTACTGGTCAACATCGACCGTTTTGGACGCGCTCAAACCAAACCAAGCCAACATATTGGCGCGCTCGTTTCTTTAGGCTCAGGCTATACTCAATCACAATTCAATATCGATGTACCTGATGCACCACTGGGTTATGACTGGGGGCCAGGCATGTATCGTTTAGTGGGTGGCGCGAACACAGGACACCGACTGCAGATTGGTTCAGAACTTTCCTATACCGTCATTGGCACCTTGTTAGATACTCAAGGCATGCCTATTGCAATGCAAAGAGGGCAGGTTATACAGCAACTAAAGAATGACACTCAACCCCTTGTTCGAGCATTTTTTACCAATAGAGCAGGGCGGTTCGTTGTCGAAGGTATAAGTACCGGTGAATACCGTGTTGAAATCGAAGGTCTGAGTGGACGCTTTATTGTGCAAGACACAGAGAAACGGTTTATACGCATTGGCACCATTGAGCTTGAACAAAACCGCCCGAAAGGAGACTCAAACGAATGAAACTCAAGATATTTTTAATACTTTTTTTGGGTTATCTATTATCTAGCTCACCTGCACTTGCTAAACGCAAAGGCAAAAAGTGCGCTGGTAACTTACTTGCTACGTCACCTTCATCGGATATCATTGAAGAGCACGGTAATCGAGTTTCAGTGTATTTGCCGTTAAAAGTGCAAGTTTCTGACCCCCTATTAAATTGTGCCGATGAAATATGGGTCGAAGATGTTTATTACTACTCTTTAGTCTTTACCGGCCCAACAGAATATAAATACGCTCGCTTGCTCGATGAACAATTTAACAACAAGTGGCCCAGCAACGGCATATGGCGGTTTCCGTTAAACAACTACACAACGAATATGTGGGTACGTTTACAACATTACAGTCTATTTCCTTCAGGGAACTACAGTGGCATTGTAAAAGTATCTGTTGTGCGCAGAAATAGAATCATCGAAGAGCAATACTTGAGCATGAACTATTACTCACAGCCTCAAGTCGCTATCTCAATCGATACCACTAGCCAAGGCAAAGTGTCAGGTAGTAATGGCTTCTACCAAATCGATTTAGGTGAACTAAAAAGCGACATGCGCTTTTATTGGGGTATCAAAATACTCAGTAATAGTTCGTACGATATTGTTTTGGACTCAGAGTTCAATGGCTTACGTCATGAAACCGACACACGCTCATTGATCGATTACAGCATTAGTTTTGATAACGTCAAAATATCGTCGTCTGAACGGCTTATGCGCGGCTATAACTTCTATCCCGGTGTCAGAAATCGGTGGTATGGGTTTGAATTTGTACTGGGAAACACAGATCTAATGCCAGCCGGTGTTTACCGAGACAATTTATCTCTCACAGTCTACCCCAGGTAAGCGTTTGATATTGAATGAGTTTAATTTAACACTTCAGAAAAACCAAAAAAACAATTTAACTTTTTAAATTGTTGGCCCCCCTTTTGCTTAATGTTTGGCATATAGGTAACAACGCCTAAACATTAAATTAGATAGCAATATTAAGCTGTATCTTATCAAGGGGATAAAACATGAACACATTACTTAAATCATTATTCGTAGCATCTGCACTTACTTCTATGACAGCAGCGGCAGGTGTTTTAGACACTACAGGTTCAGAAGCTAAGTTCACATTCGAAGGCACGATTGCACCTATGTGTAAAACCAACAGCGGCCTTAGCAACAGTGTTACAGGGTTAAACCTTGATTCATCTCAGCAAACACAAGAAATCGGTACTCTTGATGTGTGGTGTAACACAGGCAAAAATGCAACGACTGAATATACTTCTTTAAACGGTGGTTTCCTAGTTGCTAATAACGCTCAAAAAAGCAAAATCGCTTACCAATTAAGCGTAGGTACTACGAGCGGTATCGAGTTAACAAGTGCATACAAGCATGTAGATACTTCAGCAGGTACAGGTAGTGATGGCTCTACACTTGCAACGTCACTTAAAATCACACCACAATCAACCGGTTTAAATGACGCTGGTACTTACTCAGATACAATCACAGTAACAGTAAGTCCTAACTAATATAAATTTTGGCAATGAGATATTAGGCCAATCTCTCATTGCCTTCCCCCGAAAAAAGCTAGTCGTGTGTTTAGGCTAGCTTTTCTTCACAATTGGCTTGGGCTAATTCTAGTACTCATTCACACAATAATAGTGACTATAACACCTGATCATATCTGGCAAGCCGGTGCCAAAAAACTACCACTTATCGTAAAGACCATCTACCTCAAAAGCGCAACAAACGGCATCCTCAACAAACGAACAAGATAAAAGCATCGTTACTTTTGAAAAATCAATTCAAATACAACTCGATGCGTATGATGGAATACACCCAGACTGAACACCTGTGCTATTGTGTGATTAGATTTTTATAAAGTCACCATAAGCGAACGTTAATATCAAACAACTTCATGGCAACGAAATGATGAATAAAAACTATTTAGAAATTAACAGACAAACCTGGGATCAAAGGACGAGCCTGCATCTAGATTCCAAGTTTTATGATCTGGATGCCTTTTTAAAAGGCAAATGTTCACTAAATAGAATCGAATTAGAGCAAGTAGGTGAAGTAAAAGGTAAATCGCTTTTACACCTTCAATGTCACTTTGGTCAAGATACCTTATCATGGGCCCGCTTAGGCGCTGAAGTAACAGGTGTTGATCTGTCACCGCGCGCAATTGAGCAAGCAAAGTCACTCAATCAATCGCTCGGACTTAGCGCAACATTTATTGAAAGCGATGTTTATCAGTTTGGTTTAACCAATACTAAAAAGTTTGATTTAGTGTTCACTTCATACGGCGTATTGTGTTGGTTACCTGATTTACACTTATGGGCACAAACTATTGCACAAGCACTTAAAGTGGGTGGTGAGTTCCACCTCGTGGAGTTTCATCCCGTGAGTGATCTGCTTGGTGGATATTCGTACTTCCCGAGTAAAACGCCTGACATAGAAGAAGAGGGCACTTACACTGAAAACTGTGCTGGCGACAAATCTACAGTTGTCACTTGGCCTCATTCTTTAAGCGAAGTAATTAATGCTTTAATTGCAGCTGGGCTGGTCATTGAATATTTTAATGAGTTTCCCTATAGCCCGTACGACTGTTTACCTAATTTAGAGTTTGTTGAAAACTTTGGCTACATGAAGTTGCATGAAAATACTAAAGTGCCCTTAATTTACGCCATTAAAGCCAGAAAAACATAACTAACTCAAACGCTGATACCCACTTATCAGAGCTTCGGCAAACGGACCACAAATTGAGCGCCACCAATGTCAGCATCTTCTACAATGCATTCCCCACCGTGCCATGTCACGATTTTATCGACTATGGCCAAGCCTAAGCCAAACCCACCAGAACTCTTATTGCGGCTTTGCTCAAGTCTCATAAAAGGCTCAAAGACTTTATCTTGATCAGCTTTGGCAATGCCTTTACCATCATCTGACACATTCAAATAAACCGCTTCAGATGCCAGATGGATTTTTACTTCAATCAAGCTTGTTCCATATTTATCGGCATTTTGTAATAGGTTTTGCACTGCTCGTTCAAGATGGTGCCGCTCAGCTCTGATATAACACGGCTGGCTTGGCGCAAGGAGCTCAACCTGCTTTTGCGTGATACGTTGTAGTTTGTGGATCTGCTGCTGTACGATTTCGCATAAATTAACGCGTTCAAATTTGAGTTGCGTTTGCGCCATCTCCAAACGTGCATAACTGAGCATTTCGTCGATCAATAGCTCCATTTCTTGCACATCTTGAGACATTTGCTCCACAGGCTTAGGAGCCTCATTGGCAAGCATGGCTAAAGCGAATTTAAGGCGAGCCAAAGGCGTTCTCAACTCATGCGAAACCGCATTCACTAAGTGCTTTTGATTGCTCATTAAATTGGCGACTTTGACAGCCATAGAATGAAATTGACTGGTCAGTGTTGCAATAGCAGAGAAGCGTGAGGGCGCAATAGAAATATCTAATTCTCCCTTTGCAAGTTGCCCTGTCACATACTTTAGCTGCATAAGGTCTTGCCACAGCGGCCTTAACCACAACATCAGCAATAGGCCCAACGCGACGAATGAAAACAACTTTATCAGATATTTTGACAACATAGCCTGTTTTGGCGGCGCGAAAGGACCAAGTTGAACGAGACTTTGTTTATCTTGCATTAAAAATGACAGTACAGCCTGATTGTGCTCTGTGTAGGTGGTGATCACTTGCCCTTGCAACAATAATGCGCGCTGCTCTGGCAACCATGCAATTTCATCCAATTGATGCCTTACAATACGGCTATCTAGTTGCTCAGGCTCAACAACACTGGATTGTAATAGTTGAGCAACTTGCTTCGCGTGCCTTAACTCATCGGGCGCCTGATATAGATAGTGTTGCCAAATAAACTCACTGCCTTGGTTGATCAAAATAATACTAACAAACACAACTAAATATAAACTGATCAGCAAACGGATCATTATTTTACTAACCCCATGCAGATTTGGAGCATAAATAGCCTTTTCCCCAAACAGTGATCAAACGTTCTGGCTGATCTAAATTATCGTTGAGCTTTTTGCGTAATCGTGAGATCCGCACATCGACACTGCGATCTAGACCATCATATTCACGACCAACTACGTGCTTGTATATATACTCTCGACTTTGCGTCTCGCCTGCATGGCTTGCTAGCGCCCACAGTAAATCAAACTCATAGCTAGTTAGCTCAACTTCTTGCTGAGCTAAACACACTTTGCGATTTGCTTTATCAATCGTCAATTGCCCTAGAGTCAATTGATCACTCGCTTTTAAACTTGTGCCATTACGTCTTAGTAAAGCATTGATCCGGGCTAATAAAACATGAGGCTCAACAGGCTTTATCACATAGTCATCAGCACCTATTTCAAGCCCTCTGACTTGATCAAAATCACTGTCTTTTGCAGTTAAAAATAAAATAGGTCCACAGTAGCTAGGACGTACATGGCGACAAACACTAAAACCGTCTTGGTTTGGCAACATAATGTCTAGGATCACCACATCCGGTTGTTTTGCGATAATTTCTCTCACCGCTTCATCGCCATCGTGCACTTGTGTTACCTGTAAACCATGACTTTGCAGAAATTGAGCTGTTAAATCAGCAAGGCGTATATCATCTTCAACGAGCATAATGTGAGCCATTAGAAAATACTCCAATCCGTTTTTAATCTTCTTCGATATTGGCGACTACTGGCCGCATTTACTTTAATTGTTTGTTGTGCGAGCAAATTATTTTGTCCGTCAATAAGCGTAAATGTCATGCTTTTTTGCAGCGCTACATCAAGCTTTTGCGATATATTCTGCCTTGCTTGCCAACACTTCAGTTTCGTTTTTTCTTGGTATAAACAGGCATTAACGGGAGTCTGAGTTTGCCAACTCACCTTAACTGTCATCTGACAAAGTTCACCTAACTGACGTACCACGCAGGTCATTGGCTTTAATTCTAAGTGATTCTCTGCAGGTGCTTGAACATTCGCTATCAAATTATTACCGTACAAAACCATCATAAGCGCTCCTAGGTACTTCGCGCTAGAATTCATAGAGCCCCCCAATAAAGAAAGAGCTACTGCCATTTTGTTCTACGATGGGGCTATTACGAATACCACTATCTAAAAACTTATGCTTGGCACTGATTTTTAACTGCCAATCTTCATTGATCCGGTAGTTAAATGCTGCAGAAATGAAAGGTGAGAAAGTGCTATCACCTTGATAATAGGTTTTTTCACCCAATTTATCTTTCGCACTTAAGCCATAGTAATAATTAACTAACTCTTTACTTTGCCAATGTATACCGATGTTGAACTGAAGCTTTGCGGGTATCGATTCTGGAAGCGCAAATTGATGAGTGTACTTTAAAGTAGCGTGTTGGCCTTTATAAACACTAGCTACGTCAGCAAGCCACGATGCGCTCAACTTATGTCGCTCACCGATATACCAGTGCGCTAAAAGCCCGCCATCAATAGTCCAATCCCGTTCCCCAATATCATCAATTGTGATCCTTTTAGTACTCTCATTATTGTCAAAGGGAGGCGGATTATCTTCGCCGCTCACTTCATTGCTAGCATCGAGCGCTTTATCTGGGGCAATAATATTTCGAATATGAAAACGCTCAAAATAGGCTTGCTCTGCGTTGGGTTCGATGATCACGCTTATATCAAACTCAGGTACATCCACAAATGTATAGCCTAATGTGGTGTTTTCAATAAAAAGTCGTTCGTTATAGTAGCTGACATAAGGCAGTACAATAAGTGGAAAGTTATCACCACCATTAAGTGGATTGGTCATGACCCCAGCACCCAGCGCAACAGAGAAGTTCCATTGTCCTACTTTGGCGCACTCATCCGACGGAGAGTCACATGTTTGTGCGTGTGTAGTCGCACATCCAAATAAACCAAGTGCCCATACTATTTGTTTCAAACTCACCTCCCACTGTTCTAATAGCTAATTTACCACCGTATTTGCAATTTGCTATATCAGGTAACACTTAATAACAAATAGGTATTTAAAGGTAACAGTTAAACTTGGCCAATTTCGTACAGTATGTTTAGAGCAAACAATAAAAGGAGAGATGTTATGTTTTACCCACGTTTATTAGCTTTAAGCGTTACTGTATTGCTAAGTGCTTGCTCAGACGGCGATACAAAAACGTTACCAGATGACCAAACGGCTACCTTGCCACAATTAAATGATATTAAGGTCTCCACCAGCCCGCTGGCCAAAGCAAGTTCAGACCAATTTGCCACTAATTTGAAAAATGGTTTATTTGTTCGCCGGTATTCTTCATCAACACTTCCTCCGACAGCAGGAGATCAAAGTAACGAGATGTCGGCCACTATCACCGCTAACTTTTCAACAACCAATCAGCAAGAGCTTGGTGTGGATGAAGCCGACAGAGTCAAATACGACGGACAATATATGTATATTGCCGCCAACGGTATGCAAAACATAACGGATACGCAAACAAGCACGCAATATGTGCGTATTATGAAGCGAGATGACAGCGGGTCTTTAACACCGGTAAAGCAGCTCACCACGTCAGATATTGCTTATCAAAAACAACAACTTTACTTACATGACAATACACTTGCAGTATTAAACCATGACTATGGTTGGTTTGGCATTTTAGAGCCGATGGCCATGGCCAGTACTTCAGTGATGGAAGGCGATATTTTACCCGCCCCCATGTCGCAAAAATTTGAGTTGAGTGTGATGGATGTTAGCCAGCCAGAACAAGCTGCAAACAAAGCACATTTTGTGATTGATGGACAGCTAATTGATAGCCGGGTTATTGGTGAGCACCTATACCTCGTGAGTAACTATTATCCTCATTTTGATAATTTCAGTGCCACTGATGGTGATGAGCAAAGTAAACTTCGCGACTATCAAGCATTGCAAAATGAGCAAATTAGCAACTTTATTCCCAAAATAACGAACACAATCACTGAGCAAACAAACCCATTATTTAAAGCTGATGACTGTTACATCAGCGCAGACGCAACAAACGCAGATGGCTTTGACGCTATCATGACAGTCACAAAAATTGCACTTGATGATCCATCACAACGCAGCTCTATTTGCGTCAACAGTCAAATAGATGGCTTGTATGCGTCAACAAAATCTCTTTATACCTACAGTACTTTGTACCTTGAAGACAAAACCCAATCTGTGATCCACAAGTTTGATTTAGAGAAGAGCGAACCGAACTACAGTGCAACAGGGTTAGTTTCCGGTCATTTAGGTTGGAGCAATGCAAATTTACGCTTTAGCGAAATGTCGCAGCACCTTCGTTTAGTTACCTCAAATGGCAATAGCCTCGAAGGCTTTGAACACACCTTATACGTGCTTGAACAACAAGGCGATAAATTAAACGCCGTCAGCCAGCTACCTAATGAACAGTTTCCAACTCCTATTGGTAAGGTCAATGCAAAAGGTATCGTAGATGAGAATGTCTATGCGGTGAGATTTACCGAGCAACAGGCTTATGTCGTCACTTTCAAACAAACAGACCCACTGTATGTGATTGATTTGTCAGATGCCCTCAACCCAAAAATTGCAGGCACACTAGAGATCCCGGGTTATTCTGCCTATTTACACCCCGTCGCAAATGGTTTACTGCTAGGTGTTGGCCAACATGTTGAAGATATGGCGGCTGATACCCCCGTAGTCAGTCAGGGCGCAAAAGTCAGTTTATTTGATATAAGCGATATGAGTGCCCCAAAAGAACTGAGCACGCATACCTTCGAAGGCGCTTATACAGCAGCGGAGAACGACTATCACGCATTTAGCTTTTTGTCGATGAATGACAGTCAATATCGCTTTACTTTACCCATTGAAACTTGGCAAAGCACCAGCACAGAACCCAGTTTTTCAACTTGGACACGCAGCAACGAGTTAGCACTCTTTGCTTTGGATATCGATAGCAAACAATTGAGCTATAGCGGCAGTAGCCCAATCAATTACTCAGATGAAAAAGACAACCTCCCTTACATTTGGTCAGGAGATGACCGCTCTATTATTCACCAAGACTATGTGTATTACATTCATGGCAACTATGTATGGCAAAGTACTTGGCAAGCGCCCGCTAAAAATACCGGCCCGCACTAGAAAATTACCGTAAGCCATAGCAAAGCCATGTGCCATGCACATGGCTTTTTTATGTGCATCAGTTAGCCCGGCTGACTGTCAAGCAGCTCCGTCAGCTTTTTAATAACCACCGGATTCGACGTCGTGTTTTTCAATTGCTTTAACTTAGCAACATTGCCGACACTCAACGGTTGCTTTGTTTCCAGCATGGTTCGCGTAAATGCAGCCACAAAACGAGGTTCAGGTGACGACAGTAACGCGCTAACCACCGCGTCTTGATAACCTGACTGTTTACTTAACACTTTAATACTGTTGAGTTTTACCCCTTTATCTTGACTGTGAAGTAGAGGAGGTAACTGCGCCAACAACTGATCATTTTTACTATTCGCAATAGCCAAAACCGTTGTTGATAGGTTGCGTTGCTGTTGCAAATTATCTTGCAAATAACTTTTAACCGTAAGCGGCTGATCCGGCGTAAAATAGCCCATTGTACCAATGCTTAGTAGCGCGGTATTTGCTACTTGATTATCTTGCTGCTGAGCTATCGATTGTAGGGCTTGTAAAGACAATTCACTAGACGCTCCAAAGCGACCAAGGGCAATCGCCACTTTGTGTTTGTCTAAGTCCCGTGTCTGCTCAAATTGGAGCAGATCCACCAGCATTGCCTCGGCTTCTGGTGTTTGTAATTTCTGTAGCGCATAGATCAGTGCAGAGCTCGACTGTGGCATCGCGTTCAACAACTCCAAAATGTCATAAGCACTGTAGTGCTCAACCATATATGCGCCAACCGTTTTAGCCAGTTGGGGAGATAAAGACTGCTTTATCGTAACCGTTTGCTCCACGGTATAACTTTGCTGCTGTTGTGACCAAAGACGCATATTGCGATAAGTTAAACTAGTGATTTGTTGGCGCGAATTAAGCGCTACCAGCCAATTTTCTTGTTCTTTCGCAGGTTGATAGCTGGGATCTAAATAGTTTTGCGTCACAATTTGACGTGTAATGGTATTGCCATCGCGATCATATTGATAGCTGACCTGTCTTTGCGGTTCTTTAAAACTTAAGGTGCCATTGAGATTGTAACTCATTAAATTAAACACTTGCTGCGTAACCTGCAACGTGTGTTCAGCCGGTAATCCAAGTAAATCAAGCTGCTCATAGCGGGTATCATTACGCTTTACGGTAAAAGGTAATTCACTTACTAAAGAAGTAACACGATTATCTTGGCTGTAGCTAATATCACTGAGTTTTCCAAGCCAGCCTCGCTCATCGGCACCTTTGTGTAACTGTAACTGTAGCTGCATATGCCAGCTCAGTTTTGAATGAGATAAAACAACCTGATTGTCGCCTTGAATAGACGACTCAATTAATACGTGATAACTGTGTTGATGCGTTTCACTTTTTTGCTCCTTTGGTAAAGTTTGTGCTTGTACCGCCGAGCGATTGTTGTGTTCACTAGATGATTGAAAAAAGACCAAATAACCCACAGCAGTAACGACTGCAAGTGCAAACGAAAGTACTTTAATTTTCATAAAAACTCCTGATAGGGTGGCGCTAAGCCACCCTTAAAAATTAAAGCTGCTGCCAACTTGGGCTTGCGTACTCATAAAAAGTTGTTTCACGCTCGTAGAGCGGATCCCACTTACAGATATCAACATTAAACTTCAACAAACCCCAAAGTTTCTTCCAGTAAGCTTCTATTTTGCCGTCGCCACCCGATAGCTTGCCAGAAACCTTAAGCTCCAAGAAACCTTCTTCAAGCACTTGTTCATCTACCACAACACGACGAATACCTGCTTCTACATACCCTTTCGCTTTTACTTTGAGTAGCGACAATTTACCTTTCACACCAGCTTCCGCAATACCGTAGCCAAATGTACCGTATGCCGAGCTTGATACTAAACCACCAATAAATGGCTCTACGGATGCATAAACATAATCAGGGCGGCGTACACCACCCGCTTCAAATGGCTCATCATTGTCGTAGCCACCGATCACGCCACCGACTTCAAATTCTGCACCCGCTTCAATACCCGCACCAAATTTAACACCCAACCTCATCAGGCCCAGTGGATCAAGTGGTAGCTCTAGTTTTGGCTTAATAGGCTCTGGGATCAAATCGAAGTAGTATTCAACTGGATAGGTAACTGATGCATCTAATCAATCATCACAGTTTGGCTTGAATTCAGCGACCGTGTCTTCACCAATTTCAAGGTTAAAGCTCATACCTTGTGTGCAATCAAGCTTTGATGGGTTGAAAGAAAACTCAACAAAGCCTACCGCTAACTTGAAATTTCTGTTGTGTAACTTCAACCAGTTACTACCCTGATAAAAACCGCTGGTGGCGCCATTTGCAACACTGTCAACAAACATCCAGCCTTGCTGACCACGGTACTGATGAGTACGACCAATCGCCTTATTTTTAGTCACGACTCTCGCGGCCTGCTCTACATAGCCAGGATCTTTATAGATAGATGCTTGTGCTGGTGCCATCACTAAGGCACCAAGTAACGCAGATAAGCACATAGAAGTAAAAGTTTTCATTATTTTTCCTGTTTATATGGTTTTGAAAGATCATTAGGCTGCGCAGCCGGGCGCTAATACAGACACAAAAACTTACACCTTAGTTACAAATGTGTTTATTTTGGGCCCTTAGTTTAAAATCCAGACTTTTGGCTTGAGTTTAGAGTTTTTGGTCAACCCAGCGATGTGAGCCACTAGAAAAGGCTGTGAAAATTGTTTATTTATGTTAATGAGTTTTTCTGAATAATGTATCAAGGTAAGTGCGCGTCTTTTCTTGTGCGGTTTGTGGTAACCAACGTAAGTGGGCCTGATAAAATGAGTCTTGCTGATGCAAGGCTTTAAGCAATGTATCTAGGCGCTTTATGAAAGCTGCGCTTTGCTCGTTGTTATTACACATCCAATGACCCAGCACATACTTAGGCGCCCCCTCAATATCGTAAACACGGAATTTTGTGGGTTCTCGCTCATTTTGGTTGTGACGAAAAATTTCCGCGGGATAACCAAGCAAGAAATCCGCTCTTTTACGCTTGAACATAAAATAAGTCATGTCGTAATGATTCGTGCCATCACGGAGCACTTTATTCTGCTGTGGCACATTTAATAGTTGCTTATCTAAAAATGGTCCATATGACATGCTAGGCGCGAGCACAACTAATGCGTCTCTATTGTAGTTGAATAACAGAGGTAATGACTTCACCTCACCTTGCTCATTTAACAGTTTGCTTTGTAATGGTGGTGCAGAAGCATGCAAATACAACCTGCGACTGAGATATATATTAACGGGTAAGCTGAACAAAAACTCGTTGAGTCGTTCAGGTGTTTTAATGCGATTCGATACACAGACAGCATCTTTACTTGAACGCATTGCGCGTAATGCACGTTTATAACTTGCAGGAACAAAGGTTAGCCCATCAGTCTTAAGCTTGTCGAGCAACAATAAGTTGGTATTATTGGCGATATTCGTAGCGGGCATTCTATGTAGATAAACGTTTAAATCCTTCTCATCATCTATGTATAACTGCACTGCGTTAACGCCAGTAACTACAAACATCATAAATAAAAGAAACAACGGCATTAAAATAACGACAACCTCAAGAGTCACTTATCTTCAGCATAGGTTAAACTACACATAATGCGCAGTAACTTGTGTTACAAACGCAATAAATCACCTTACAAATTGTCAATTAACGTTTTTAAGTACAATGTCGTTTTCGATTTATCAACCTCAGGCAACCACTTGGTATGAGCCTGATAAAACTCCGCTCTTTGATACATAAGCTTGATGTGTGTATTGAGCTCACCGATGAAAAGTTGACTAGACGGTGTGTCATTGCACATCCAATAGCCAATAGAAAATTTAGGGCTCCCGGAAATATAGTAAGCTCTAAGGTTAGCTTTTTTCTGTTGCATATTTCGGTAAATATCAGCAGGGTATCCCAGAAAAAAGTCCGCTCGTTGTTTTTCGAACATATCGTAAATTGTGTCGTAGTAATCTTGAGAGTTTCGTATCAGTTTATTTTTTTTGCTGATTTTAGCTAACTGAGAGTCTAAAAATGCGCCATAGGAAATTGATGCACCTAACACAATAATAGACTGTGGGTAGGTTCTGAATAAAAGGGCTAGAGACTGTAAATCGCCATTATCATCAAGCAGTTCATCTTCAAGCGGTTTTGCGGATCCTCTTTGATATAAGCGACGACTCAAGTAAATATTGAGTGGTAAGCTATATATAAATTCTTTCAAACGCTCCGGTGTTTTTAACTTATTTGTCATGCAAACTGCACTTTGACTTTCCCGCATAGCTTTCACTGCTCGATTGAAACTCCCCGGTAAAATTTCTAAAGAACTGGCCTCAAGCGCTTCGATCACCATGAGATTTGTTTCATTCGCGATACTGGTTGGAGGGATATCTTTTAAATACACGCGCAAATCGTTTTCATCATTCACGTACAGTTTCACTGCATGGACTGAACCCACAAATAAAAATAAGCTCAGGATGAAACAATTAAAAAGCATACATCTGTCCTATAAAGCACAAAGTATACCTAACTGAGGAAGTAGAAAAACGAAATACCGAAAACAAAGCACCATCGTTCATGTTGACTGAAGACCACATTAATTAACTATCAAATTATCTTTAATTTATTAAGAATAGTTCAATAATCAAACAAAATGCCAGCATAAAGCTGGCATTTTCCGACTTAACAACGTGCAGTCATTTACTACTTGCTGTGCTTATCAAACCACCATTGGATGTAGGCGACTTTATTCATTAAGTTAGAAGGACGCGCGGTAATACCATGTGAGGCATCAGGAATACGCACCATCGCAGTTTCGACACCTTGCAGTTTCAACGCTTGATAATATTGTTCTGTTTCAGATATCGGTGTACGGTAATCCGCTTCTCCCGTTAACAGCATCGTAGGCGTTTTAACATTGCCCACATAACTAATAGGCGAGCGCTTCATGTAATGTTCCATATGCTCCCATGGCTTACCTGGGAACCAATAGTCTGCAAAAAATGGATAATAATCAGCCGTTAAAACAAAGCTAAACCAGTTAATTACGGGTTTAGCTACAACGGCAGCGGCAAACCTATCTGTGTGGCCAACAGTCCAAGCTGTTAGCACACCACCGCCAGAACCACCAGTCACAAACAAACGCTTCTCGTCAATAAAGCCTTTTTCAATCAATGCATCAACGCCGGTCATAAGGTCATCGAAGTCATGGCTTGGATAATTGTGGTGAATAGTTTGCGCAAAAGCTTTGCCATATGAGTCACTCCCGCGTGGGTTCATGTATAACACCACACTCCCGTTCGCTGCATAAAGTTGTGCTTCAGTACTAAAGTGGGGCCCATAGTTAGCCACAGGTCCACCATGAATTTCTAATACGAGCGGATACTTTTTAGTGCTATCAAAACCTGGAGGGTAAACAACCCAACCTTGAATATCTAATTCATCGTGTTTAGATTTAACCCATAACTCTTCAACTTTGCCCAACGTTTTGTTGCCCAGGGCATCGTCATTAAGTCGGGTTAAACGCTCAACTTTTCCCCGTTTAAGTAGTGCCACATCTGCGGGTCTTTGCGTATCGGCAAGTGTAAAAGCAATATCACCCCGTTTGCTTACATCAAAATCCCCACCAGAATAAGGGCGACCAAAAGACACACTGCCCACCTGTTTGGTCAGTACTTTTGTCTTCCCCTTGAGTGTTTGATGTGCGACCACCGTTTGCCCTTCAGTATCATAGCTATAATAAAGGCCTCGGCTCTTATCGTCCCAATGAATTGTTTCAATGTTCCTATCTAACTTCTCAGTCAAAATTTCGGTTTCGCCACTATCGAGATTCAATACATAAATATCCCGATTCTCATAATTTGTGCCCTTATCATCGTAGCCAAGATAGGCGAGCAGGCGACCATTTGGCGACACTTTAGGGGAAGCATCTGGACCGAACCGCTCAGTGAGCTGTTTGATTTTAAGCGTATTCATATCCAACGAATACACTTCAGAATTCATCGGCTTTAAAGCATATTCAGGATGACGATTAGCAGAAAAGTACAATGTTTTACCATCGTCACTAAAGCTGACTTCACCACGATGATCAAAATCACCTGACGTTAATTGTTGCGCATTGCCGCCATTGGCATCGATTTTAAATAAATGCGTGAACCCCGCTTTGCGATAACCCGCACCATCAAACCGATAAAACACATCATCGATAAAAACAGGTGGTTTAGCCCACTTAGCCCCTTGAGGTTTACCTTTTAAACTTACAGGCGCTTTAGCACTTTTGGGCACAAACTGGCTAAATACAATATGTTTACCATCGGGACTCCAACTAATACTACTTGGCGATTGCGACAGGTTGCTAATTTTCGCCACCGCACCAGAGTCCAACCACTTAACATAAATTTGGCTGCTGCCATCACGGGTTGACACAAAAGCTAAGCGATCGCCCGAAGGCGATAAAGTAGGAGAATAGTCAGCATGCACGCCACTTGTTACTGGCAATAGTTGATTGTTGTCAACGTTCACCGTCCAAATATTACCGACCTTTCTATCGGATTTAATATCCATTCTATTGCGAACAAAGTAAATTAACTTTCCATCATCGCTAAACTCGATTTGATTGGCATATTCAAGATTAAATACGTCCTGTAACTCAAGCGTTTTTTCAGCCGCCACAGCGCCGCCCATAATAAGGCTCGCGCCAAGCGCAAGTATGCTACGTTTCACTATTGACTCCATTTATGTCGTTTGACCGAGGGTCTCAAACCTAATATTAAAACACCTTGATGGTCAATTATTTGAGAACAATGCGAGCTTCTGATCATTGATCCATCGCCCTGCAATTTTATAGTTATGTTTCAGTGTGCCTTCGAGCTCAAAGCCCATGGCTTTTAGTAACCCAAAGGATGCTTCATTCCCTTCTGATACGGTTGCTATCAGCTTATGATAACCACACTCCAAAAATGCAAAATTAATGACTGCTTTGGTAGACTTTTTTGCAAATCCTTTTCCGTGAAATTCTGGCAAAAGCATAAAACCAAGCTCTGCTTGCAGGTAAGGCTGCCACATGCTTAAAAAACCATGAAGTCCCACGGCTTCGCCAGAGCATTTATCTATAATCACCAGCGTGAGCCAATCGTTGTTAGTTTTATGCCAATTATTGCTACTCTCTACCCTTTCCCAAAACTTTTCTCGTTGTGCTTGTTCATCAATATCTGACACCCACCTCATGACTCGCTCATCTTGATGCAAACGCTCAAACAGCGGTAAATCGCGTGATGTTATTTTTCTTAAAAGGAGGTCTGAGGTTTCTATCATGGCAGTTCCTTGTCTGTGTTTTTGCAAAGTGGTTTTACACTTACTTAATTGTCTATGCTTGCAAGAAAGTTTGGCGGCGTTCTTACTTGTGTAGCCTGTTCAAATGCATATGCAAGTTCCAACAATTTGTGCTCTTGGTAGGCGCCACCAAAAAATGAAATCCCTAACGGTAAATGTTTATGGTATGCCATCGGCACCGTTATAATCGGGTAACCCGCAATTGCTGATGGACTTGAACTCGCACCTGTATAGTGGTCGCCATTAATTGTATCAATCACCCATGCAGGTCCATTTGTAGGGGCTACAATAGCATCTAATTTGTGCTGATGTATCAGCGCATCAATCCCTTTTTCACGCGCTTTTTCGCTAACAAGCTTCTTGGCCGTTATATAACGCTCACTCTTCACGCCCGAGGTTTGCTGCGCCATTTCCAATAACCCTTGATTAAAGCCACTCCCTTGCTGATATGATTGATTGAAATGTATAACTTGCTCTAGCGATTTTGTGACCACCGATTTCGGCGTATTAGCCAAATAAAGATTAACATCATCCTTAAACTCGCTCAGCAAAATATCAAATTCAGCTTGGCTAATTTCTTCTTGATAGGGCAGTATTAAGTTATCAACTATTTCAGCTCCTTGCTGCTTCATCACAGCAATTGCTCGTGTAAAAGCTTTGCTGGCAATAGGGTTAAAATCACTGACATTACGAGCTATACCTATACGTTTTCCCACAAGGCCTTTTGGGTTCAAAAACCGTCGATAATCTTTACCCGAATCATCTACTAACGCATTCAAAACGGCTGCCGCGTCAGCCACTGAGCGTGCCATAGGACCCGGTGCATCTTGTGAATGAGACAATGGCACAACGCCTTTAACTGACACTAATCCTACTGTTGGCTTCAAGCCTACAAGGGCGTTGTGAGCTGCGGGGCAGGTGATTGAGCCATCCGTTTCTGTGCCAATTGCCACTACCGCCATATTGGCCGCAACCGAAACACCAGAACCAGAGCTAGAACCGCAAGGCGTGCGATTAAGTACATAAGGATTTTTTGTTTGCCCACCAACATCACTCCAACCACTGGAGCTTTGCGTTGATTTAAAATTAGCCCATTCGCTTAGGTTTGCCTTAGCAAGAATGATAGCCCCCGCTTGTTTTAGTTTTTTAACCAGCTCGGCATCTTGTTTTGCAAAATTATTTTTGAGTACCACAGCACCAGCCGTAGTTGGCATATTGCCCGCGGTTTCAATGTTGTCTTTAAGAATAACAGGCATACCAAACAAAGGGCCGTGAGTAGCTATAATTGCGTGACGTTTATCTTTTTGTTTGGCTTCTAAGATTGCTTGCTCGTTCACACTAATAATGGCATTGAGAGTTGGACCAGAATCATCAAAGTGTTCAATTCTAGCGAGGTAATATTCTATAATTTGCTGGTAGGTCAGCTTCTTGTCATCAACCAGCTGTTGTAATTGCTCAAGGCTATGTTCTGTAAGATCGATTGAGCTATTAGCGCGCACAGAAGTACTCAGCCCTGAGCACATGAATAGAAGTGCCGCAATGGCATGATATTTTTTATTACCGACGAGAAACATAGAGCCTCATATAAGATAAACAAAACGGTTATCCCATACTTGTTTAAACTTCGTCACTTAGCAAGTATTTTTGAACCTTAAAAAGAAACAGGCCTGAAATATCAGGCCTGTCTTCGTTAATGCGTTACCGCTTTGTATTTTAAACGATATGTGTGTAATAGCGGTTCAGTATAACCATTTGGCTGTCGTGCCCCTTCAAATACGAGTGCCTGAGCCGCCTGCATAGCCAAACTATGATCGTTACCAGCCATTGTTTGGTAGTTCACGTCATGTTTGTTTTGTTCATCCACCACATGAGCCATACGTTCGAACGTATTATGTACTTGTTGCTCTGTGCAAATACCGTGTTTAAGCCAATTAGCGATGTGTTGACTTGAGATCCTCAAAGTAGCCCTATCTTCCATTAAACCAATATGATGAATATCAGGTACCTTTGAACAACCGATCCCTTGATCAATCCAACGCACAACATACCCCAAGATCCCTTGCACATTGTTATCAAGTTCTGTCTGGATCTCTTCTTTTGTTAAACTATTTTCAAGCATCAAAGGCGGCGTTAATAAGTCTGCTAAAGAGGCTTGCTGACGTGCCATAAGAGTTTCCTGCTTAGCAAAAACATCTACATAATGGTAATGCATAGCATGTAATGTCGCAGCCGTTGGCGAAGGCACCCAAGCCGTGTTAGCACCTGATTCTGGGTGAGCTAACTTTTGCTCCATCATCAACGCCATTTTATCAGGCATTGGCCACATGCCTTTACCTATTTGCGCTTTTTGGCTGAACCCACAAGCTAACCCAATATCAACATTACGATCCTCATACGCTTGGATCCAAGGCTGCATTTTGATCTGGCCTTTTGGCAATACAGGGCCCGCTAGCATCGAAGTGTGAATTTCATCACCCGTCCTATCTAAAAATCCGGTGTTGATAAATACAACGCGAGATTTTGCTTGTTCAATACAGGCTTTTAAATTGACGGAAGTGCGACGTTCTTCGTCCATAATACCTAGCTTGATGGTGTTCATAGGTAAGTTTAGAAGCGCTTCTACTTCACTAAACAACTGCACCGTAAACGCCACTTCTTCAGGACCATGCATTTTTGGCTTAACAATATTGATGCTTTGTGTGCTTGAATTGGTAACTAAGCTGTTTCCTCTAAGATCGTGCACTGCACACAGCGACGTGATCATAGCATCCATGATCCCTTCATAAACAGGTGCACCTTGCTTGTCCAATATCGCTGGGGATGTCATCAAGTGGCCAACATTACGCACAAACATCATACTGCGACCTTTCAATGAGATCTGCTCACCCTCTGAGTTAGTAAAAATACGATCTGAGTTTAATTTCCGTTTAATCACAGTACCTTGCTTATCAAAAGACGCCTCCAAATTTCCTTGCATCAAGCCTAGCCAATTTCGGTATACATTTACTTTATCTTCGGCATCTACCGCAGCAACCGAATCTTCACAGTCCATAATGGTGGTCAGTGCGGATTCGAGTAGCACATCCTTAATGCCCGCCTTGTCAGCTTGGCCAACCGGATTATTGGGATCTATTTGGATCTCAATATGCAGATCATGGTGCTTAAGTAAAATAGCACTGGGATCCTGCGCCTGCCCTTGATACCCGACAAATTGTGCCTCTTCTGCCAATTTAACCTGAGATGAGTCGTTTAACGTCACCACTAGCTCACCGTTAAGCACAGCGTAATTGGTACTTTCTATGTGCGAGCCACTACTCAGAGGCACCGCTTTGTCTAAAAACTGACGAACATAGGCCATGACTTTAAAGCCACGTACCGGATTATATTGGGTGGTTTTCTCTGCACCGTCATGTTCGCTGAGCACATCCGTGCCGTAAAGCGCATCGTACAACGATCCCCAGCGGGCATTAGCGGCATTTAATGCAAACCGTGCATTGCTCACGGGTACAACTAATTGTGGTGCGGCGGTCAGCGCTATTTCAGGTTCAACTAGCTCAGTATCAATACATACTTGCTCAGGTTCTGGCACTATGTAACCAATGTCTTGTAAGAATGTCCGATACTGCACGCTATCCCAGTGTGTATGCTGTTGATGAAAAGCATCGATTTGCTGTTGCAGTAAATCACGCTTTGCAAGCAACGCTTTATTCATCGGTGAGAGGGTATCGATGATACAGGCAAAACCCTGCCAAAAAGCGCTTTGCGATAATCCCGTTCCCGGTAAGGCATGGTGATTAATAAAGTCGTAAAGGCGCTGGTCTATCGTTAGACCAGCTTCTTGCGTGCTTGCTTGCATAGTGAATTCCTAAGTAAAGTTTGAACGGGTTTAAATAAACCATATCGTATTTCACCCTAAAACAAACCCCCAAAAACATTCATGAAAAATATACTCACAATAATAACTATAAATTTAAAAAATCTAGATTTGCGGCCTAGTGTGTAATTAAGCACCGGCTACAGAGCACGGGTGCCACTCTCACAACTTAAAAAATATGTAACCCGTTCGAAGGAATTTATTATGACTCGCTATCAATCACAACTCGATCAGTTCGCAACTTTATGCCAAACCCAAGGCAAAACTTGGCAATCAATTAATCCTGAATTTGCTAGTCGTATGAATCTGCAAAATCGCTTTAAAACAGGTTTAGATATCGCCAAATACACCGCCAAGGTAATGCGTGAAGACATGAAAGCTTACGACCAAGATAGCAGTCAATATACACAGTCACTGGGGTGTTGGCATGGATTTACCGCACAGCAAATGATGATGGCAGTAAAACGCCACCAAAAAACCACAAAACGTTCATACGTATATTTAAGTGGTTGGATGGTTGCGGCGCTGCGCTCTGAATTTGGTCCGTTACCAGATCAAAGTATGCATGAAAAAACCTCTGTACCAGCGCTAATTGAAGAGATCTACACCTTTTTAAAACAAGCGGATGCCCGTGAGTTAGATCACCTATACCGCGATTTAGATGATGCAAAAGCACAAGGTAAAGACACCAGTGAGATCATAAATAAAATAGACAACTTTGAAACGCACATCGTTCCGATTATCGCAGACATCGACGCCGGATTTGGCAACGAAGAAGCCACTTATTTGCTGGCTAAAAAAATGATTGAAGCAGGTGCTTGTGCCATCCAAATTGAAAACCAAGTATCGGATGCGAAGCAGTGTGGCCACCAAGCTGGTAAAGTCACTGTACCGCATGAAGACTTCTTGGCAAAAATTAATGCCGTAAGATATGCATTTCTAGAGCTTGGTATCGAGGATGGCATCATCGTGGCTCGCACGGATTCATTAGGTGCCAGTCTCACACAAAAAGTGCCTGTATCAAAAACATCGGGAGATTTAGCGAGTCAGTACACTGCATTTTTAGATACCACGCCAGTAAACAGTGCAGACGATCTGAATAACGGGGAAATGGCGATTAAACTAGATGGGGAATTGCGTAAACCTGTGCGTCTGGAAAACGGGCTATATCAATTCAAAGCAGGAACAGAAAAAGACCGTGTGGTGTTAGACTGTATCACTAGCTTACAAAACGGTGCCGATTTACTGTGGATTGAAACGGAAAAACCCAATGTGCAGCAAATTGCTGAGTTGGTAAACCGCGTTAAAGAACAGGTGCCAAATGCCAAGTTGGTTTACAACAACTCTCCATCATTTAACTGGACCTTGAAATTCCGCGAGCAAGTATACGCTCAATGGCAGCAAGAAGGCAGAGATCTAAATCAATACCCAGATCCCAGCTCAGATGCAAAAGCGTTAATGGACCCAGGACTTGATAACTCTGAACTTGCAAAAGCAGCAGATGAATTGGTTCAAAACTTCCAGCGCGACGGAGCTAGAGAAGCGGGTATATTCCATCACCTCATCACCTTACCGACATATCACACCGCAGCGCTAAGCACAGATATTCTCGCTGAAGGATATTTTGGTGACTTGGGTATGCTGGCTTATGTAAGAGATGTTCAACGTCAAGAAATTCGTCGTGAACAAGCATCTGTTAAACACCAAGATTTAGCGGGTTCAAATATTGGAGATACACATAAAGAATATTTCTCTGGTGACAACGCCCTTAAAGCAGGAGGCGAAGCCAACACCATGAATCAATTCTAATTTTAAGACTGTGTTACTTTTAAGGGCCTAAGGGCCCTTCTTTGTTTTTAAGCACTGAGATCACGTTTTTACTAATGAAGCAGCAACGAAGCGAAGTAGGGGGAAATCTATACTTTTACGAAAGCCAAACGGTTGTTTACAGCGAAATTATTACGCTTCATAAAATACTCAAACTTACTCCACACCGATACAAACCAAAATTTTACTAACTGATGAGCCTACAACTCACCATTTTACTAACTCAGTACGTTAATAAACCGATTTTTTACTAACTCAACTAGGTAAAAAACTGATTTTTACTAACTCAAATCATCTTATTGTAATAATTACAATTATTGAGTAAAATTCAATTTGTAAACCCCCTTTACATCTTTCACTCACCACTTTTTTAAATTATGATTTCATCTAGCTAAAGGCCTTATAATAGCTAACGTTTCAGAGTAAAAAAATAAATTCACCATACACCAGATTTTCAAATAAATACGAACAGAATCTAAAATCTCTAAGTCTATAAGTCCGTGAATATCACTTTGTGTATGCATCTCACACCATCTCATAAATGTCAGTAAAACAATGATCCGGTAAAAAATATACATTTAAAATCATAACATTAAGAACGATAACACATCGAGCGTTGGTATCTTTGTATGAATAGAGATCAGGTTTTTATCAACATCCGCTCCATGTGTAACTCAGAAAAAGTAAAGGTACAACCTCGGACCTGTTATAAACTCCATAATGCTCCATTTTTCTTCCACATTGTTCGTCTTTAATGAGCAACATACACGGGAGGACAGATTAATGAACCAACGCACAATGAAACATGGAGACTGGGCCAAAATAGTTGAAGCTCGTAGCCGTAAGCAACGCCCTCAACCAAAAAGTAAAGCCAATATGGCCTTTATTCCGGTTATGTTGCTAGGGTTTTTAGTTATCGCGATGCTTTGGGTGCTAGTGCTAGACTCTACACAAGAGAGTCAGCTTCCCCAACTGAAAGCGGATCAAAAGGCACGTATTTCTCGCTATTTTTCAAAACAGTTCATCATGGGTAGTTGGCAGTTAAGAGAGACTAAATTTACCAACTCTAGCATCAAGGTGTTAGTAGAAATGCCAACAGAACTGGCAATGAATGAAGAGCAGTTAACTCAATATATTCAAAACTCTTTGTGTCCATCACGTGACAGCCGTGTTTGGCGTGATGTCAGTCAGTACAATTTATTTATTAATTTATTTGTACGCACACCAAGAAATGGTACATATGCAGAGTGCACCAACCCAAATATGAGCAACATCAGCTAATAAAACCCCCATTTTTGGGGGTTTTCTTTGTATAATCCCACTTGCTGACACATTAAAGTTCGCTAAAAAACTTATTAAAATGGTCCCTTTAAATCATCTCCTGATGGGATCGACTCAATAATTATTCTAGCAACATCATTGACCTTTTCTGAGTCAAAACTATACGCACTAAACACATCTCCAGAAGGAATAAATAACCTTTGTTGGTTTGTTATGAGATATGTGGCTGACGTCCCCTCGATGCGTGCAAGCACAGCCCCCTCAGAGATGTCATTTGCGGAGGGAATATCATCGAGTCGTACGTTATCTTCTATCCCCCTACCATCATCATCCCACAAATTTGTATATGTAGTATTGTCAGGAATGAAACACTTAGTACCATTAATAACTAAATAAGTCGCTAAAGGGTGTTCACTTTTGCTGTTTCTCAAACGTTTACCATTGAACTGATTGAAATCATCTAAATTAGCCATATTAAAGTCCTCTTTACAAATTACATGAAAAACCCCGGTAAAAAATATGAGAAAAATTTGTTAATGTAAATTACACGGTATTACATGCTTACTTTTGTCTGTCTGGATGCATATCACTCAGTTACATTCATCGTATAACAATGGTTTTGACGATGCGACTTAGTGAACACCTTAATTTTAACAAGGTAATATGAGAAACGTTTCTATAAATAATTTAATTACTCAAGCTCCAAACGTGACTTTTCCACCAGCTCATCGGGCAAAGATTTTGTCACTGAAACACCCAACTCTTTAAATTCTGACGCTTGCTTGATGAGGTTACCTTTACCGCTGTATAGCTGGCCAAACGCTTTATCGTAGCTTTCTTTGGCTTTATCTAGATGTTTACCTACACCATCCATGCTGTGTAAAAAGGCATTCAGTTTGTTGTAAAATTTTTCTGCTCGCTGAGCAAGTTCACGGCTATGTTTACTTTGTTCTTCGAACTTCCACAGCTGCTTAACGATGTTTAAGCTAGTTAGCAAGGTCGTAGGTGTGGCGACCAACACATTAACATCCAGCGCTTGCTGGTAGAGGTTAGGGTTATGTTTAATCGCCTCAACAAACGCCGACTCTACAGGAATAAACATGATCACCACTTCTGGTGAATTGAGTCCAGGTAATCGCTCGTAGGATTTGTCGCCTAATTCCTTAATTCGCGCTTGTATCGCATTACAGTGTTCCACTAGCGCTTCTTTTGCACAGGCCTGCTCCTGTGCATTCACATAACGGGTATAAGCATTAAGAGAGGTTTTTGCATCGACAACTAGGTGGCGTCCTTGTGGCAGATAAACAATCACGTCAGGGCGATACTTTCCATGCTCAGTGGTAAACGACACTTCACGCTTATAGTCATAACCTGGTCGTAAACCCGCACTATCGAGTACGTTTTCAAGCATCAACTCACCCCAGTTGCCTTGCGTCTTTTTTTGCCCTTGCAATGCGGTAGTTAACTTATCCGCTTGCTCAGTTATAAGTTTATTGTTGGCCTGTAAGTGCAATAGCTCTGTTCTCAAAGAAGCCCTTTGCTTGAGCTCTTCGGTGTGAATGGCTTCCATTTTATCTCTAAAGCCTTTGAGCTCTCCTTGCATCGGTTGTAGCAGTTGGCTAATACGCTCTTGACTTTGTACATTGAAGCGTGCTGTTTTTTCATCAAAGATTTGATTAGCAATATTTTGAAACTCTTGCTTAAGGATTTGCTTTGATTTTTCTAGCTGCGAAATTTGCTCATCAAACGCTAACTGCTTTTGCTCGAAGGTGGTTTTTAGATCGGTGAGTTCAATTTCAAGCCCGTGAGCTTGCTCCTGTGTACGCGCCAATGATTGTTCACTTTGCTGCCATAAACGTTGATATTGCTCAGCTTGGCTTTGCTTTTCGGCTAAACGAGCTTGGTACTGCTGACACAATCCATGAAGCTGAAGCTTATCCGCCTGTAGTTGAGAGGTTTGTTGGGTTGTAGAGTCTGCCTGTTCGGCTTGAAGTGCTAACTTTTGTTCCATAAAAGCCAGTTGCGACTTAAGCTTTTGCTGCTGTGTAATATACCAAGGAACAAGCATACCCACACCGGCACCAAAAATAGCAAGATGTGTCCAACTAAGCTGTGAAATAATCGTCTCAAGCATAGCCTATCTCATTGAGAGTATTCATATACTTGATAATACCCCAGAGAACAAGAACACGCACTAACTAAGCAAAGCTCAGCGTCATTAACGCCATAGTCCAGTTATGATAGCTGCTCACGATCAAAGCGATACCCAGCCCCGTAAACAGATCCTATCAATTTAGGAGATGCACCAAGCTGTTTGATCTTTTTACGAATGTTTTTAATATGGCTGTCGATGACGCGATCGGAAATATCGAAGTTGTCGGGCTGCACATTATCTAAGATCTGTTGCCGCGAAAATACGCGACTAGGCGAATTGTACAGTAAAGTAAACACATCAAATTCAACCTTAGTGAGACTTAAATGCGCGCCGTTTATTTTGACGGTCAAACTGCTTGGTTCAACAATGACCGCCTTTGCATCCTCAGGTTGTGGGGTACAACGTCTTAAAATCGCTTTAATACGCATCACAAGTTCTGCAGCACTAAAGGGCTTACATACATAATCATCCGCGCCAAATTCAAGCCCTTTTAGCCTATCAGCTTCAGTGACTTTAGCCGTAACCATAATAATCGGTACCATAGAAAACTGGCGAATCTGCTTCATGCACTCAACACCATCTTGATTTGGAAGCATGATATCCATGACGATTGCATCCGGTTGATTTTGTTCAACCCATGGCACAACTAACGCGCCATCAGCGATATGGGTGGTTTCAAACCCGGAAGCTTTAAAAAACAAGATAACTTGCTCCGCAATGTCGTAGTCGTCTTCAACGATTAAAATGTGTTGCATGGTTGTGTTTATGGCCTTCTATTTAACTTTTAAATTGGCAAGCTGCAATCGTACTTGCGCACGTAACGACTCAGATAATGTGTCATCTAATAATACCATCGTAAGAATGCTTTCAAGCTCCCCACAATTTGCCACTTCTTGAATTAGATCATAGTCACATTGTGACATGGGTTCTATAAAATCCAGTTCGTTTGCCACGCTTATTTGACACATTACGCATTTTCCTTTGATTATTAACCTAGCACTTTATCATTATTCCATTAAATCGTAACAATATGGATAGAATGTGGAATCCTCCCACTAATCGCAAAATTTTTATACAAAAAAGCCAGCAATAAGCTGGCTTTAAAAATGGTAATCAAGGGGAATCAACAAATGCTTATCGCTACCAACAAGCACAATCATAGACCCCCGTGCTGTTCAGTTAGTTCAAAAATAAATGCATTTATTTTTGAACTAACGTAGTAGAGCCAGCATTTGCTCTTCATCAAACTTGCTTAAATTCATCGCTTTATCTTCAAACAGAGCATCAACCAAGGCTTGTTTTTGGCGCTGCATGGTAAATACTTTTTGCTCGATTGAATTAGCCATTATCAGCTTATACACAAAAACTGGTTTATCTTGCCCAATACGATAAGCTCGATCAGTGGCTTGGTTTTCAACCGCTGGATTCCACCATGGATCAAAATGAATCACTGTATCCGCTTGGGTTAAATTGAGTCCCGTACCACCTGCTTTTAAGCTGATCAAAAAGATATTGCATTCGCCACTGGTAAATCGCTCAATCACTTTATCTCGCTGACGCGTTTGTCCAGTGAGCTGCGTAAACGCCAAATTCAACTCTTTACATTGTTGGGCGATAAGATCAAGTACACTCGTGAACTGGCTAAATATAATGATCTTGCGACCTTGTTCCAACATGATTGGCAAATGCTGGCGTAACCAATCGAACTTGGCACTGAGCGCTTCGGTTTGTTGATCCACAAGTCGAGGATGGCAGCAGATCTGCCTAAGCTTCAATAAGGCGTCTAGGAACATAAGTTTACTGCGCTGCACACCTTGCTCTTTGAATAAATGTACAAGATCATTTTCAACTTGCTGCTGCACACTGGTATATAGCTGGCTCTGCTCTGGTGTGAATTCAAGTTCTTTGATGAGCTCTGTTTTAGCTGGCAACTCTTTGACAACCTGGGCTTTAGTTCGGCGTAAAATAAACGGGGCTATCACCGCGTGTAACTCTCTAGCACGTGCTTTATCTTGCTCTTTTTCGATGGGATATTGAAAGTATTGTTTAAACTGCTGTCGCGTCCCCAAAATGTCTGGCATGACAAAATCTAGCAACGATTTAAGTTCCAACAAGTTGTTTTCAACTGGTGTGCCACTCAAACATAGCTTGAACTGCGCATTTAGCTGTTTTACGCATTTTGAGATCTGTGCGGATTCATTTTTGATATATTGCGCTTCATCTAGCACAATTGAATCAAATTTTAGGCCCTTGTAATGCGCTAAATCGCGTTTTAGAAGAGGGTAGGTGGTGAGAATGAACTTTGACTTATGAATGCTCTCTAGCAGAGCATCGCGATTACTACCGTGCACCGTAGTAAGTGTCAAATGCGGTGCAAAACGAGCAAATTCATTCTGCCAGTTGCTGACTAAGCTCGTCGGGCACACAATCAAGCTTGGCTTATTCACTAAGGTGTTATATTGAGTTATAAAATACGCTATCACCTGTAGCGTTTTACCCAGCCCCATATCATCAGCCAAAATACCACCAAGTTGGTGTCTATTTAAAAACTTCAACCAGTCAACGCCTTGCTCTTGATAGTCTCTAAGCGTAAACGTTTGATTAGTTGCACCTAAAGCCGTATTCGAGCTGGTTTTGGGGTTATTAAGCTCATCAAGATATTCAAGTAAGCGAGGATCATCGCAACTCACTGCAATATGCTCTAAGTTGAATAACTCTTTGGCAAAAAAGAACGGAAACTTAAATTGGCTATTAGAGAGGTAATAACTAAACCTTTGCTTTAAGGTCAGCAACTGCTCATAGGTTTGCGTCGGAATTGCATACGACTGTTCAGCAATTTTAATGTAGCGATACTTATCAGCAAATTCATTGATCTCAAGCTCTGGCTTATTGTCCCAATCAAGCAAGACCGTGTTGTCATCAAATTGTACTTTACCGATTATGTGATGATGTTTATCTCGCCTTAACAACAAGGTAACTTTAGGCTCTAAAACCGCTCCTTGTTCACTGAGCTCTTCAACAGCCCATCCTTTGTTTATCAACTGCTCTTTCAATTCATGGTTAAACCAATGATAGCCTTGCTCGTTTTCTACCGGTAACGCATAGGAGCCTTCACTGCTGTTCAATCCCAAGCCTGTTAGTAATAACTTACTTCTTTTTTTAGCCTTATTTATGGATGAACTTGTCATTCCTTTTGTATGTTCAAGCGTCATAACAAAGCGCTTACTACTTGCGCTTTGTACAACACTTAAACGGCTTTTTAATTTGCTTTTGATGCCCTTTTGTGCGACACCACTGGGTGGCTCTATCACATCCGCAGGGTAAAGCTCTGCAAAACGTTCCGTTACCTGCTCTAGTTGCTCAGTTGCAACCGCAGGCATAGTCAGTAAATGAGCAATTTCATCGGCGCTAAGTTGCGAGCTGATCCGACCAACCACCAAACGCTCAGTATCAAGATAGTAGGGCGGATCGGTTCTTAACAGAAGCCACTGAGGTGTGTTAGACAACAAAGCTTTCAATTGCGCTTGCTTGCTATCTTGCTGCCACACAAAAGTTAGGTTCTGCTGATGTGCTGCGGATAAGGGTTTTCGTTCAGCTTTGTAATATAAACGATTTGTGTGTAATAACTGTTGTAAGGCAGCATGTCCCCAACTACCGCTCAATTCATAATGACCTGGTGCATTTTGTGATCTTACCCAGCTAAACAATCTAAAGTCGTCTTCACTCACTCCGGGAGGGGGTAATTGGCTGACCAATTGCTGTTCTGTCAACGGCCTACCCAGTGGATAATTTCCATCGGGCCTAAACGCACTGATCTTTGGCATGAGTTGCAGTTCTTTTCCTTGCTGCTCAAGTGAAAATAACAAAACATTATCAAAATCTTGCGGTTTGATGAGTTGTAATGATTCAAGTTCATTAAACCAATCGTTAACAAGATAAGCCTCACCGAACCCGCCAGAGTGATCAATTTTTAGTTTGAGTAAAACCGCTGCAATATGTCGGCACTTTGCGTTAGATGAGCACGTACATTGGGCATCGACGCGCACACCATTGGTGGTTTGCTGAATATCAATATGTTGGGAAAAGGTATTGCCAAAGTTTCCGATCACTTGCGATTCGATTTTCGAAAAGTCTTCCGTATGTTCTAGGAAACTAATCTGCGAATCTTTTAAATATTCTTTTGCTTTGCTCAGCATTTGCGCGTTGAAATACTGCTTCAAAAAGCGCTCAGATAGGGGAAATTGATTCGCTTGCTCCTGTTTTATTTCTTCAAACAAAGCAAACAACTGTTCTTTAGACAACTGCGTAGACATCAGCACGATACTAAAATTTACTCATCCGCCCAGTATATGGGATTGGCGTTACAAGAAAAAGGGGTAATAGGGCAATAAACGTGAGTATTTTACTGGTTGGAGCACATAGGGAGGAAAACCAAGTTACAAACAACGTGTAACTTGGTTAATTAGGGCGTGCAGACCTTTGAGCGAAGCAAAAACACGCTGCAAAGCTCAATGTGCCCTATCACTTAATTATAACTTGATAAAAGCTTTTGCAGCTGCTCTAGACGTTTATCTGTTAAAACTCGGTTATCGATTTTGATGGTAATATCACCGCTTTTCAAGCTACGCTGTACCTTAATAAAATCACTTTCAAGTAAAGATTCATTACGCTGAGTCTTTTCCTCAAAAGTGGTTAGATATTTGGTGATCATCAAAGCACGCTTTTCGTCGCTCATTTGTTCAGACATGAATGATTGTTTTGGTAGCTCAGCTATCATTTGCTCAAACAAATTGAGATCCAAACTAATGGCTTCAATGATTTTCTTCGCAGCCTCTCGACCCACATGATTTGCTGTCGGATATAGATTTAATACATGCTTAGGGATATGTTCGTACGCTTTTATCGCGTCGGCAATAGCCGTGTGTGAAACGCCTTCTAACGCTGCTATTTCTCTAAATGATCCCTTTTTACCTTGTTCTTGTAATTTGAGCTTAGTGCCATGATAGGCCTGACCCAACTCCCAAAGGCTTGGCGCGATATACTGATCTGATGAAACAGCTAAAAGTTTTGCATCTTCCTCATTAAAATCATTTGATGACAACACTACATAATCAGCGTCCGCAAGTAGGCATGCCTTGCGTCTTCTTGAACCAGATAACACCCATTGCATATTATCTTTTTGCCAACATAATGCGGGATGTAAGTTACGCTTATCGCTCTTAATTGCTGGTAAAATGTCAGCTACAGAGCGTTCGTTAAGTAAAGATTGTTCACGACGGTTTTGACCATACACTTTGCTTTTTAGCTCAATATCTTTGTGTTTTATTACCTGACAGGTCAAGGTGATTGTACGATTAGGATCACTTGGCGCGGGCATGGTGATCACATCACCTACTTTTGCTTGATCAAGCAGATCGTCGAGACTACTCCCCTCTATCGCCGTTGCAAATGGATCAAGTCTGGTATCATTTTTACGTTTTTTTGCCATGAGTAAGCCTATTTTGTTATTGCGTGAGCGATGATTGTGTTGATGGCCAATTTGATCGGATCAACATTTCAAGTTCATCAACTACGTCTTTTATATTTTCCTGTGCCTTGATAAGTGATTCTCTGCTAGCCAAACTATCTGACGTTTTTTGGTCGAATATCGTATTAAATGACGAAGAGCTGGCCGTGATCGCTGAGCTGTGATTAATTGGGTAACTCATTACTTGTCGGCCAAATGCACTGCGGACATCTTTAACAATATCACGCTGTGAATGATTACCTTTAACATAATTAGTCACCAAAAATTGCATAAAGTCCCAGCCCTCATGGCCTAAAGCAGCAACCGTGTGATAAATTTCACCCAATCTTTTCAGATATTTATTGTTTGCATCAAAGTCTACAGCTTCGGGGTGAACGGGTATCAACATTGCTGTAGAAGCCATTAGAGCATTGTAAAACATGAAATTAAGAGAAGGTGCTGTATCGATCAGAATAATATCAAATTCATCTTCAACCGGCTCAATCACTTTTTCACATAACTTGTGATAATGCCTTGTTTGGCTGTAACCAGAACTTTCTTTTAACTCAGTAGCAGTCTCATGTTCAAAATAAAAGTCATCCATACCAGATGGAAGTACTCTAATGTTCGGAATATGAGTTGTTTGAAATGCATTTGATACAACACTACGCCAAGTTTCATCTGGTTCAAGCTCAATACAATCTCGCATTAAATCGCCCACGGTGATGGGTTCTGGATCGTTAGATGGGAAAAAGCTGGATGATGAACCTTGTGGGTCCAAATCAATGATCCCGATACGATAACGTTTTATATTGGTAGTTGCTAAAGCGGCTGCTATGTTAACAAGCGAAGTGGTTTTACCACAACCACCCTTAAGTGAATTAATGACGATAACTTGAAGTTTATCACCTGTCTTTCGTTGATCTGCATTCACTCCCATGATCTCTGCCATCGCAAAAATATTTGCTAAGGTATATGCATAATGACCATTTGCCCCTTTTTGAATATTTAAGTGATCAAAGTCTCCTTGATCATGGCGTCGCTTCAAAGTTCTGTTATTACAGCCTAGTAAATCTGCAGCAGCTTTTTGAGTATAAGTTCTAAGCTCTTTTTCATCGGTTTTCAGATGGGCTCTGTAATGTTGAATACGACCTTCTAGCGATTGTTCTGCAACTTCTGCAGTGGCTTTTAGCAAGCTATAGGTTGAAAGTGCTTTATTATTAATTGACATGCGCGATATCCTTTACTTGATACCTATGATTATAATGTCCATTAAATTAGTAGTAAACAACAAAACATATAGACATCGTAAAATTTTATTAGCTTGTTTCCTGAGTTAAGTATAATTAAGAAAGTTTAGATATGGTTAAGATATAGGTATATAAGGTTAAAGCTTCAAAAAGTGTACTTAAGCATTTGATAAATTTAATAAATAAAGAAAATTGTAGATCAACCATATACTACGTGAAGATCTGATCTTTACTTAGTGGCAGATCAGCAATTTACTAAGCGTAAAAATGACAAATATGCTTTGCACAACTTATCAACAGGGTTATGCACTTTTTGAGCCGCTTAGATCAGTTTTATACTAAGAAAATTCAAAGAGTTACTAACAATTCGTAGGGAATGATCTTGTTTTAGTAATAAAAGATCAGATCTTTTCTTAGTACAGATCGGATCTATACCAAGAAGTGATTGAGTTATGCACAGGCTGCTTTAAAATCAGTCTGTTAGGGGCGTAAATTCGCTTCTAATGATCATGTTTTTGCATCAGATCTCGTTTAAGTTAGTAAAATATCGATCTGTAGTGTGCATGAGTTAGTAAAATTACGATCTCAATGAAAATTTTACGAGCAGATCATATTTTTACTAACTTAAGTCGTTAACTTTTGCTGATGAATATGTTGTTATAAGCTGTCATATAATTTTGGAAGTAGAACAATGAGCCGAAAGGTGAACATCTCAGTAGATAACTTGCCAGATTCGTTGCGAGGTCAGATCCATGGTGTGGAAAGTGCTATCGACAATGAAAGCTTAGCGTTATTCACTGATAATAAAGATGTTCGGATATCTTTAGAAAACGCTGCCCATGGCTTACGCGCTTATTCGAATACCTTCAATCATTACGATCTTTGGGGTCGCTTTGTTCGTTCTGGGCATAAAAAGTTGCCGTTAGAGGAAGCACCAAAGAAAACCATCGTAACCCGTCGCATCTCGGAAAAGGTTGATGGGATTCTTTACGAGGGTGAGATCAAAATTACCCCTGCGGTAGTTAGCACCAAAAAAGATGGTGAGGATCTAGAATACCTCGTTTGGCCATCGGATAGAGAAGAAAAAGTAGAGCGAGCGCTTATTCGTTTAGCTTCGAAAGGCAAGATTGTTAAAATTAACTTCAAGTCGGGTATTCAGTACGCGGTTATTTTTTCTATGAATGAATTGGCGCAAGAGCTTAAAGCCGTGGGTCAATCAATGCCTTACCCCCAAATTAAAGAATCGTTAGAAGCATTACAAGGTTCTAAGCTCTCGTTTAAGTACTCAGCAACTGACACCAAAAACTCGGATATCGATGACTCGTTTTATGAGTCAAATATGAACTTTTTATCGTCACTACATTTTAGTGGTAAAAAAGGTCAAGGCGGCAATATTAAGTGTGTAGCTTGTTTAAATGCTTTTGTTCATAACATGATCGATAATTTGGAGTATAAAGGTTATTACTTCAATAGTGCACAAGAACTTAAACGTGGTTTGTCACGTTGGATGATGCTACGTCTTTACCATTTGTGGCGTTATGCGGCACCTGGTAAAACATATCATTTTCGCTTGCTGTCTATTATGGAAAAGTATGGTTCGATTTATTCCACTGATGAAATTTCAGAGAATAAATTAAAAGCGTTACGCCGTGATATGACCACAACAATGAAAGATCTAATTGAAAAAGGCGCTATTTCTGAATATAGCATTACCAATGTAAAAGATGATAAAAGCGGCTTAATTATTGATTATGTTTATGAAATGCATCCATCAGCACAGTTCTGTGAGGAAATTCTAGCATTGAATAAGCATCACAAACGCATCGAGATCCAAGGTGGAAAGCGTATCGTCGAAAATGCAGAAGTGATTGATGAAGACACGTTGGAAGAAATTGTAAAAAAGTAATTTAATTAATTGTAAAAGGGCTCCTAGTTGGAGCCTTTTTTAATTCACTTGTTCTAAATAAATGCGGTCTACTAAAAAGTTATATTCTCGTTTTCTAGGGTGATTTTCATTTTTTTCATAGTCTGTGAGTACACCGAGTTTGGTTTCAGGGTTTGGATTAAACAAAATAAATGGTAATGCTGCGCTGACATGATAGCGTTTCTGGGCTGTAAATCGCACATTTACCTCAGGTGAAACGCGAGTTGGCCTGCGAATTCGTAATTTACTTTTCGCTTTTAGGCTACTGACACGTAACTTTTCTTGTTCAACCAAGTTATGCCATGACTGCTGATCGATCATCCGAGGGTTGGAATAATTTGATGAACGTTCCAACATATCCATGGCTGCTTCTTTGGATAAAGTGCGGGTGGCATGTTTGGTCATCCAGGTAAATCGGACCGAATAGGGTATAGCTGTTTCACTGTGAATTTTTCGATAGCTTGCAAGCGTAAGCAAAGAGGGAATTGCGCTGTGAACGGCTTCAAAACGAGCATCATTATTTGGGATCTCTAAAATGAGCTCTTTGAATTTCAACTTTGCGTCATTCACCGTTTTAAGGCGTGCTTGCAGTACCTCATCTTTATCATTTACACACAATAACCCCGGATGTCGTTGCATCACTTTACCGCTTACTTTTTCATCAACGAATAAGTCCTTATATCCAGAGATAATTTTTGCTAAAGCATCGTTGCCTGTATGTTTTATGACAGGAATATGGGTTGGTGCTTTTTGTTCTTGCTCTTTTTCAATTTTCGGAAGCTCAAAGTAAATAGCCTTTTTTATCTCGGCTTGAGCAAGTTCTTCGCAAAAGAGAGATAATTGTTCAAACATTAGGTCAAATTGAGAGCGTATCGTAAATTTATTCATGATGATATGGTCTTAAAAATATTTCCTATGTTGCTGATTTTGTTACTAGCTTAGTCAAATAGTATGATGTGTTCCACAACCCTAATAATAGCAAATATTTATTGAAATTAGAATGTTATTTTGTCTTATAGAGAAGAGCCATAATTGCTAATTACAAACTCACTACTTGTATTGGTTGTTGAGGTTCCTTTTTTCTTATCGCGGATTTGACTCATTTGTTCGCCATACACACTTTTATCCTTGTAAGAAAATATTACTGATCCTGCTTACTTTGTTTTTATGAATTCATGCATATATGAACATAATTCACCCAATTTGAACAAAGAATATTCATGCTATGTAGGCAAGATTTCATCAAAAACAAAACATATTATCGCCAATATCTTGATGATTTAGCTAATTATATTTTTCTAAGTTCACCCTTTTCATACTTTAACGTACCTACGTATTCTCTAATTTGTTTCTTGATATAGAGAGAATGGTTTTTCTCACGAATTGTAAAAGTTGTTAAAAATAAAATATTCTATTACGTTTTTCTGTTTAATTTTTTTTAACTTTGTTGCGAGAATGGGTTGTTTTTTTAGTCAGTCTTGCATTTAATAGTGTCCTTAATAATGCAGGGAAGATTAATTTCATTTTTAATCTAGCAATATTATCAGCGGTTAAATGCTTTGTATTTTTTTAATTTGCTGATTTTTATGTGATAAAAGTTGATGTTCTTTTTGTGTCAGGTAATGAACTTAGTTTTCAATACAAGGAAGAGTGACAGTGGTTGTTTAATATTTCAGCACTTTCTCTTTCCCTTGCTTTTGTTACTCTTTGCTTTTTAATTAACTAAAACGCAATGTGTGTTGCGTTTTTGTGTGTTGAGGTGTTTGTGTTTGCTCGATTTCCGCTTTTATCTAGGGCGATTGCTTTTTTGGTGATCCCCTGCTTTATCTTAATAGCATTTGCTTTTAAGGCTTGGTTAATCGAACCATTGCCTAAGTTATCTGAGCAAACTATTTCCGGTAATCTGGTTAAAGATATAGAGATCAGTAGAGACGAAAATGGTGTTGTATACATAAATGCTCAGCAGGACCAAGATGTTTATTATGCAATGGGTTACGTACACGCTCAGGATCGTCTCTGGCAATTAGAGTTACAAAGAAGATTGATTCAGGGTCGAATGAGCGAAGTATTTGGTAAATCTAGTGTCGACCTAGATGTGTGGATGCGCACTTTAGGCCTATATAACGCAGCTGAAGGTTCAATGGAAGTGCTCAGCCCTGAGGCACGAAAGTCATTAGAGTTGTATGCTGCTGGTATTAATGCCTGGATTGATGAAACTCGACAGCTTCCAATTGAATTTACCATACTTGATATTAAGCCTGAACATTGGCGTGCGGTTGACTCGTTAGCATGGTCAAAATATTTCGCATTGGATCTGGCTGGCAACTTTCGAGAAGAGTTGGGGCACTATATAAGTGCGCAATATTTACCCAAAGCTCAGTTAGATTTTATTTTTCCACATTTTGCTAGTCTCGCTAATGACCTACCCAGAAATCACAATGCCAGTATTGACTCCCTTCGTGAGTTAGATTCGTTGCAAGAATACTTGCAGCAACAATTTCATATCGGCGGAAAATACGTTGGTAGTAACGCATGGGTAGTCTCAGGTAAGCATACAAAAACCGGTCAGCCATTTTTGGCTAATGATCCACATTTAGGCTTACAAATTCCCTCTCTGTGGTATGCCGTTTCTCAAAATGGCAAAAATTTATCTGCTCAAGGAATGAGTTTGGTGGGCCTTCCATCAATTGTGTTTGGTCGCAATCAGCGAATTGCGTGGGGTGGAACAAACATGATGGCTGATGCACAAGATTTGTTTATCGAAGAATTGAACCCTGCAAATCCACAGCAGTATCGATATGATCAACAATGGAAAAGTTTTGATGTTTCGCTTGAATATATTCACGTTAAACAAGACTTTCCTGCCAATTTACGAAAAGCGCTGAAACCTGTTGAAATTGAGGTAAGGCGATCTGTTCATGGCCCAATTATTAGTGATGCCGTTTCAGGCGCAAAGTTACCCATGGCATTGAAGTGGACTGCGTTGAGCTCGCAGGACACCACGTATGAATCATTTTATAGAATGAGCTACGCCCAAGATTGGCCTGCTTTTAAACAGGCTTTGAGGCATCACATTGCACCAGCGCTGAATATTCTTTATGCAGACACTGAAAATAACATTGGCTACATAGGCGTCGGGCAGGTTCCCATTAGAGGCGTCGGGAAAGGCCATACTCCAGTGGATGGTTCTGATCCTAAGAATGATTGGCAGGGCTTTATACCTTTTGACAATATGCCTTCTGAATTTAATCCAGAACGGGGTTATTTGGTTTCAGCTAATGATGATATAACCGACGATCAATATCCCTATTTTATTTCAGCTAATTGGGCATTACCAGCGAGGTCTGAACGTATTACTCAGATGTTGGAACAGATGATCTCTGACGATAAATCGGTGACTGAAGAGGATATGGTACGAATTCAGAAAGACAATAAAGATTTATCCGTTGAACCTTTGAGAAGCGTGTTTGCGTCTTTACCTGCACAAAGTGAACAGCAAGCACAAGCTTTGGCTATTTTACAATCATGGAATGGGGACGCCACGCCACAGAGTATAGGGGCGACGATCTTTTATGGTTGGCGACGTCACTTCAAGTCACGTCTATTCGGTGATGAACTAAAACATCGCTGGAATAAACAGTATGAGTCCGAAAATCTAAATGCAGTATTGTCAGCTATTCCGAATAGCACGATTGTTGAGGCGATTAAGAGTGAGCCGCGTTGGTGTGATGATGTTAAGACTGAGCAGCTCGAAAGCTGTCAAGACACCCTGTACTTATCTTTACAAAAATCTCTGGATGAACTGAACAAATTAGCTGGAAGCAATATGGCCAATTGGCAATGGGGTGAGCATCATAAAACACTCTATGCTCACACGCCATTCAGCCATTTTAAATTACTCGATAGCATTTTTGAAAGGAGGATCAGTAGTGGTGGAGCTGAAAATGCTGTCAATGTAGCGAGTGCTCACTTCGATAAGACCAAAGGTTACGTACAAACTTTTGGGGCTGGATTTAGGCAAATAATACAACTTAGCGAGGATCCAACTCATCACTGGTTTATGAATTCAACAGGCCAATCAGGTCAGCTATTCAGTACACATTACGACGATATGGTTGAGAAATTCAATCGGTTTGAGTTAAGCACTTTCCACGATGTAACAAAGCTACGTTTGTTACCGCCAGTGGCACCAGAAAAGTAGGAATAAGTAGTCATGAAGCTATTTGAAGTATTTACAAAAAAATCTCCGAACTTCGTGTTTTTCTCTGTTGTTTTGGGGGTTCTAGCTGGGATGAGCTACTCGGCACTTATACCGTTATTGCTTGCTGGGATAACACCTCAGGATCCAAAGTTTGATGGACTAGAAAGCAGCAATGATCTCATTTGGGGTATCGAAGTTGCTGAATACTCGATAGCTGCGACCTATTTTATAGCCTGTTTTTTAATACTATTGGCACGAGCTATCTCCGAAATTATGCTGATAAGGGTATCGACGGACGTTACCAAAGACTTTCGTTTTAACCTGTATGATCAAATCTCATACGCACCTGTATCATCGATTGAGAAAATTGGCGCATCTCGACTAATCGCATCAATCAATATTGATGTACCTCGAGTTGTCGCTGGAGCCCGGTTATTTCCAAGTATTTTAATTAACCTAGTATCAGTAGTCGGAATGTTGGGTTTTTTGTTATATCTGAATCCCGATATTTTTAAGTTGGTTATTTTGGCAATTTTTATTGGGGTATGTATTTATCAGCTTCCGCGGGTTTTTGCTAACCGTTTGTTTATGCAAGTTCGAACCAGCTATGATGATTTGCAAAAAGGTGTGCATGGACTTATATATGGTGCCAAAGAACTGAAAATAAATGAACGCAAGCGAGCTGAGTTTTATAAAGTACATATTGAGCGTTCTGAGCAAGAAATAAAGGCTAAGAATAAATCGGCACAATCACTTCTTGAAGCGACGACAAGTTTTGGAGAGCTTATTTGCTTTCTTGTTATTGGTCTAGTCAGCTTTGTTTTTATTAATTATTACTCGATTACTAAGCAAGAGCTGGTGGGCGTAATAATGATATTGCTCTATATTATAGGGCCAATTGGTATCATCATTAACTCTATCCCGACCCTAGCTCAATCATTTGTTTCCTACCAAAAAGTAAAAACGCTATTAGCAAAGATCCCGCGAGAAAATATCGATCTGGGTATTCACCCAGTTGAAACTTGGCGTCAAGTTTCATTTAAATCAGTTGAATATAGTTATGATCAAGATGGTGATGAGCGTGGTTTTCATATAGGACCGCTCGATTTTACTATCAAAAAAGGAGAAATCACCTTTTTGGTGGGTGGAAATGGCTCAGGTAAATCAACACTGAGTAAGCTGATCACTCTTCACAATATGCCTAGTGATGGTCAAGTTTATTTTGGTAACTCTCCCGTAACAGCGAGCAATATAAATAGTTATCGACAAGAAATATGTGCAATTTATTCAGATTACTTTCTTTTTGATCGAATTCTGACAGAGTTGAGCGAAGATGCGTTGGAAAAAGCGCATAAATATCTCAAAGAACTTCATCTAGAACACAAAGTTGAAATACATGATGGTCAATTTTCAACGATCTCATTATCCGATGGACAAAAAAAGCGCTTGGCGTTGTTAGTCGCATTTTTAGAGGATAAACCTTTATATCTTTTCGATGAGTGGGCAGCCGATCAGGATCCCGTATTTAAAGACTTGTTTTACAGACAAATTTTACCTGACCTGAAAAGGCAGAATAAAACCATTGTGGTGATAAGTCATGATGAACATTACTTTTGGGTGGCTGATCAAATTTTAACGATGAACCAGGGTGTACTATCACAGCAAAGAACCGTTCAACAAGAATCAAAGAAAGAGGTTCTGGCAAGTGAGAGCTATAAATAATAGAAGGATATTGAGTTGCAAGCACGTGATACTTCTAGTCAGTTTTCTCTGACATTAACTCAGCAAGATATTTATTTCGATCAATTAAGAAACCCCAATAGCCCGTTGTATAACGTGGGGGGATGTATCCGATTTAAAACCTTGGATATTGAGAAAATTAAATCTGCACATGCGCATGTTGTTTCTACGTATGATGCATTTGGTATTCGAATTATTGGTAATGATGTTGGCGCGACTCAGATAATTGATAGCAAGCGTAATATTCACTTGGAGCTGATTGATTTTAGTGCACACCTTGAACCAGAGATGGATGCTAATCGCTGGCTTAAGGAGTTATTCGAAACGGCAATTAATGTGCTCGATGGTCCCTTGTTTAAAGCTTATTTATTGAAATTACGTGCATCGGAGTATCTGTATATAGGCTTTGCTCATCACTTATGCATGGATGGCTGGGGATTCGCAAATTGGGCAAACGCACTTGGAAAAGCATATGGCAAGCAGTGTTCGAGCGATACGCTCTGCTGGCGAGACATAGTGGATCAAGATACGCGTTATTTGGAATCCACACTTTATAAAAAAGATCAGGCTTTTTGGACAAACTATTTAAAGACGGTATCAGCTCCTGTATTACGCGTGAAAAAAACCGCAGCTGCTGGCGATAGACTCCCCGTTAAAGGTGGTAGGAAAGTACTTTCACTACCGCGCAACGTGCATGAACAATTGCTCACGCATACGGCTGAATTTGGCGTGTCGATCGCGCAGTTATACCTATCATTTTGTGCCTTGTACTTCGCAAAAGCTTATCAGCTTGATTCGCTCACGTTGGGCGTGCCATCACATAATCGCAAAGGGCACGCTCAGAAGAACATGATCGGTGTGTTTACCAGTGTGAGTCCTTTATTTATCGATTTCTCTTCTGCTCGAAATATTGGTCAGTTGAGTCAAAGTGTACAAAGGGAGCAGAAAAGCATATTTAGACATCAGCGCTTTCCGATGAGCCATATGCTTCGTACACAAGTTGGTGAAAGTGCAATTCGAGATATATTTGAGATAGGCTTCAATTATCTTAAGCTAAACAGTCAGTTAGATATGGGGGATGGGCCAGCCGAACTGACGTATCTCAGTCATAATCACGAAAAAACCCCCGTTACATTAACGATTTGGGAATGTACAGAAGCCGAAACCATAGACATCTTGATTGACTATAACGGTTGCTACTTTGATCAGAAAGATGCCACTAATATAGCGGCAAGAGTTAATTTTCTCATTGAGCAGTTTATAGCACAGCCTAATCAGCCCTTAGACTCATATCAGCTTATACCAGCTTCCGAGTATCAGATTATTGAACAGTTTTCTGGTTACACACCTAAGAGTGCTTCGGTGGGAGAGGTAATCAAACCAATTCACGAAATTGTTGCGTTACAAAGTCAACATTTGCCCGATAAAGTTGCACTGATTGTTGGTGATCAGAAACTGACATATGCGCAACTTGATGCAAAGTCGACGGCCATTGCTCATTATTTAAAAGAACAAATTGGCATCAAACATGGAGATCTTGTTGGCGTATCTTTGCTGCCCTCATGTGAGCTGGTTGTTGCGGTAATTGGGATTCTAAAGTGTGGTGCTGCGTATATTCCACTAGACCCAACTTACCCTTCTGAGCGGTTACATGTAATGTGCAGCGAAGCGAGATTACACCACGTATGCACAGAAGCTGAATTTACTTCACTATTCGAACTAGAAGGCTTGCAGCCAATTTCTGTGTCAAAAGCGATAGAGCACAGTAGTTTAGAGCCGTCTTTTGTAATTGATAAAGTGGCTGTAAATGAGCGCGCTTACGTTATTTTTACATCCGGTTCGTCGGGCACTCCGAAAGGGGTTGAAGTGAGCCACTCTGCGCTTTCTACACACATTCAAAGCATTATCGATTATTTTGAATTTGACCATTCTGAGCGTTTTTTCCAGATGGCTTCGTTTAGCTTTGACACTTTCATTGAACAAACATTTGCTGCTTTGTGTAGTGGTGCGCAGTTGCACCTTGCTGTTGATAAACTTATTGCGCCCTCACAGTTCATTGAATATGTAAATATTCATAAAATCACCGTAACAGACTTACTTCCTGCTTACTTAGCCCAATTACTTCACCCCGAATACATCAGTGCGTTTAATACACTGAGTTTGGAGAAAGTTGTTGTAGGTGGAGAATCTCTTACTGCACGCACGATTACTGAATGGTTTAAGCATCCAATTTCTAAGACTTGTCGTTTATTTAATGCATATGGTCCGACCGAAGGCGTTGTAACAACAACAATTAACCAAGTGTCAGAGAAATGTGTAGAAAAGGACATGATTGGACAGGTCGTGGGCGAACGTCAGGTTTACGTGCTAGATCAACATGGTCAAGTATGTCCTTTGGGAATTGAAGGTGAACTACATATAGGCGGACGGTGTATAGCCAATGGATATATACACCGTGACGACCTTACTCAACAAAAATTCATTTTGCATAAAGGTTTACAAAAAAGGATATATGCTACGGGAGATCTCGCATACCTTGATAACGACGGTTCGTTTATTTATTTAGGCCGCTGTGATGATCAAGTCAATGTGAATGGATATCGTGTCGAACCTGCTGAAATAGAAAGAAAAATAGCTGATATTGATATGGTTGCTTTGAGTGCGGTGACCATCGAAGCTGATATCAATGAGCAAAATAGATTGATTGGTCATGTTGTATTTACCGACACTCGGGAAAGCTCGCGGCGTTTTTTATTGACTGAACTAAAAACGGCTATCAGTGCTTTACTGCCAGCTTATATGGTGCCTTCTAAATTATATGCATTAAGTAGGTTACCTCTTACACCAAATGGAAAAGTTGATAAGCAATGCTTGTCTGATTGGGTAAAAAAACATGAGCACCACCAAAGCGCGAATGAAGCCCCGCAAGGTGAAGTAGAAAAAAGACTGAGTAAAATTTGGTCTCAATTGCTGAGCGTTGATATTCAAGGTATTGGTCGAGATAGCAACTTCTTTGCCCTCGGAGGGCATTCATTACTTGCAATGCAACTTGTTGCAATGATACGTAGTCAATTTGCTAAAGAGATATCACTAAGTGATGTATTTGATGCAGACAGCTTAGCTATTATGGCTAATGCGATTGAGCGATGCGCTGTCACCGTTCAAGCCGGTAAAATTATCAAACAACCCAAGGCAGAGCTATATCCGCTTTCTTATGCCCAGGAGCAACTGTGGTTCATTGACCAGTTTGGTGTGGGGCGCCATCAGTACAATATGCCAGGAGTGTTTCGAATTGATGGTGTGTTTGATGTTTTCGTTGCAACCGAAGCGTTGCGAAAAATTTGTTTGCGTCATGATGTGCTTAGGACAATTTACGTAGAGCGTGATGGAAAGCCCTTTCAATACATCAATGAAAAAGCTGATGTGCACATCGACTCTCATGATTTGAGTGAGTTAGATGGTACGGATAGAGAGCAAAAGCTGTTAGAGGTACTCGCCAAAGAGTCCCAACAAACATTTGATTTAGCAAAAGCACTTCCATTGCGGGCGAAATATTTTCACTGGCGTGAGCAGGGAAAGGAAGCTGGCTTTTTTTACTTAACATTACATCATATAGCTGCTGACGGATGGTCAGTTGAGATACTTTTGCAAGAGTTCTCGATACTGTACAACGCGATTTTAAATGGGCAAAGTGAACCGCTTAGAGCGCTAAATATCCAATATAGTGATTATGCTTGTTGGCAAAAACAATGGCTAAACGCAGAAAAGTTAACTGAGCCTTTAGCATTTTGGAAAACGCATCTTGCGCAAGCGCCAACGACTCATAGCTTGTATTTAGATAACCCAAGAGCCGTTCAACACAAATATGCGGGTGGCGTACATACCTCAACCTTATCGCAAGAACTTGCTAACCAATTACAACACCTAGCTAAAAAGCTAAGAATGACGCCGTTTATGCTTTGTCATGCAGTGCTAGCACTCGTATTAACTCGACATGGCAATAATTCAGATATCGTGATTGGAACTCCCATCGCGAACCGAACGCAAACCGATTTGGAACCTTTGGTTGGGTTATTTATTAACACGCTACCGATCCGGATCTCAACGGATCACTATGACATTGAAAGTTACCTAGAGCATGTTCGAACAATACATTTGCAAGTACAAGCAAACAGTGATGTGCCTTTCGAATTAATCGTTGAACATCTAGGCGTAAGTCGTAGCAAATCTCATTCACCAATATTTCAAATTGTCATGACGACAGAGTCGGAGTTTGCTGGTGAGGCGAGTCGTTTAGGACAAGAAACTATTCTTGGTGATGCAACGATGACAGTTGCTCCCGTGCAACAAAATATTGCCAAATTTGATCTGGAATTGAATATCAATATTCATAAAAGAGGTATTGATCTTACGTGGATATATGACCCAAATCTGTTTGCCAATAAGCGTATTGTGCAATTGGAGCATCATTTCGGCCAGTTGTTAACTAACCTTCTCGGCAAGCCATCTGGTGACTTAAACAATATAGACATGCTTTGTGAGTCTGAAGTTAATCATTTGGTTCACGCAATGAATCGCCCAACTTCAGCGTATCCTGACACAGCATCCATACCTCACTTGTTTAATAGCATGGTAAGTAAATATCCCGACAATCCAGCCATTTGTTGTGATGGTGTCACGCTGTCTTATCTTGAACTCAGTAGAAGAGTCGACACTTTACAGGCATACATACTGCAACACTCGATAACTAAAGGTGCGGTTGTCGGAATATATTTGCCTCGTACAGTTGATTTTATTATCTGTACGCTAGCTATCTTAAAATCAGGGCTTGCCTATATTCCATTGGATCCAAAACTGCCACTTAATCGGGTTGCTTTTATGATCGAGGATGCAGGTGTTGACTATGTAGTTAGTGGCAGTGAATGGGTATGTGCGTTAGAGGCTCAGCTGTGTACTGTGCTCAATATTGATGAATGTACGCAGTGTAATATTCAGCTCCCTGTTATGCATGTTGACAGTGCCAGCGCGTCTTCACTCGCTTATGTGATGTATACATCGGGGTCTACTGGTAAGCCAAAAGGAGTGCAGATATCACACCGTGGTATCGTTAACCTAGTTTGTGACACGAACTATGTAGTGCTTAATGAAAATACACGGTTACTGCATGCGGCTTCAGTGGCGTTTGACGCTGCGACATTTGAGATCTGGGGTGGGTTACTCAATGGGGGTTGTGTTGTTATATACACAGGAGCTGATGCTGATCTATCTCGTTTAAATAGCACCATTCGCAGTGGGCAAGTTAATACGGCTTGGTTTACCGCTGGACTTTTCGAATTATGGAGTCATGAAACTTCTTTACCGAGCTGTTTGCAGTGGGTGCTCGCAGGGGGAGATCGCCTCAGTCCAACAGCGGTGAAAAGAGCACAAACACGTTTACCAAACACGCAATTCATTAACGGCTATGGGCCAACAGAAAACACGACTTTTAGTTGCTGTAAATCCATTCCTACTTTACATGATATTCCGAAATCAATCCCAATTGGCCGTGCCATTAACGGTACGCAAACCTATATCTTGACTGAGCGGTTACAGTTAACGCCTTATGGCGCTGTTGGTGAGTTATACCTAGGCGGTGATGGATTAGCGTTCGGATACCTTAACCGGTTTGAACTTACCGCAAACCAGTTTATTAAAAACCCTTATAACAGTTCGGGTGATGGCAGGTTGTATCGTACAGGAGATTTAGTTCGTTATCTCGAAAGTGGGGATATTGAGTTTATTGGTCGAAAAGACCACCAAGTAAAACTTAGGGGATATCGAATTGAGCTTGAAGAAGTGGAGCTGCAACTAAAAGGTTTGGCATCGGTCGAAGAGTCTCTTGTTGTCGTCGAACAGGATTCGTTAGTCGCCTATGTTAAGCCTGTGAAGGCAGTTTCTACAGATGATTTTAGTGCTCACATTAGGCATGAACTAAAAGCTGTATTGCCAGACTATATGATCCCACACTGGGTATTACTTATAGATAGCTGGCCTTTGACTGATAATGGCAAAATTGACCGCCGTGCTTTGCCACAATTAGAGAAGACCTTAAACAGTAACGAATATCTCGCTCCTCAGTCTGATGCTGAGCATAGTTTGGTGAAAATCTGGAGTGAATTACTTAATTTAGATGCCAAACGGTTAAGTACAAATGCAAACTTCTTTGAAGTCGGTGGTCATTCTTTGATGGCGGTGCGAGTGATCGCCCAAGTTCGTAAAGAGTGTGGTGTTGAATTGACGGTCGAAGATGTATTTTCTGCATCAATGCTGTCTGAATTAGCTCTAGTGATCGAGCGAGCGCCGACTACTACATGTCGCCCTATTGTTGAAACCCGTGATCAGTCTTTGCAAAGCAATGTTGTTTTATCCTACGCCCAGCAGCGCTTGTGGTTTATCGATCAATTACAAGGTGGCAGTGCCCAATACAATATGCCAGCGGCTTTTGAGCTAACCGGGCACTTTGATGTGGCAGCCGCGCAAGCGGCGTTAAGCGAAATTGTGGCGCGTCATGAGGTGCTGCGCTCGGTTTATCGCGACACGGCAGACGGTGTGGTACAGCATATCGGTGAGCCCCAGCCGTTTAGCATCAAACAGATTGAGTTAGATAACTTAAGCCCAGCACAACAGCAGCAAGCACTGCGTCAGCTTATTTGCGAAGATGCGGCACAACCTTTTGATTTAGCGCACGATAACATGGTCCGAGTCAGTTATGTGTCTTTGTCGCAAACACGTGGCGCGTTGCTGTTCAATATGCACCACATTGCATCAGATGGTTGGTCAATGGACATCTTAGTGCAAGAGTTTGGGCACTTTTATACGCAAGCGGTCAAGGGCGAGGCGTTGTATGGCGAGCCACTGGCGATCCAATATGCGGATTATGCGCTTTGGCAACGAAACTGGCTGCAAGGCGAAGTGCTGACAGCCCAGTTAGATTATTGGGAGAAGCAACTGGATGAGGCACCGCCGTTACATAGTTTGCAGTTGGATAAGCCTCGACCCGATAGCAAAGGGCATGAAGGGGAGGTGGTCACTGGGTCTTTATCAGCCCAGATAGGGGCGCAATTACAGACACTGGCGCAGGCCTATAAAGTGACGCCATTTATGTTGTTGCATGGTGCCTTAGCCA
>NZ_JBSVEM010000006.1:0-243062 GCF_056312285.1 Pseudoalteromonas sp. ABE4_541
CCTGACTCGTTTCGTTTTCGCTTTAGTGCGTAGCGCTCCGTGTCAGTGGGGTCGCATTATAGGGCGGCGAATTAAAAGCGCAAGCGTTTTTTAGAAAATTTCTGAAGAAAAGTGATAAAAATGGATTGTTCGCGTGATTTTCGAACGAAACAGCTATTTTTGGTAGTTTTATGTACATATTAACTATGCATCAGCTAAATAAACTCGCTATGGCTTCTTTATATTGAAAGCTCTACACTAAATTTAAGAACAAAAAATTGGTATTTATATATGTTGAGAAGTTACAAAAAGATCACGCCTAAATTAGCCGAGGGCGTTTATGTTGATGAATCATCGGTATTAGTTGGTGATATAAGCATTGGTAAAAATAGTAGTATTTGGCCATTGGTTGCAGCAAGAGGCGACGTCAACTACATCAAGATTGGCGCTAGAACTAATGTGCAAGACGGTTCCGTACTCCATTTGACCCGCGCGAGTAAAAGTAATCCTAATGGTTATCCGCTGATCATAGGTGATGACGTGACCGTTGGACACAAAGTCATGCTACACGGCTGTACTTTAGGTAATCGCATTCTGGTGGGTATGGGTGCCATTGTGATGGACAACGTGACTGTTGAAGATGATGTGATCATTGGTGGCGGTGCACTCGTCCCTCCTAATAAAACACTTGAGTCTGGTTTTTTGTATGTCGGCAGTCCAGCAAAACAAGCCCGCCCTCTGACAGAGGATGAGCTTGCTTTTTTGAAAATCTCAGCACAAAACTACGTACAATTAAAAAATGAGTATTTAGAGGAAGGCGAGTAAGACACTACCGTCGTTTTGAAACTCTTCATCTTCGATAAGTTGTTCCGCCATCATTTCATAATCAAATTGCTTTACCTTGAAATGAGCTAACGCCTCTTCTTCATTTATAGGAGGCGTTGGAATTCTACATTCCACCATCATCCCTCCAACCATTGCTGAGAACTTTAGGACATTCGCTTTGCTGTCCATACTCACATCATCATTAAATAAAATACTCTGATTCATCTATAAGGTGCCTTGTTTTATGGCTGCCATCACTTGGGTTACATCAGGTTGTTTAACTCGCCACAGGTTATATGCCTCTGCAGCTTGCCCAATGAGCATACCCAAGCCATCAACGAGTTTGGCTTTATCATTATAGGTAGCCACCCAATTTAAAAAACTGGTTTGCTCGTCACTGTAAAACATATCGTAGGCAAGATGGCAGCTTTGAATATGAATTGAATCTATATTAGGCGTTTCACCAGTGACACTTGATGAGGTGGAATTAATTACGATTGAAAAATCATGGTCATTAATATTATCCAGCCCACACCCTGTTACATTACCCAAACGACGAAACTCATCAGCCAAGGCCTGTGCTTTACTTTGTGTTCGATTGGCTATCACTATTGATGATACATTTGCTTGTAATAGTGGATATATACAGCCACGTGCCGCACCACCCGCGCCAAGCAATAATACCTTCGCACGTTCAAGCGGCGCACCTTGTCTCAGGAGATCAGCAACTAAACCCGCACCATCCGTATTATCACCAAGTAACTCCCCTGACTCTAAGAGCTTGAGAGTATTTACAGCACCCGCCAGTTTCGCGCGTTCGGTGAGTTGATCTGCTAGTGAAAATGCCTGTTCTTTAAAAGGCAGAGTTACATTGGCTCCTTTGCCACCAGCAGTAAAAAACGCGTCTATAGACTCTTTAAATCCGTCCAAAGGTGCTAGAATCGCCTCGTAACTGATATTTTCATCACATTGCCGCGCAAAGGCTTGGTGGATCATCGGTGATTTAGAGTGTTTTATTGGGTGACCAAACACCGCATATTTGTCCATGTCTATGCCTAGAAGTTATTGAGTTTATGAAGCAGTTAATTAAACGCATCTTCAATAAAGATGCAAGCCAAGAAAATACCAACAGTACACCAACGCCAGAAAAAACACCTTATGAAATCATGGGTGGCGAGTCTGGTGCACGTGCATTAGCTGATAGATTTTATGACATTATGGAAAGCGACCCTTATGCAAAACCGCTTTATGACATGCACCCGCAGCCGCTCGATAGAATACGTCAGGTATTTTTCGAGTTTTTATCGGGTTGGTTAGGTGGCCCTGACTTATTTGTTGAAAAATACGGCCACCCAAGATTGAGAATGCGCCATATGCCCTTTCCTATTGACCAATCGCTTAGAGATCAATGGATGCACTGTATGAACAAGGCGTTAGATGCGGAAATTGACAACCCATTGCTTCGTGAAGGACTGCGTCAATCCTTATCTCAACTGGCAAGCCATATGATCAATCAAGACTAAAGTCGCAAGCGAACTTAGCTGCTCTTTGCGCTAAGTCAAAATCTGGTTCTACCACTTTATTCATAATACGCATCCTATAACGGAGATTTGTGCGATGCGTGTGACTTCTATTCAACATAAAATATATGCCTTACTGGCAGTAACCGGTATTTTGGTACTGATCGCCAGCATTTTAAGCAGCTCAAGCCAACAACAACAATTGGCACAAGATACAGTGGCTGAGAATATCCGCTTACTTGCGGATAACTATTTCGACTCGATTAATACCATGATGCTCACAGGCACCATGGCCAATAGAGAAATACTCAGCGAAAAGCTCAGAGCTCACCCAAATATCGAAGATGCGCATATTATTCGCGGTTCACAAGTAGTTAAAATTTACGGTGCGGGTAATGCCAATCAAGCCGCAGCAAATGATACCGAACGCCAAGCGTTGAACGGCAAAGAGTCCTTATTTATAGAAACTAGAGGTGACTCTCGCATTATGACCTACTTGCGACCTATGATCGCAAAAGCAGATTATAAAGGCACGAATTGTTTAGGTTGCCACCAAGCACAAGAAGGTGATGTTCTTGGTGTAGTTAGGATCAGCTATTCATTGGATGATATTGACTCTTCCGTACAAACCAACACCTGGTTAAGCACAGGCCTCCTCACGGGGATTTTCATGATCACCTTTGTGATTTTAGGTACGTTGTTTCGCAAACTGTTTATTACGCGCTTAAAAACGCTTGGTCGCACCATGCGCTTGGCTTCACAAAATAAGGACTTAAGCCTGCGTATCGACGATACCATTAACGATGAACTAGGCCGTTTAGCCATTAACTACAACAAGATGATGGCTTCTTTCAAAGAAAACATGAGTCAGGTATCTCACACCTCAAAGGTGTTGATCCAATCTGCGGAAACCATCTACACCTCTGCAGATACCACTGAGCAAGCAATCCAGCAACAAAAGCAAGGCACTGACTCCGTTGCAGCAGCAATTAATGAATTAGAAAGCTCATCCAGTGAAGTTAAAAATACCACTCACTTTGCTTCTGAGAAGTCTGACAGCAGTAATCACCTTGCGGAAGAAAGTATGGCCGTAGCTGAACATACGGAGCAAAGTATCAATCAACTGGCGCAAGATGTTCGCCAAGCAGCAACACAAGTAAGCCAATTACAAGCACAAACACTTGAAGTAGGTAAGGTACTTGAAGTGATCAGTAGCATTGCTGAGCAAACGAACCTGCTTGCACTGAATGCTGCAATTGAAGCGGCTCGTGCAGGGGAAGCAGGTCGAGGCTTTGCTGTAGTGGCCGACGAGGTACGTACACTTGCAACGCGTACACATGATTCTACAGATGAGATAAAACGTACCATCGACAAATTACAAAGTGAAGCCGAGCAAACGGTAAAAGCCATGAGTGCCTCATGTGAAGAAGCCGATGATAGGGCCGCGCAAGTTAAGAAAGTGGCGCAGGCGTTGAAAAATATTTCTAACCAAATGCACGAAATTAACGACTTGAACGTACAAATTGCCGATGCGACTGAGCAACAAAATTTGGCCGCCGAAGAGATAAATCAAAGTGTGATCGCAATTAGAGATAATGCTGAGCAATCGCTCATTGATGCCCATGGCAGCAAGCAGGTAAGTGAAGAGTTACTTTCGCTAGCACGCTCTTTAGATGAGCAGGTAAGAAGTTTTAAGTTAGATTAAACAATCTAATTCGGACAAGAGTTGTTATGCTGTGATTCAGGCGCCCCACAAGGCGCCTTTTTTATTTAGTTAGAGCATTAGCCAGTTTTGTGGCTTTAAATAAAAGTCGTACAACTTAGCTTCTGCACTCCCTACTTCAGGAGTGAAGTTATACTCCCAACGTGCCAAAGGCGGCATAGACATTAAGATAGATTCAGTGCGTCCACCAGTTTGCAAACCAAATAAGGTACCTCTATCCCATACTAGGTTAAACTCCACATAACGGCCACGACGATAAAGCTGAAATTGACGTTCGTGCTCAGTGTATGCGGTCTCTTTACGACGCTCAATGATTGGTACATAGGCATCCAAATAGCCCAGACCAACCGCTTGCATAAACGCAAAGCTCTTTTCAAAACCCCATTGGTTTAAATCATCAAAGAACAGCCCACCCACACCGCGGGTTTCACCACGATGCTTTAAATAGAAATAATCATCACACCACTTTTTATAATCATCATAAACTTGCTCACCAAAAGGCGCACATAAATCGTGTGCCACCTGATGCCAATGCTTAACATCATCCAGTTCAGGGTAAAAAGGCGTTAGATCAAACCCCCCACCAAACCACCAAATTGGCTCTTCACCCTCTTTTTCAGCAATAAAGAAGCGAACATTGGCATGACTTGTCGGGATATGTGGGTTTTTTGGGTGGATCACAAGTGACACTCCACAGGCATGAAAACTACGACCTGCAAGCTCTGGGCGATGTGCAGTGGCTGAAGCCGGCATAGATTCACCAAAAACATGTGAATAGTTCACGCCACCTTGCTCGATGACCACCCCGTCTCTGATCACACGGGTGCGTCCACCGCCACCCTCTTCACGGGTCCAGGCATCTTCCACAAACTTGGCTTGGCCATCGGCCGTTTCTAAGCCTGCGCAGATTGAATCTTGTAATGATAGTAAAAACGCCTTAACTGTTTCTAAATTCACCTTACTCATAACTGTGATTAATTCCCTCGAATAACTGCACCCGTAAGTGCGTGTTTTATTTGACTAGGTGCAGTATTACCGCCAAGTTCCCCTTGCACATAACAATCCACTTGCTTATTAAAAACGACACGCGCTTCATCTAAGCTCATGACGGGCTGTTCACCCGATAAATTAGCACTGGTTGACACCAAAGGCTTACCGAATGACTGACATAATGCTTTGCATTGTGGATGAGCTGTAATGCGCACCGCGATGGTGTTATGAGTGCCCGTCAACCATTTGGGTGTGTTTGCCTTTGCTGGCAATAACCAGGTAATAGCGCCTGGCCACGAAGAAAATAGCTCGGTACGCTTATCCATCGGGATCTTTGCATCATCAACGTAGGGTAAACATTGCCCATAATTGTCCGCAAGCAAGATCAACCCCTTGCTCACATCACGTTGTTTAATGGCTAATAGTTTTTTGACCGCTTGTTGATTATCGGGGTCACACCCTAATCCGAATACCGCTTCAGTGGGATAGCAAATTACCCCACCAGCATTCAAAGTATCACATACATCATTGAAGTTATTAGGATTGTTTGTCACTCGGGATCTCGACTTTATGCTGACATGCCTTTTGTGGGCATTGTAACACAGCTTTACCGGCACGTTGTTTTTCCAACATCACAGACCAACCACATGCTGGGCACGCATGTGCCACAGGTTTTTGATTAAGGCTGTATTTACAATGCGGGTATGTATCACACGAGTAAAAGAACTTACCGTACTTATTCTTACGTTTAGTCAGTGACCCTTTATGGCATTTAGGACACGCCACGCCTTGCTCAGAATCTTGTTCTTGCTCATCATGAGCTATGTAATGACAGGCAGGATAACCCGTACAGCCGATGAACATACCATAACGACCATTACGGATCACCAGCGGCAAGCCGCATTCAGGGCAAGGTGAATCATCAAGTACTTTAATATCATGATTATCGTGTTGAGCTAGCGGGCGAATAAAATTGCAATTTGGATAACTAGCACACCCTAAAAACGGCCCATTTTTACTGTGCTTCATCACTAATTCTGAGCCACATTCGGGGCACACTTCATACTCTTTTTCTAAGGCATGACGATCCGCGTTAAACAAAGAATGGTCTATCTTACTCATCAGGTTTTATAGCTCGTGTTCAACTTTGCGCCTAATATAACCGTCATATATTTGGGGTCAAGGTTTGACCCCAAAAACCAACTAGTGCAAATAGCCGCCCGGCTCATCAAAGATCAGGTCTTCCATCTGTGCATAAGCTTGTTCTTTGCCCGGGACGTTAAAGAGTACCATTAAAATGACCCATTTTAAGTCATCTAAACCTATGTGGGATTTTTCGAGGGCAAACAAACGATCAATGACCATTTCGCGAGTGGTAGAATCAATCACGCCGACTTGCTCAACAAACATTAAAAAACCGCGACACTCAACATCTAACATTTCGCACTCTTCTGGGGTATATATGCGGATGGCACTTTCCGCCTTGCTATTTAGGTAGGGAATTTCATCACTATGCTGCAAGTCAGCCAGCTGCTCTAACCAATCTAGCGCTTTGTAAATTTCCTCTTGATTAAAACCTGCCCGTAACAACTCATCGGTTAACTCATTTTGCTCAACAAAGATATCCGCTTCACTGTGGATATAGTTCTCAAAAAGATACATTAGGATATCAAACATGATTAACCCCTCGCTAATTTAATGTAGCCGTCTAAGACGCGTTCTACTTTATCTTCAAGCTCTAGGTCCAATAAACGTGTCACCACACGTTCAACTGGCCATTGGGTCCTTTGCGATAAGGTGTCCACTGAAGTGACCTCAAAGCCAAGGTTTTTTAGTACTGGGCAGTCCTCCTGTGGTAAATCGTTTTTTATCACGCTTTCTATATTATATAGACCGTTTTGGGACAAAAAGCTCACATCTTCGATGATGTCTTCAACATTCTCGGTCAGCTTTGCCCCTTGTTTTATCAAATAGTGGCTACCTTGTGAAAGTGAACTTTTTATTGAACCGGGCACCGCAAACACTTCGCGGTTCTGCTCTAACGCATATCTGGCAGTAATCAGTGAGCCGCTTTTTAACTGCCCTTCAACGAGTACAACTCCTAACGAAAGTCCAGATATCACTCGATTTCGACGCGGAAAATGTGTAGCACTTGGTGCGGTACCCGGAAAAAACTCGCTCACTACCAAGCCTTTTTCTAAAACTTGTTCATATAAAAGGTTATGGCGTTTGGGGTAAACAATATCAACCCCTGTACCAAGGACAGCAATCGTTTCGCCCTTACTGGCAAGTGCACCTTTATGAGCCGCACCATCAATACCACGAGCTAACCCTGACGTTACAACGAGGCCTATATTATTCAGTTGATGTGCAAATTCAGAAGCAATCTCTAAACCAGTCGCTGTCGCATTACGACTGCCAACAATGGCAATTTGTGGCCTATGTAGAAGCGACACTTCCCCTTTACAGAACAAAATAAGCGGTGGACTGGCGATTTCCTTTAACAGGTGGGGATAACATTCGTCAAAATAGCTGACGATTTTGATTTGAAACTCGTCACAAAACGATTGCACGTGCGATAAATAAGCCCAATCTGTTTGAGCAAGATTAAGGGCGATTTGTTCATTCAAACCGAGCTGAGTTAATTCCCGTTGGGGTAAGCTAAACACGGTTTGAATAGGAAGTTTCTTTTGAAGCGCCGATATGGTGGCCACGCCAAGCCCCTTACACGCATGCAACGCTAGGCATTGCTCAATAGATAAATGCTGTGCCATGCTCCCTCCTTAGAGCAAAATAAAAACTTGTTAATTTACGCCAACACTGTCTCCAACTCGAATTGGTTGTGTGGCGCTGGTGACCAGTGCATAACTCACTTTGTCATACACCTTAAACACCATAAGTTCCCCAACTTTTTCCTGGGGCATAGTCCACACGACGTTTTGCTCAGATGTATCAGCACCAAATAATTCTTGCACATTTTTGCTGAACTTCTCAAAGCTGTTGGCATCTTCTACGTAGCGAGGTCCCGCACCACCTTCGATAACTGTAGGTGAACGCTTGCTAATATCAAGCACATGTCCTTCTTTAAGCTGTTGTTCTCTACCGAGATTAAGCACAACCACCGAGGTTGAACCAAACTCACGAAGATTGTTATCACTGGCGATGATATTTCCAGTGATCGCTTGCTTTGGTCTTTGCATACCAAATTGCGCACTGAAACTCTGCCCCTCTGATAAAGGTATTAGAATATCCTGCGCTTTGATTTCCTTCTTAACCATTTCAACTTTAACGGTGGCGGGTTTACCTTGCGCCAAATTTCCTTCATCCAATACCCGGCCAGAGCCTACAAGCGTTGTTCTGTATGCCAAAACATTATTGGATTCAGGGTCCAAATAGGGCTCACCTACACGATAGATGCCGTAATGGGTATACCGCTGTAACTCCCCTTTAACGTAAAGTAAGTGTCCTTGCGTCGCGAGCTTGATATTGTAGTTTGCACCCAAGATGTATGGGCGATTTTCGGTTCGCGCTTTATCAAGCGCGAGTTCATAGGCCAAAATAGGCTCAACTACCGACATAGGCAACGTCGGGATTGCGTTACTCTTTTGTAACGCAACACGCGCACTCGGAGAGAGCTTTTTGACACTCTTTTTAAACGCCAGAATAGGGTTGCCTTGTGCATCATACTTCAGCTGCAGCACATCACCCGGGTAAATGAGATCGGGATCTTCAAGCTGGGGGTTTTGCTTCCAAAGAATTTGCCATTGCCAAGGAGTTGATAAATAGATGTTAGAAATATCCCATAACGTATCACCTTGCTTGACGACATATTCGGTTGGTGCATCATTTTTGACCTTTACAGTGTCTGCAAGAGTATAAAATGACACACAAGTTGCAACGAACAGAGCAGTAAATGGATATTTCATTACGGCTTCCTTTAGTTATTTTTCGATATTATCAACCAAAACCTGTTAAAGGGGAACGCGAATGGCTAAAATAAGAACATACAAAATTATGCAGTTAAGCTTAACGATAAAAGGTAAACATGGCAAAGTTAGAAGTACTTAGATTTCCAGATGAAAGACTACGCACAGTTGCGAAACCAGTAGCTGAAGTAAACGACGAAGTACGTCAAATCGTCAAAGACATGTTAGAAACCATGTATGACGAAAATGGCATTGGCCTTGCAGCAACGCAGGTCAATATTCATCAACGTATTGTGGTTATCGACGTATCAGAAGAGCGCAACGAGCCATTGGTATTAATCAACCCTGAAATCACTAAAAAATCAGGTTCAACTACCAGTGAAGAAGGCTGTTTATCTGTGCCACATTCATGGGCAAAAGTAGATAGAGCGGAAGAAATTACCGTTAAAGCACTCAATGAGCAAGGCGAAGAATTCAGCTATGATGCAGATGGCTTATTAGCGATTTGTACTCAACACGAACTTGATCACCTAATGGGTAAGTTATTTATCGATTACTTGTCGCCGCTAAAGCGCCAACGTATTCGCAAAAAGTTGGAAAAAGAAGCAAAGTTTGCTGCTCGCTAACTTTGCCACAATCACCCACTCTTATTAATTTACTTTGGATAGTTCAGTGACCAAGCCATTACGTATTGTTTTTGCAGGTACGCCCGATTTTGCGGCCCGCCACCTACACGCACTTATCAACTCACATCACGATGTTGTCGGTGTATATAGTACACCCGATAGACCCGCTGGACGCGGTAAAAAGCTCAAAGCCAGCGAAGTGAAAAACCTCGCACTTGAGCATGATTTACCTGTCTATCAGCCAGAGTCCTTAAAAACAGCAGAGGCGCAAGCACAACTGGCTGAACTGAACGCTGATGTAATGGTTGTGGTGGCTTATGGCGTATTGTTACCTAAGGCAATCTTAGAGACGCCAAAACTGGGCTGTTTAAACGTACATGGCTCTATTCTACCTCGCTGGAGAGGCGCTGCGCCAATTCAACGCGCGTTATGGGCAGGAGACACTGAAACTGGCGTGACCATTATGCAAATGGATGAAGGGTTAGACACGGGCGATATGTTACATATTGCAACTTGTCCAATCACAGAACAAGACACCAGCGCCAGCTTGTACGATAAACTAGCGGAACTTGGCCCTGTGGCATTACTTGAAACGCTTGAGCAACTTAATAATGGCACGGCGGTGGCGACCAAGCAAGATGATGCACAAGCCAATTACGCTAAGAAGCTACGTAAAGAAGAAGCCGATATTGATTGGACTATGAGCGCCAAGCAAGTTGCTCTTAATGTTAGAGCATTTAACCCATGGCCCGTGTGTTTCACGCAAATGCAGCAGCAAACCGTGAAAATTTGGCAAGCATCGGTTATAGAACGTCAAGGTGAACCCGGCACGGTGCTAAGCAGCGACAAAAATGGCATCGTGATCGCCTGCGGTGAACAAGCGTTGAATATTACTTTGCTGCAGCCACAAGGTAAGAAACCGATGACAGCACAAGACTTTTTGAATGGTCGCGCTGATTGGGTAGAAACTGGTTCTAAGGTAGGTCACCCATAATGGCCAATGTTCGCGCGCTCGCCGCAGAAACCTTATTTCAAGTCGTCGATAAAGGGCAATCGTTAAGTGCTTTACTCCCCAAAGCCGCACAAAAACTAGGGCCGAAAGACAAAGCACTCTTACAACAAATTTGCTATGGCGTTCTGCGCTATTTACCAACACTAGAGCATTATTGCCAGCAACTTCTGGAACAGCCATTAAAAGGTAAACGACGTGTTTTTCAGTTTTTGCTTTATGTTGGGATGTATCAGCTACAGTATATGCGCACGCCTGAGCACGCAGCCGTTGCTGAAACCGTCAATGCATTACAAAGCATGCGCGCACCGGGTTTAAAAGGGCTAGTCAACGCAATTTTGCGTACCTTCCAACGTCAATTTAACGAACTTGAAGACAGTGCCAGCCGCATTCCGGTATGTGAGTACAATCATCCAGGATGGTTTATAAAAAAAGTGCAAGCGGCTTACCCTGAGCAATGGCAAGCGATTTTACATGCAAACCAAGAGCAAGCCCCCATGTGGCTGCGTGTTAACCGCGCTCATTACACCGTTGCTGAGTACAGTGAATTATTAGCTCAGGCTGGTATTGCCCACGATATAGATAGCACATTTACCGACGGTATTATTTTGCAAAAGCCATGCGATGTATATGCATTGCCGGGATTCAGAGAAGGCGCTTGTTCAGTACAAGACGCTGCCGCGCAGCTAGCGGCCCGTTACCTCACCCCTAAAGATGATGAACGTATTTTGGATGCGTGTGCCGCGCCTGGTGGTAAAACTTGTCATATTTTAGAACTCGCTAATGCTCAAGTGGATGCACTTGATGCTGATAGTGAGCGATTACTTAGAGTTCAAGAAAACTTAACGAGACTGGGGCTGCGCGCAAACTGTATTCATGCTGATGCTTCCAAGCCACAGATGTGGTGGGATGGCCAACAGTATGACCGTATCTTGCTAGATGTGCCTTGTTCTGCAACGGGCGTTATTCGCCGTCATCCAGATATAAAATGGCTACGTCGCAATAGCGATATTGACGAGCTGGCTGCTTTACAAAAACAGATCTTAGACAACATTTGGCCACTACTTAAACCAGGTGGAACGCTGGTTTATGCTACCTGCTCTGTTTTACCTGTGGAGAACAAAGAGCAAGTGGCCAGCTTTTTAGCTCGAACTGACGATGCACTACATCAACCATTGCATGATAACGACACCACGTCATCACCTGGCTTACAGTTGTTGCCAGGCAACAGTGATGGTTTTTACTACGCAAAAATAACCAAAAAATAATAAGCTACCATTATGAAAATCATCATCTTAGGCGCCGGACAAGTCGGTGGTACGTTAGCGGAAAACTTGGTTGGCGAACAGAATGAGATCACCGTCGTTGATATCGACGCGGATCGATTGCGCGAACTTCAAGATAAATATGACCTGCAAGGCGTGAACGGCCACAGTGCTCACCCCGATGTACTTCGTCAAGCAGGTGCCGAAGATGCTGATATGATCATTGCCGTTACCAGCTCCGACGAAGTCAATATGATCGCCTGCCAGGTAGCTTATAGTATTTTTAACACCCCCACCAAAATTGCCCGTATTCGTTCCGAGCAATACTTAAAATACAAAGAAAAGCTATTTCAAAACGATGACTTACCTGTGGACCACTATATTGCACCAGAGCAGTTAGTAACAAAGTATATTCGCCGCTTGATTGATTACCCAGGGGCATTGCAGGTATTGCAGTTCGCCGACGGCATGCTGTCATTGGTGGCTGTAAAAGCCTACTACGGAGGTTTGCTGGTTGGTTATGCGTTATCTGCGTTAAAAGAGCATATCCCAAATGTAGATACCCGTGTGGCGGCCATTTACCGCCAAGGTAAAGCCATTAAACCGCTAGGCACCACCGTCATCGAAGCAGACGATGAAATCTTTTTTATCGCTGCGACTAAACATATTCGTGCGGTAATGAATGAGCTACAAAAACTCGAACGTTCTTATCGTAAAATTATGATAGCCGGTGGTGGTAACATTGGTGCTGGTTTGGCGCGTTCACTCGAAAGCAATCACAGTGTGAAACTCATTGAGCGCAATCAACAGCGCGCCACAGAGCTTTCAGAAATGCTTGATAACACGGTTGTCTTTTGTGGGGATGCATCTGACCAGGAGCTATTGTCGGAAGAGCATATTGAGCAAGTCGATGTATTCATCGCCGTTACCAATGACGATGAAGCGAATATCATGGCCGCCATGCTCGCCAAACGCATGGGCGCACAAAAAACGATGGTACTGATCCAACGAGGTGCCTATGTCGACTTAGTGCAAGGTGGCGAGATAGATATTGCTATTTCACCACAGCAAGCCACCATTTCTGCCCTGCTGACACACGTACGACGCGGTGATATTGTGAACGTTTATTCATTGCGCAAAGGTGCTGCAGAGGCCATCGAAGCAGTGGCGCATGGCGATGAAAATACCTCAAAAGTCGTCGGTCGGACTATTGGCGAAATTAAACTTCCGATAGGTACCACCATAGGTGCTATCGTACGTGACGATGAAGTACTGATCGCCCACGACGATACCACCATACTATCCGGCGACCACGTGATCATGTTCCTTATTGATAAGCGACAGATCAGCGTAGTGGAAAAACTATTCCAGGTAAGTGCACTATTTGTTTAGTTTACTGCTGGTTATGCAGCGCTGTTAAATCAATAAGATACTCTTGTAACAGCGCTTCTATTTGTGTTTCTTCAGACAATAGCTTAATACCAATCATCGCCAACTCATCTTGATGCACCATGCTACATACTTCACCTTGCAGCTCTATGGGCTTTTTATTTTTACCTTCGATGAGCACATGACAAGATTTGTCATGAACTGGTAAATCCACTTCAGATTCGAGCATGCTAAATTGTACGCCGCTGCGTGAAATATCCTTGATAACCCCATTGCAGGTAGAACGTTTGGTCATCAATTTAGCTGGGATCAGCGTTGGTACACGTACGTGAGAGCGCAAGCTATGGCTTTGTATTTCTTTAGGTAAATACAAAAATATCAATTTGGTTGGAGTATATGAAATTGCTTTGACATCGGTTTTAAATGCAATGATTTGACCATCACTGTGATCAGCAACCGCCCTAATAATCACGTTTGCACCTTCTTTAATATGGTCAGCAGCATTTCCCAATGCCTTTTGATTAGGGTAATTGATGATCAAATAATGCCCTTTTAGATAGCCTATAAATTCCGTTTTCACCCGCTTGGAATTAGCAGCCATAAGAATTTCCAAGTCGATCATATTACCAACCGAGATCAACTCTATCTTTTTACAGCCTCGGGTGGACTTACTTTTAAACATGGTCAATCCAAGTACATCCTATGAATTAACAAAGCTTACAACAGTTCCGCTTAGGTTGATATAAAACATATAAAAAAGGGAACACTTGTGTTCCCCCTTATTAGCCTCTTTGACAAGACTTAGCCACGCCAAAAAGTAGGCGTAAATAGCACCAATAACGTGAATATTTCTAAACGGCCAAATACCATAGCAAGCGTTAATATCCATTTGGCCGTGTCACTAATATCACCATAGTGCGCAGCAACGGCACCAAGCCCTGGGCCGAGGTTATTTAAGCACGCAGCGGTTGCCGAGAACGCACTGATGTTATCAAGCCCTGTGCCTAGCAGCGCTATCATGATAATCACAAACACCAGCGCATACGCCGAGAAAAACCCCCAGACCGCTTCAACCACTTTGTCGGGCAACGCTTTACGCCCAAGTTTGATAGAGTAGATAGCGCGAGGGTGAACTAAGCGGTTTAGCTCTCGCACGCCTTGTAAATAAAGTAAGAACACCCGAACAACCTTCATGCCTCCGCCAGTCGAGCCCGCGCACCCGCCGATAAAGCTAGAAAAAATCAACAGAATAGGCAAAAACAATGGCCAAGCGGAGAAATTATCTGTCGCAAAGCCTGCGGTCGTACTGATAGAAACAGCCTGAAACACGGCTTGATCCAGCGTCTCATCCCCATTAGCGTATATTTGATTGGAAGATAACACCGCAAAACAAATCACCACCAGAGTCAGCTGGATCATTAAAAACACTTTAAACTCGGGGTCACGTAAATATGAACGCACGCTGCGGCTGGCTACCGCCGCATAATGCAGTGAGAAGTTAACGCCGGCAATAAGCAAAAACAACACACAAATAAAGTTGATCATTGGGCTATCAAAGTGGCCCATTGACGCGTCATACGTTGAGAAGCCGCCAATCGCAATCGTTGAGAAGGCATGACAAATAGCATCAAACCAGCCCATACCTGCAAGCCAGTAAGATATCGTACACGCAGCAGTCAGCGATACATAGATATACCAAAGGTGCTTGGCGGTATCAGCAATACGCGGCGTCATTTTTGAGTCTTTCACCGGCCCCGGTGTTTCTGCACGATATAGCTGCATACCACCTACGCCAAGCATTGGTAATACAGCAACGGCCAATACGATGATCCCCATACCGCCAAGCCACTGTAATTGTTGGCGATAAAACAACACTGATTTTGGTAGGTATTCGATCCCCGTCAATACGGTCGCACCCGTTGTTGTCAGCCCAGAGAAAGCTTCAAAAACCGCATCGGCCAAAGACAAGTTGGGAGACTGTAAGAAAATCAGCGGTACCGATGCGAAAAAACCCAGCACCAGCCAAAATAACACCACGATTAAAAAGCCTTCACGAGCTTTTAAATCACCGTTTTCCTTACGGTTTGGATAGTAAGCAATTAAGCCAATAATGATGCTAAACACAAATGCAAGCACAAATGGCACACCACCACCATCTCGATAAATCAAGGAGACCAATGCAGGCGGCACCATGGTCAGGCTAAATAAAGCCACCAATTGGCCGAGTATTTTTATTATGGTACGAAATTGCATGCTGCGTTTCGCTATCTCAGTTATTTGAAATTATAGAATGTTGATTGTCTTATGCTTTGATTTTTAACTCAACCACACCATGGCTCAAATCATAAATTTCTTGGCAGGCACGTTTAGCCTCTCGGTGGTCAATTTCTATTTGCCAATCGATGACTGCGCCATATTGTTTATCAACGGCTAACACCGTAAAGTGTGTATTAAGATACTGCTCGATTATTCCTTGTAACCCATAATCGGATTGCCCAACTAGCACCAGCGAAGGTATTTTGACGCTCGTTTGTAACTGGGCCAATGCATTATTTAGCGTGCCTCCGTAGGCTCTCACCAAACCGCCAGTCCCCAGCTTTATTCCACCAAAATAACGCGTGGTTACCGCTGTGATCTCCCCTAAACCAGATCCAATCAGCACATTTAGCATCGGCTTACCTGCCGTGCCATTTGGCTCACCATCATCAGAAAACCCGTAAACATGGCTGCCCCCAGGTTGACCTGCAACATGCGCCCAACAATTATGCCTCGCATCAGGATACTGATCATTTATCTGCTTGATAAATGCTTTAGCATCCTCGACCGTTGGTGTATGCGCGAGGTGCACAATGAAGGTGCTTTTTTTGATTTCTTCGTGATAACTCAACGAGTCGCTGGGTATAGAGTATTCAGACATGGAAATATAATACGCCTTAAAACAAAAAAGGGAGCCATCCGCTCCCTTCCATAATACAACGACTAATTAGTCTAAGTCTAAATCACGAGTCATATTTTCGAGTCTATCCTCATGGACGATAATATTATCTTCAATGCGAATACCACCGTAAGGCTTGAACTGCTCGACCTTTTCCCAATTGATATACTGCTTATTGTCCGTTTGGGCTAAATCTCCCAACAGTGAATCAATAAAATACAAACCTGGTTCAATAGTGAACACTTGCTTAGCCTCTATCTTTCGAGTGCAACGTAAAAATGGATGCCCTTCAGGAGGTGCTTGATGAGAGCCCTGCTCGTCGGCCATAAAGCCACCCATGTCATGTACTTGTAATCCTAGGTGGTGACCTAATCCATGTGGGAAGAAGGTTGAAGTGATGCCTTTGGCAAGAATATCTTCCGCTGGGAGTTTAACAATGCCAAAGTCCGCTAGCACCTGAGCGATACGCGCATGACAATCTATGTGTAATTCACCGTATAACTTACCTGGGTTTAGTGCTTTACCTAATTGAATTTGGTGATCGTTCATGACCTTAACCAGCTCAGCAAATTCACCTTGCTTTGCAAAATCATAGGTACGCGTAATGTCTGACGCATAGCCATTAAAGTTGGCACCAGCATCAATCAAGAATGAACGGTGCTGTGCAGGTGCCTGACGCTCAAAGTGAGTGTAATGCAAAATGGCACAGTTTTCGTTCAGAGCAACAATATTGCCATATGGCGTATCATTTTCCATGTGCTGACACGCCGATAAATATGCTTGCTGGATAGCAAACTCTGAGCCACCGGCATAAAAAGTATCGCGAGCCGCCTTATGACCTAATACCGCCAAGCGGTTCGCTTCGCGCAAACAGCTTAATTCGTATTGCGTTTTATAAGCACGATGATAGTGCAAGTAATTCATGACCGTTTCTGGGTTCATCAATGAGAACCCTAGTGCTTGTGCCACTTCTAAATATTCACCAATGTACGCAAAGTTAGCTTTATCGTATGGCAAAAACTTTTCTACTTGGTCCGGTTGAACCAGTAGCTCAATATCAAAATAATCAGCCCAAAAATCACTCGGTACGTCGGGCACCTTGTGCCAAAAATCGACGGGGCGATAAAAGACTAATTTGGGTTTATCAATCCCATTGACCACTAACCAACAATGCGGATTATCAATTACAGGCAACCAAGCTTTAAACTGTGGATTGACCTTAAATGGATAATACATATCATCCAAAAATTGACGTTTCGCCTGACCAGAATGGATCACCAGACCTTCCAACCCTTCTCGTTCAAGAATGGTTTTTGTGCGCTGCTGCAAAGTTGCGATGTGCTCAGCGTAGTATTGTGCTAATTGTTCCATGGTTAACCGTTTTGTTAGTAGTGATGATTTTGAGTCTAACACATGCCCAGAAAAGCAATCCAGCGAAGTCGCTAGATTGCTATTTGCAAGGTCGTCAAGCTGTCCACTTTCTAATACAGGTACGTTTAGCCACCAATTTGCATCTCAAGTATTGGCGCTAACACATTTCCCTCTCTACCTAGTCGAGTATGGTACACCTGCCGATATGCAAACACATTTTTGACGTAATCGCGCGTTTCTCTATAGGGAATAAGCTCGATCCACAGTTCTGCTGGCATCGCTTCTTTTGGCAACCATCTTTTTATGCGGTGGTAACCGGCGTTGTAAGACGCGGTGGCTAAGATCTCGTTACCGTTGTTTTTCTTTTTCAAGTACTCCAAGTAATCAGTGCCCATTCGAATGTTGGTCGCAGGCTGGAATAGATTCCGTTTGGACACACTTTGTTTACTGATATAACGTGCGGTACTCGGTAATAGTTGCATCAACCCATAGGCATTAGCATGTGAACGCGCGTCAGGTGCAAAAGAGCTTTCTCTGCGTGCAATCGCAATACTCCATGCCACATCGACGTGATTGCGCTTGCTATAGCGGTTAAACAGCTCTTCAAAGGCCATAGGAAAACGCAAGTCAACGTAATCCCACGCTTTGATCTGTGCCAATGTATAAATGGTGCTGTCATACCAATCGAACTCAGAGGCCAATATTGAAGCCGCCAACTTCTCCGCAACACTTGATGTATTGGTCAAATAGTTCCACTCTCGTCTTGCTTGGGTATATCGCTCTAGCTCGTAGAGCGCTTTGGCGCGTTTAAACCCTGGAGCTTGAGATACTTTGGCTAGCAAGCTTGGCGGCACATCCAATGACTTGTTATTGAGAGAAATATCTAAACCCAGACGCCCTGCTGCAAGAAACCCGTAATAATCGCGCTCCGATGCAATGCTTTGCCATAATTGCTCCGCTCGTTCGGTTTGCCCACGTTGTGCATAACTGTATGCCAACCAATATTTTTGCCCATGACTAAGAGTATCAACCCCTGTAAACAAGGCCGCAATACCTGACCAGTCTTGCTCTTTGAGCATGTTACTCATGAGCCATTGGCGCAGCTTGCTATCTTGTTTTTCAACAGGCACCTTATTTAACCAAAACCGAGCTTGAGGATGACCTTTGGAGGCCAATGCCAAAGCAAATCGGTAGGCCACACTCTCCTTTTGCTGATCGCTAAACTCGAACATTCTTTGCAATTTATCCCACGCACGTAACGCCAATTTTTGGTCACGCCAAATCAACCTACGAATACCATAAACCGCAATCTCAGACTCTTTTTTATTGCGCTTTTTATAGCGATAAAGCCCCGCAGCAGCGCTCGGATCACGCCTTACCGTGGTATAAAGATCTGCAAGATATGCTTCATGCTCGGGTAGCAATGTTTTCAGGTAGCGAAGTAGTGACACTTGGCCGCCTTGCGCAGCCGAGGTGATACGTTTCCATACACGTTTGTGCGTTAAATACCCGCCCTTTTTCCACGATGAGAATAACCTATCACAAGCTTTGGGCTGCGATTTACCCACAGTCCACAAATCACTGACTTGCTCAAGTATGGCTTTTTTCGGAGCGCCCAAATCAAGTTGATACTGCAAATAAGTGCACTGCAAATTTGCATCTGTGGTATCGCGATAATATTCCACAAACAGCGCTTTTTTATTGCTGCGCTTTAAATGTTTCAGCCAGCTTTCTCGCACAGGCCATTCGAGCGGCGTGCTTTGATAAACATTTAAAAAATTGGCGATTTCTTGATGATATTTCATACGTGGATGGCGTTCATAAAATGCCATTTCAACATAAGGCTTAAGCGGATGATCTAACTGCCCAATCGCCTGTTTGTATGCTTTGTAATTGCCAGACCAAGCAATGCGCTCAGCCCGCTTAAATACTTCATGGTCGTCGCTCCCCGATGAAAACCAGCTGGTGATCCCCAAACCAGTCGCAACAACCGATAAGATCCATGATTTCATATCAACCTGTTAAGTAGTTTGTCTTTAAAAACGCGCGAAGAATACAGGCTTACATAATTCATCTTCGCAACCCAACTTATAAAGCAAAGCCAGAAAATCCTGACTAGGCTGTAAGTGCTTAAAACGAGACTCAGTCACCATAACATCAAAGCACGTGCTTTTTAAGGTATGGGTAAACACTGAGTAAATTTTTCATTGCAATTTTCATTTAAAGCGGCCAAACTGGGTGAAATAGCAACTCATCGTACCAGTGTAAACACACGGGAGAACAAGCATGTTATACAAGAGCGAGTCCTTTGTTGTTGATTTTTGCAAAGGCAAGATTGCTGAATTCAAATTTTGTATGCCGGGTTCGGTTAACAAACTATCTCAGCAAACCCTAAAAGAATGCGCTCAAGCATTCCAAGAATTAAGCCAGCGCGACGATATTGACGCGATGGTATTCACCAGTGATAAAGACCACTTCATTATTGGTGCTGACATCTTCGAATTTTTACCTACTTTCCAGCGCCCAGAAGAAGAACTTGTTGGCTGGATCAAAGATGCCACTGACGTATTTGACGCCATTGAAGATTTACCTTTCCCAACCGCTTCTGCCATCCATGGATTAGCATTAGGTGGCGGCTGTGAATGGTTACTTGCTACCGACTTCCGTATCGCGAGCAGCACCGCAAAAATTGGCTTGCCAGAGGTAAAACTCGGCATCATGCCAGGCTTTGGTGGTACCGTACGTCTTCCTCGCTTAATCGGCGCTGACAATGCCATGACATGGATCAGCACAGGTAAAGAAAACCGCGCTAACGATGCACTCAAAGTAGGCGTAGTCGACGGTGTGGTTGCACCAGAGAAGTTATTTGATGCTGCAATTCGCGTATTAGAGCAAGCGGTTGAAGGTAAGCTTGATTGGCGCGCAAAACGTCAAGTGAAGCTTGAACCACTGAAAATGAACCGCACAGAGCAAGGCATGAGCTTTGCGATGGCAGAAGGCATGGTATTGGGTCAAACAAAAGGCCATTACCCTGCACCACTGATGGCGGTTAAAACCATTAAAGCAGCAGCAGGTTTAGGTCGTGCTGAAGCAATGGCACTTGAAAATGCTAACTTCGCCAAATTGGCGAAAACCAAAGAAGCGGCTGCGCAAACTGGTATCTTCTTAGCAGATCAATACATCAAAGGTGTCGCGAAGAAACAAGCCAAAGCCTCAAAGCTTGAGATCAAACAAGCCGCGGTACTCGGTGCTGGCATCATGGGTGGTGGTATTGCTTATCAGTCAGCCTACAAAGGCACACCGATTGTGATGAAAGACATCAACCAATCAGCCCTTGATCTAGGTATGAATGAAGCGGCAACCATCCTTGGGAAGAAAGTACAACGTGGCCACATGGCCATGGATAAAATGGTTGCAACCCTAGGTAAAATTAAGCCGACATTGGAAGAGCGTGATTTAGAGCATGCTGACATCATTGTTGAAGCGGTTGTTGAAAATCCAAAGGTAAAACAAGCGGTGCTTTCAGCTTTGGAAGAGCAACTACCAGAAGGCACAGTGTTAACTTCTAATACTTCGACCATTCGTATTGATGAATTGGCATCAGCGTTAAAGCATCCAGAAAACTTCTGCGGCATGCACTTTTTTAACCCTGTACCCAAAATGCCATTGGTTGAAATCATTCGCGGTGAACAAACGTCGGAAGACACTATCAACGCCGTTGTTGATTACGCATTAAAGCTTGGTAAGTCACCGATTGTTGTCAATGATTGCCCGGGCTTCTTCGTTAACCGAGTACTGTTCCCATACTTCGCTGGCTTCAGCCAAATGGTTGTTGAAGGTGCTGATTTCACACAAATCGACAAAGTCATGGAAAACATCTTCGGCTGGCCGATGGGTCCTGCATACCTCCTTGATGTTGTCGGTATAGATACCGCAAATCATTGTACTGGTGTGATGGCAGATGGCTTCCCTGAGCGTATGGCTCGCCAAGAAAAAGACCCTGTTGCGGTGCTCGCTAACGCAGAGCGTTTTGGCCAGAAGAACAAACAAGGCTTTTATCAGTACGCACCTGATCGCAAAGGTCGCCTGAAAAAATCTAAAGATGCAGCATCGGTTGAACTACTGAGCAGCATTTGTGAGCCAAGCAAAGAGTTTGATAAACAAACCATCATTGAACGCTGTATGGTACCTATGCTGAACGAAGTCCTCCTTTGTTTACAAGAAGGTATTGTCGCTTCTGCGCAAGAAGCTGATATGGCATTGATTTATGGTATCGGCTTCCCTCCATTTAGAGGGGGTGCATTCCGCTACCTTGACCAAGTTGGTTTAGCAAACTTTGTTGCCATGGCAGATAAATACGCACACCTAGGTGCGATTTATCAAGTGTCTGAGCAAACTCGCGCATGGGCAAACGAAGGTAAAGTGTTCTATTCAGTGGAGGGCCAGTAACATGTCAACTATGCAACAAGCTGTAATCGTCGATTGTCTTCGCACCCCAATGGGCCGCTCAAAGAATGGCGTATTCAAACATCGCCGCGCTGAAGACTTAAGCGCACACTTGATGAAAGGTATTTTAGAGCGCAACCCAAGTGTAGATCCTGCGTCTATCGACGACATTTATTGGGGCTGTGTCCAGCAAACCTTAGAGCAAGGATTTAACGTTGCGCGTAACGCCGCACTCCTTGCAGGTATTCCTCATACAGTACCAGCTGTAACCGTAAACCGTTTATGTGGCTCATCAATGCAAGCACTTCATGATGCTGCGCGCGCTATAATGACCGGTGCCGGTGATACGTACTTGATCGGTGGTGTTGAGCATATGGGTCATGTACCAATGACCCATGGTGTCGACTTCCACCCAGGCCTATCCACATCAATTGCACAAGCTTCAGGTTCGATGGGCTTGACCGCAGAATACCTAGCGACTATCCATGGTATTAGCCGTGAGCAACAAGACCAATTCGCTTATCGTTCACACCAACGTGCTCATGCAGCGACTGTCGAAGGCCGTTTTTCACGTGAAATCTTACCGATGGAAGGCCATGACGATGATGGTGTACCGGTATTGGTAGAGCACGATGAAGTAATTCGTCCAGAAACAACAGTTGAAGGCTTAAGCCAGTTGCGCCCAGTATTTAACCCTGCATCGGGTACTGTGACCGCAGGTACCTCTTCAGCGTTGTCTGATGGCGCTTCTGCCATGTTGGTCATGAGTGAAAGTAAAGCCAAAGAGCTTGGTTTACCTATTCGCGCTCGTATTAAGTCAATGGCCGTTGCTGGCTGCGATCCATCTATCATGGGCTACGGTCCGGTTCCAGCAAGTAAAAAAGCGCTACAGCAAGCAGGTATCACAATTAACGATATCGATGTAGCAGAGCTTAATGAGGCATTTGCCGCACAGTCACTGCCTGTACTTAAAGACCTAGGGCTACTTGAAGTCGCTGACGAAAAAGTAAACCTAAATGGTGGTGCCATAGCATTAGGTCACCCACTAGGTTGTTCAGGCTCACGTATCAGCACATCTTTGATCCACATTATGGAAGATAAAAACGCTAAATATGGCTTAGCAACAATGTGTATCGGATTGGGGCAAGGTATCGCGACGATATTCGAACGAGTCGATAATTAATCATCCCTGAGCCAAGTAAGTTGTCAGCTTGGCTATTTCAATTCAACTTGGTGACAAAGGCAAAGTAACGTTTTTACTTTGCCTTTTTTCTTGCCATATTGCACTGTTTAGTTTATTTGTCACTTTTCTATGGTTAAAATAGCACCCCAATAATTTTAGCTAGATGTAAGTGAGTTAGCCTATGCCATTTTCGAATCCCGATCATACTCTTGATGCTGTGGGACTTCGCTGCCCAGAACCAGTGATGATGATCCGTGGTATGGTGCGCAAAATGGATGATGGCGAAACCTTGCTGATTCTGGCTGATGACCCGTCAACAACGCGAGACATTCCCAGCTTCTGTGAATTTATGGATCACACGTTAGTTGCCCAAGATATTGAGCAAGTACCTTTTAGATATGTGGTAAAAAAAGGCCTCTAGGCCTTAGCTTAACTAACCACGACTGATCATTACGGTTGGTGTACTGCTATCAGTGTAATTAAAAGTAATGGTATACCAGCCCTTTTTGTCTGGCACAAAACTGAAATAGTTGTACACGGTATTGCAATCAGCCAAAGCCGGTTTATTCAATACCAATGAGCCCTGCACCTTGTAACCGCAGTTGTAACCTTGACTCCAATCAGCATCCGCCAATTTAAATTCATACACCTTACCGGGCGTCATAAACTTTGCCTTAACGGTATAAACCCCAGGCTGAGCTTCTTTTATCAGATAATGAGGCTCAGCATCCCATAGTGTAAAATCACCGCGTAGAAACATCGCTCTATCTAACGTATTAACGATGGCCAATTGCCCATTTTCATGACTTAATTGCACTTGGCTTGAGCACGCAGACAACAGCAAAACCATGGTTAAAGTTGCGATTTTCTTCATTTGTGCACCCATAAATTCTTTCATTTTAAACTCTTTAAGTGAACACTTGCTTACTTTATAAACACTTCATTTTGGCTGAAAATAAAAAAGCCAGCACGTTTGCTGGCTTTTAACAATCACTCGCTACTAGTTCTGTAATACAGAAATATCGGCTGTATTTAAGAATAAGCGGCTTAGTTGGCTAAGTAGGGCTAAACGATTTTGCTTCACTGCTTCATCATCTGCCATCACCATCACGTTATCAAAGAAGTTATCAACTGCTTCACGTAGGCTTGCTAGACGCGTTAATGCTTGCTGATAATCACCTTGCTCATAAATTGGCGCAAGCTCTGCTGACAATGCCGCAACTTGCTCTGCAAGTACTTTTTCTGCGGCTTCAGCTAATAGCGCGTCATTTACCTTGGCATCGCTGGTAACATTGTTCTTAGCTAAAATGTTATTTACGCGCTTGTTTGCCGCCGCTAATGCGTCTGCCTCAGTCAATGTGCGGAAATGGCTCACTGCTTTAACACGACGGTCAAAATCAACCGGCGCGCTTGGACGACGGGCAAGTACAGCTTGAATCACATCAACGCTGATCCCTTCATCTTGATACCATGCTCGGAATCGACCCAGCATAAACTCAAGAACATCTTCAGCAACATTATCATTACTTAATTTATCACCGAATAAGGCTTGTGCTTTAGCAACCACATCGTTGATATCAAGCGCGAGCTCTTTTTCCACCATAATACGTAGCGCACCAATTGCAGCACGACGTAAAGCAAATGGGTCTTTATCGCCTTTTGGCGCTTGGCCAATGCCAAAAATACCCACCAATGTATCAAACTTATCAGCTAGCGCAACGGCATAGCTGATGGGGTTTGACGGTAAATCATCGCCTGCAAAACGTGGCATATATTGCTCGTTTTGTGCCAATGCTACTTCTTCTGCTTCTCCATCGATACGCGCGTAATGCATGCCCATTACACCCTGTACATCGGTGAACTCCATGACCATTTCGGTCATTAAGTCTGTTTTACTGAGCAAACCCGCACGCTCAGCCAGTGCTTTATCCGCACCTACTTGCTCAGCAATATAGCCAGCTAACGCAGAAATACGCTCAGACTTATCTTTCAGCGTACCTAATTGCTTTTGGAATAATACAGTATCTAGTGACGCTAAGCGGCTTTCTAGCGTTTTCTTCTTATCGGTTTCAAAGAAGAACTGTGCATCAGCTAAACGCGGACGAACCACTTTCTCGTTGCCTGAGATCACCACGCTTGGATCTTTACTTTCAATGTTCGACACAAACAAGAACTTATTAATTAGCTTGCCGTCATTATCCAGTAACGGGAAGTATTTTTGGTCATCCTTCATCGTGTAGATCAGCGCTTCTGCAGGGACTGCCAAAAACGCTTCTTCGAACGATGCCGTAAGCGTCACTGGCCACTCTACCAATGAGGTGACTTCTTCAAGCAAGTCTTCATCCATCGCTACTTTAGCATTAACCGCTGAAGCCGCCGCTTCAATTTGCTTACGGATCATTTCTTTACGAGTTTGGTAATCAGCTACAACGTACGCGCTTTTAAGCACGTCAAATACTTCGTCCGCATGTTGTACTGTCACACGTTCTGGATGATGGAAACGATGACCTTGAAGCTCATTACTGATCTGCTTGCCCAGTACTTCACCTTGTACTTGAGTACAACCTAATAAAGCCGTCACAGTGTGAACCGGACGAATAAATTGTGTTTTGTGTGCCCCCCAGCGCATAGGCTTAGGAATCGGTAATTTTGCTAGCGCTTTGTTGATTGCACCTGCTAACAGCTCAACCGTTTGTTGACCTTTCACGGTCGCACGGTGCATCAGCCATGCACCTTTATCGGTTTCTAAAGTTTGCGCTTCGCTCACTTCAATACCGCAGCCACGAGCCCAACCTTGCGCTGCTTTAGTTGGATTACCATCAGCATCAAATGCGGCCTTAGTCGCAGGTCCACGCTTTTCTACAACTTTGTCTTGTTGTTGCGTTTCTAGTGCAGCCACTTTTAAACCAAGACGACGTGGCGAGGCATACCAGTCAATAGCTTGATAACCTAATTCTAGCGCAGCTAACTCTGCTGCCATATTTTCACAAAACGCTTCTGCAAGTTTACGCAGTGCTTTTGGTGGTAACTCTTCAGTACCAATTTCTACTAATAGATTGTCAGTCAACATGCTTAATCCTTACAAAGCGGGAAACCAAGCGCTTCACGCGCATCATAATAAGCCTGTGCACACGCTTTTGATAACGCACGTACGCGTAAAATATAACGCTGACGTTCGGTTACAGAGATCGCATGGCGCGCATCTAACAAATTAAATGCATGAGACGCTTTCATAACTTGCTCATAGGCCGGTAAAGGTAAGCCAGCTTCAATCAGCTTTTCACTTTCTTTTTCGCACTGATCAAACTGCGCAAATAACGCGTCGACATCAGCATGTTCAAAGTTATAAGTCGATTGCTCAACTTCGTTTTGATGGAATACATCCCCGTATGTGACTTTACCCATCGGACCATCAGTCCATACAAGGTCGTAAATACTATCTACACCTTGTATATACATGGCTAAACGTTCTAAACCATAAGTAATTTCACCGGTAACTGGTGAGCATTCTAAGCCACCCACCTGCTGGAAGTAGGTAAACTGAGTCACCTCCATACCATTAAGCCATACTTCCCAACCAAGTCCCCAGGCACCTAACGTAGGTGATTCCCAGTTGTCTTCTACAAAACGTACTTCGTGCGTCAGTGTATCAATCCCCATCGCAGCAAGAGAGCCTAGGTAAAGTTCCTGAATATTGTCAGGCGATGGCTTAAGTACCACTTGGAACTGGTAGTAGTGTTGTAAACGGTTAGGGTTTTCGCCGTAGCGGCCGTCAGTAGGACGACGACATGGTTGCACATAGGCGCTCGACATTGGCTCTGGGCCAATCGACTTAAGGAAAGTCAACGGGTGGAATGTACCCGCACCAACTTCCATATCAAGTGGCTGTGCGATTACACAACCCTGTTGGGCCCAGTAGTCCTGTAAAGCCAGGATCAACCCTTGAAAGGTTTTAACGTCATATTTTTGCATAGTTGGCTTATTTATAATTAGGATCGTATTAGCCTTGAAGCATGCCTTATTTAGTTGTGACAGCCAAGGTTTGATGATTGAAAATTACGCTCAGTATACCGCGTGCAGGGTCACGTTTTAAGCGTTAAAATGCAAAAAAGCAGCCATTTGGCTGCTTTTTTTCGGCATTGTATAAATTGTTAAACGTCTAAGTTTACAACTCGTAATGCGTTTGTTTCGATGAACTCACGGCGAGGTTCAACTTGGTCACCCATAAGCGTTGCAAACAATTGGTCAGCTGCAATTGCATCTTCAATGGTCACACGTAACATGCGGCGTGCAGTTGGATCCATGGTTGTTTCCCAGAGTTGGTCTGGATTCATCTCACCGAGTCCTTTATAGCGTTGTGTATACAAGCCGCGCTTAGATTCACCAATCAGCCAATCTAATGCTTCCACGAAACTCTCAACTGGTTGCGTCTTCTCGCCACGCTGAATATATCCACCCTCTTGGATCAGCGTGCTGATCTGCTTACCTGTATGTGCAATACGTACATAGTCTTTAGAAGTGATAAAGTTATAGTCAAGTGTATAAGCCTTATCAACACCGTGCTGACGAATTTTCACAACTGGGTAATACATATGACGTTCATCGTCATAGCTTACTTCAGAGCTAAAAATAGTGGCATCTTCATCACAGTCAATAAGGTCTTTCACGAGCGCTTCTGTCCAAGCCGTTACCTTCGCTTGATCAGCTAAATCCGCTTCAGCTAGTTCTGATTGATAGATAAGGCGGTTGGTTACAGACGCAGGGAATTTACGATTGAGTCGCTCGATAATTTTAACCGTACTTTGGTAATCATTAACGATATTTTCTAAATCCTGACCTTCTACCGGCGTTGCACCTTCGCTTGGGTAAAGCGCTGCACCATTCAGAGCAAGTGACGTTAAGTAAACCGTTAAAGCGGCATCATCTTTGATGTACTGTTCTTGCTTGCCTTTCTTCACTTTGTAAAGCGGTGGCTGTGCAATATACACGTAACCGCGCTCAATGATTTCCGGCATTTGACGGTAGAAGAAAGTCAACAACAACGTACGAATGTGAGAACCATCGACGTCAGCATCGGTCATGATGATGATTCGGTGATAACGCAGTTTCTCTGGGTCATATTCATCACGGCCAATGCCACAACCTAGCGCAGTGATTAATGTTGCGACTTCTTGTGAAGACAACATTTTGTCAAAGCGTGCTTTTTCTACGTTTAGAATTTTACCTTTAAGTGGCAAAATCGCTTGGTTCTTACGGTTACGCCCCTGCTTTGCAGAACCACCCGCAGAGTCACCCTCCACTATATATAGTTCTGAAAGCGCGGGATCTCGCTCTTGGCAATCAGCCAATTTACCAGGTAAGCCAGCTAAATCCATCGCGCCTTTACGGCGTGTCATTTCTCGGGCTTTACGTGCAGCTTCTCGAGCACGTGCTGCGTCAATAATCTTACTTACAACGGTCTTGGCATCGGTTGGATGTTCTAATAAGAACTCACTTAGCTTTTCAGCCATTGCCTGTTCTACTGCAGACTTCACTTCGCTAGATACGAGTTTGTCTTTAGTTTGAGATGAGAACTTAGGGTCAGGCACTTTTACGCTAACAACCGCTGTTAACCCTTCACGCGCATCATCGCCCGTTGCATTACTGGTTGTTTTGGCTTTTTTATTAAAGCCCTCTTTTTCCATGTAATTGTTCAACGTACGTGTTAAAGCAGCTCGGAAACCAGCTAAGTGTGTACCACCATCGCGTTGTGGAATATTGTTTGTAAAACAATAAATGTTTTCTTGGAAACCATCATTCCACTGCATTGAAACTTCAACGCTGATGCCATCTTCACGCTCAGATGTGAAGTGGAAAACACTTTGATGAACAGGTGTTTTCTTACGATTCAAGTACTCAACAAATGCTTGAATACCACCTTCATATTTGAAGTGATCTTTCTTATTCTCTTCTCGTTCATCAGATAAAATGATACTCACACCTGAATTAAGGAATGAAAGCTCGCGCAGGCGTTTTGCTAAAATATCATAGTGAAAGTTGGTGTCTGAGAACGTTTCGCTACTAGGCCAAAAGCGTAACTCGGTGCCGGTTGTATCCGATTCTCCAATCTCTGCCAACGGAGCATCTGGTACACCCATGGTATATTTTTGCTGATGCACTTTGCCTTCACGGCGAATTGTTAATTGTAGTTTTTCAGAAAGTGCGTTTACAACAGAAACACCTACACCGTGTAGACCACCAGAGACTTTATATGAGTTGTCATCAAACTTACCACCCGCATGTAGAACAGTCATGATAACTTCCGCGGCTGATACACCTTCTTCTTCGTGTATAGAAGTAGGAATACCACGGCCATTATCTCGTACTGAGACAGAGCCATCGGTATGGATGGTCACATATATATCGTCACAGTGACCCGCCAGCGCTTCGTCGATTGAGTTATCTACAACCTCGAATACCATATGATGTAGACCAGTCCCATCATCAGTATCCCCTATATACATTCCTGGACGCTTTCTTACCGCATCCAATCCTTTCAGTACTTTAATACTGGACGAATCGTAATTTTCAGACATGGTTTCTTCCAATTATTTTGTTATTAAGCTGCCATGTTTCACGTGGAACATACTACATGCTCTTTGCATGGATTCCACCACAGCAGAAATACTTTCAGAGGTGATCGCCGTAATGAACAGTTGCGACTGACATTGTGCTAACAAGGCAGATACGTTCTGCATTGTCTCTTCACCTAATTCTGAAGGTAAATCATCTATAAGCAGTATTGACTGCTTATCTGTCTCTGACTCAATCAAACTATTCTGCGCCACTTTGAGTGCATACAAAAGTAGCTTGAGTTGGCCACGAGATAATATATTCTCTACGCCATGGCCTTGAACATAAAAGCTAAAGTCAGCTTTATGGGGACCCTTACTTGTATAGCCAAGCTTTGTATCCCGCTCAAATTGCTGCTTTAACTGCGTTGCCAGGCAATCTTTCCACCCAGCATCATAGCGTATTTCTAGCTCAGAAAATATGGGTATTTGACATACTATTTTATCAAAAAATAGCGCCTCAAACCTACTTATATAAGCTTTTCTGTAATTATTTATTTGTTCCGCTAGACGTACAAATTCTTTGTCCCAAAATTGCACCTGTTCCGTGTAATTTGAAGGCCGAGATTTGAGTAAAGCGTTGCGTTGTTTCAATACTTTATTAAAGCTACGCCACGCATCAAAAAAAGCATGTTCCACGTGGAACACGCCCAAATCTAAAAATTTTCGTCGCTCTTTTGGCCCACCAAAAAACAATTCGTAGCTCTCAGGGGTGATCACTTGAACGGGAATTAACTGAGCAAGTTCAGACATTTTTCGGCTTGCTTGGCCTTGGATCTTGAGCTTAGTTTCACCCTGCGTATCTTTACTAATACCGACCGGTATAGACAAGTTATGTATTTGTTTTTTGGCGTGAACGACACAACGTGTTCGTTCGTGGCGAATAAGGATTTTATGTTTGTTAGTACGAAAAGACTTGCCGTGAGAAAGAAAATAAATCGCTTCGAGTAGTGACGTTTTACCGCTACCATTGGCCCCGTATATAATATTAATATCTGGACTGGGCTGAAACGATAATGCCTCGATGTTTCTAAAATCACCGAGGCTTAAATGGGTCAAACTCATAAACTACAGACGCATTGGCATCACAACATAAGTGGCTTCTTCGTCCCCAACACCCTCAATAAGCGCACTGCTATTTGAGTCGAGCAAAGTAAACTGCACATCTTCTGTTTTTAGGGTGTTCAATACATCGAGTACATAAGACACATTAAAGCCGATTTCTAAATCGTCTCCCTGATAGCCCACTTCAACCACTTCTTCCGCTTGCTCTTGCTCTGGGTTATTCGCACTAATTTTCAAAATGCCATTAGACAAGTTCAAACGTACGCCACGAAACTTTTCATTAGATAGAATTGAAACTCGTTGGAACGCGCTACGTAACCACTCGCGATTAGCATGAACCAACTTGTCGCCACCTCTTGGCAACACACGTCGATAATCCGGGAAACGACCATCAACCAACTTACTGGTAAAAATAAATTCAGAATCAATCAAACGTACATGATTGGCGCCGAACTGAATGGTGATGAGCTCATCATCCGCTGGCATCAAGCGCATGATTTCTTGCACCCCTTTTCTAGGAATGATCAATTGACGCTGAGTGTTTACAGAGCTGCTTAATGTTTTTTGCGCAATGGCTAAACGATGTCCATCAGTAGCAACCGTTTTGATTTCGTTGTTATCAACTTCAAAAGACATACCATTCAAGTAATAACGTACATCTTGGTTTGCCATCGAAAAATGCGTGCTCTCAAGCAACTTTCTCAACTCCAAACGTGTACATTGAAACTCAACTTCACCATCCCATTGTTCGAGGTTAGGGAAATCTTCCGCTGCTAGCGTGGTAAGAGAAAAGCGACTTTTGCCACTTGTCAGCAGCAGTTGGTGTTCTTGGCTCGCTAACTTTAACTCACTGCTATCGGGTAAGCTTTTACAAATATCGAGCAGCTTTTTTGCTGGCAATGTAATTTTCGCATCAGCTGATGGTGCATCCAACTCAACTGTAGCAACGAGTTCAATTTCAAGGTCAGTACCTGTCATAGCCAAAGTACCATCTTTTATTTCCAACAATACATTAGAAAGGATCGGCAACGTGTGTTTGCGCTCAATCGCTCCCGACACCTGCATTAATGGCTTCAAAAATTGCTCTCTGGAAATCGTAATTTGCATAACTTAAACAGCCCTTAAGATGACAATGTTCTGATCAGGTTTTGGTAATCTTCTTTTACTTCATGAGACTCATCACGAAGTGCCTTCACTTTACGACATGCATGAAGAACCGTAGTGTGGTCCCTGCCACCAAACGCGTCGCCAATTTCTGGCAAGCTATGGTTTGTTAATTCTTTTGATAACGCCATCGCAACTTGTCGAGGTCTAGCCACTGAGCGGCTGCGACGTTTTGATAATAAATCAGATACACGAATACGATAATATTCAGCCACCGTACGCTGAATATTGTCGATGGTTACGAGTTTATCTTGTAGCGCCAACAAATCGCGCAACGCTTCTTTTACAAAATCGATAGAAATAGGCCGCCCGGTGAAATTTGCATTTGCGATAACGCGGTTCAACGCTCCCTCTAACTCACGCACATTCGAACGCAATTTCTTAGCAATAAAAAACGCCACTTCATGAGGCAAAGTAATATTACTTTGCTGCGCTTTCTTCATTAATATTGCGACACGAGTCTCAAGCTCAGGCGGTTCGATGGCGATGGTTAAACCCCAACCAAAACGAGATTTCAATCTGTCTTCAACACCTTCAATTTCTTTTGGGTAACGATCAGACGTTAGAATGATTTGCTGATTACCTTCAAGCAAAGCATTAAAGGTATGGAAAAACTCTTCTTGTGAACGCTCTTTATTAGCAAAAAATTGAATATCATCAATCATCAAAGCATCGACACTACGATAGTAGCGTTTGAATTCCTCAATCGCATTATTTTGCAACGCTTTAACCATATCTTGAACAAAACGCTCTGAGTGCATATAAACAATTTTTGCATCTGGTTTTTTATCTAAAATGCCATTGCCTACTGCATGTAATAAATGCGTTTTACCTAAGCCGGTTCCACCATAAATAAACACAGGGTTAAACGCTGAACCCGGATTATCTGCAACTTGCGTTGCAGCCGCTTTTGCAAGCTGGTTTGATTTACCCTCAACAAAGTTATCAAAGGTATAGTTTTCTTTGATGTTTGGTTTATAAGCTGATTTTGGCGCGGGTTCGACTTTTTCCGACACCGCACTGGCTTTAGATGGACTGCTTGTTTCGTTAGCAGGTGTCGCAGCTGTAGTCGGTTTATCCGCAACCGTTGCCGCGGCATTACCAAGTATTGGCTTGCTACCCACGTCAAAACGAAGCTCGGGCGCTTCATCTCCACAAATCTCAATGAGTAACTCATTAATGCGGTTTAGGTATTTTTCTCTCACCCAATCCAATACAAACCTATTAGGCGCGTAAATAGTTAAGGTATCTTCGGTACTTTCTGCCTGAAGGGGTCTAACCCACATGCTAAATTGCTGAGATGGCAATTCATCCTGCAATACATATAAACAACTTTGCCAAACCGACAGATACACACTGAACTCCAAAAGCAGTTAATATTCCCGGTCACCGAATAAGGTGAAAAAAGAGGCGGGAATTTTCGTTTATTATCATAAAATTATTCGTGGAAGCCGAGTATTATGAAGTGATCTTATCCACAACTTCAATATTGACTTTTTTAAAAATGAGGATCTTGTTGATAAAAAATTTCAAACCACTGTTTCTCAACAACTTTTATTTTAGATCCAAGAGTAAGATCATAGCAAAAAAGCTATAAGATCTCATCCTTATTTTAAGATCTATTTTAGTTTTCCAAAGCTTTTTGCCATATTTCACCCAATCCCTGTGGAAAACTTCAATCAGATCAGATCGTTTTCGATCTGCTAGGTTGTTCGAAAGATCTTGCTATATAATAGTACCAACCCTAACTGGCAGGCTGATTTTGGCCGGTGGCGCAAAAAACCACCAGTAAAGTAAGATTATGATTGACTTTAGGGCCTGTCGGCATTACTATCTCGCGCTCGCAATGGCACCTGTGCCAGGATCGCGACCTGCATAGGATGTTTTAAACTTAACCGATCGGATGGAATTGTTATGAAAAGAACTTTTCAACCTAGCGTATTAAAGCGCAAACGTACTCACGGTTTCCGTGCTCGCATGGCAACTGCAAATGGCCGTAAAGTACTAGCACGTCGTCGTGCTAAAGGCCGTAAAGTACTTTCTGCTTAATACTTAGTGGAAAGCTTTAGCTTTGGCAGGGAGTTACGTCTGTTAACTCCCTCGCATTACTCCCGAATATTTCAAGAGCCTGCTCGCGCAGCAACCCCCTTTTTTACTTTACTTGCAAAGCCTAATAATGTTGGACAACCGCGTCTCGGTTTAACTGTGGCCAAAAAGCGCTGTAAGTTAGCCTGCCAACGTAATCGTATCAAGCGACTCGCTCGCGAAAGTTTCCGCTTGAATCAACATAAACTCGATAACATTGATATTGTGTTAATGGTTAAAGATGGCATCGCGCAGCAAAGTAATGAAGAGCTCACTAAGCAACTCGATAAATTATGGCGAAAAATTAACGAGCGCTGTAAGCCAGGTGCGCCAAAACCTAAGCCGTTTAAAAAGCGTACGAACAATCAAGCTAAGCCAAAAAAGTCTCCACCAAAGGCTGAGCAAAAGCGCGATAATAAGCCCCGCTCATAGCTTTAGCACCTGATTTAAGGTATCTTTAGCTCACCTTTTGAACATAGTTTGTGTGACAATGACCAATAAAGCGTTTCAGCCTTGGTATAGACATTTAAATGCGTTACCAAAAGCAGTATTAATTACTGTGATCAAAGGCTATCAACGCTTTATCAGCCCAATGCTTGGGCCCCATTGTCGTTTTAATCCAACTTGCTCTCATTATGCAATTGAGGCGATAAATTGCCACGGATTGCTAAAAGGGAGTTGGTTGTCTTTAAAACGCATATTAAAATGTCACCCTTTAAGCGCAGGTGGGGATGATCCCGTGCCTGCTAAATCAACCCAAGTTAAACACCAACACGAGAAATAAGAGCTGTTATGGAATCACAACGCACGTTTTTATTTATCGGTTTAATGCTTGTATCGTTTTTATTGTTTCAAGAATGGAACAATACTTACAACAAGCCACTAACTGATACCAGTGCCACCACACAAGTGACCACCCCTACGTCAACCCCAGCACAAAATGATATCCCGGCCTCAAGCCAAGGGGATGTACCTGTTGCCGCAACTAAAGCAATCCGCTCTACGATTTCTGTTACTACAGATTTGTTTGCGGTGAAGATTGATACTAAAGGTGGTGATATTGTTGAAGCAAAATTACTTCAACATGCTGAAACACATGGCAGTGAAGAGCCTTACCTGCTGCTAGGCGAGTTTGAAAACAAGCAATATATCTCACAAAGTGGCTTGATTGGCTTAAATGGCCCTGACGCTTCTCGTGATGGTCGCCCTGTTTATCAAACATCGCAACAGGCTTACACGTTAAGTGGTGACGAATTACGTGTGCCACTTACCTACGTTGATAACAAAGGTGTTACCTTTACTAAAACCTTTGTATTCAAAGCGGGCAAATACGATGTAAGCCTTGAGTACAATGTAAACAATACAAGCGCCGACCCAATCCAAGTGCAGTTGTATACACAAGTTAAACGTACTGCTCAAGGCAAAGGCAGCATGGTTGACCAAACCTATTTAGGTGCTGCTTATGGTACGAGTGAAGATCCATATGAAAAGTACAGCTTTGACGATATGGCCGAAGCGAATCTGAATAAGAATACCCAAGGTGGTTATATCGCCTTTATCCAACACTATTTCGTGAGTGCTTGGGTACCGGACCAAAACGTCAATAGCACAATTTATACATCATTGCGCAATGGACAAGGTATCGTGGGTGTTAAAAATGAGCCAGTTAACATTGCAGCGAACAGCACAGCAGTACTTAGCTCAACCTACTATATGGGTCCTAAAGATGGCGATGCACTTGAAGCCATTCAACCAGACCTTCATCTAACTGTCGACTATGGTTGGTTGTGGTTTATCTCTAAGCCATTATTTGTATTATTGAAGCTAATTTATGGTGTCGTCGGTAACTGGGGTATAGCCATTATTGCAATCACTATCATAGTTAAAACTGCTCTCTACCCACTCACTAAAGCGCAGTATACTTCAATGGCTAAAATGCGCATGCTTCAGCCAAAAATGCAGGCTCTAAAAGAGCGTTATGGTGATGACCGTCAAAAATTCGGTCAGGCAACCATGGAACTTTACCGCAAAGAAAAAGTAAACCCTATGGGTGGCTGTCTACCTTTATTACTACAGATGCCTATTTTCTTAGCGCTATTCTACGTTTTCTTAGAGTCAACCGAGTTACGTCATGCAGAGTTCGCGCTGTGGTTAACTGATCTATCATCAAAAGACCCATACTACATCTTACCACTGCTATTTGGTGCAAGTATGTTCTTAACGCAAAAGTTGCAACCAATGACGGTTACAGACCCAATGCAGCAAAAAATGATGACGTACATGCCACTGGTGTTTACTTTCTTCTTCGTGATTTTCCCATTCCCTTCAGGTTTGGTACTTTACTGGTTAGTCTCTAACTTGATCACCATTGCTCAGATGCTTGTCATCTACCGTGGTATGGAGAAAAAAGGGTTAAAGGTGAGATAACATCCACCTCGTATTACTCAAGATAAAACGCTCACTGTTCTGTGGGCGTTTTTTTTTGTCTTGTTACTGCCTCAAGTCAAGGCATCCACCTTGTTAATCAATGTTCCGGCCTACTCACTTCACACACAATCCAAACAATCACATCTCTTTTGTTCGCAACAACCAAACTCTGTTAAAAAATATGCCTAATTCAGACAAAATTCTTATCAACTAAAGTCTAATAACTTAATGATTTAAATATTTATATTTATTTTATATAGATTTAAGGCGTTATTGATACCAATCTCTGGCATATCAATTAACTTTGAAGCGAAACATTCACCGACGCAGCAAAGTTAAAGCACATGTCAGAATCCTTTTTTATTGATTTATTACAGCAAGACACGCCCAGTCTGTATTGGCTTGGCGTCGCACTATTGATGGGCATACTGACCAGTCTGTCTCCTTGCATCTATCCAATTATCCCGATCACTGTTGCAACTTTAGGGCAACAAGAAAGCGGCTCACCTATTGCCTTAAGAGCACTGCTTTACTGCTTAGGCGTAGCAGCAGTTTATACCTTGCTCGGTGCCACAGCGGCCATGACAGGGCAATTCTTTGGCACGGTGGCAAGCAATCCCATTGTGCAAATTGCCTTTGCCAATCTATTACTGCTGTTTGCTTTCATACTCAAAGGCTGGCTTCCACTACCTGCATTTATTACGCAGCAAAGCTTTCACACCAACTCAAAATCGGCATTTTTGATGGGCATCGCCAGTGGCTTCGTGGCTGCACCATGCAGTTCACCGGTGTTGGCCGCAATACTACTTTTCGTCGCTGAAAAACAGAGCCTATCTTGGGGCGTATCAATTCTCTTCATGTTTTCAGTTGGTATGTGCTTACTTCTATTTTTTGCTGGGGTATTTAGCGGGTTTATCAGCAAACTGCCAAAGTCAGGGAAATGGCTTAATACCATTCAATGGAGCCTGTTTTTGCTATTCCTCATTATGAGTGAATATTACCTGTTGCGTGCCGGACAACTTTTATATTTATAAGGATCAACAATGAAATATCTAACCTCTCTGAGCGCTGCTGCGCTCGCTGTTGCAAGCTTTTCTAATCAAGCAGTGGAGTCAGTTGCTCCCCCTTTTAAAGCAACCGCGATTTCTGGTCAAACACTGCCTACAGGCAATGCGCCAATCTACCTAAAGTTTTGGGCCACTTGGTGCAGCTATTGTTTGGAGGAAATGCCACACCTACAAGAGACCTATGAACACACCAAAGATACTTTAGAGGTCATTTCAGTCAATATTGGCTTTAACCAAAATGTAGGGCTTGTTAAGCGCTTTTTGGACAAGCATGAATACACTATGCCCACGATTTTCGACGAACATGGAGAATTGGTAAAAAAATTCCATGTGACAGGTACCCCAACACACATTTTGCTTAACTCGCAAGGCAAGGAAGTATTTCGCAGTGCACTGTTAACTGATGAACTAAAACAGCGTCTTAGCGCACTAAAATAAGGAGCATCTGATGAAAAAAAGACACATTCTGGTCAGTCTACTTTCGCTATTGGCCGTCAGTGAGCCAAGCCTTGCCGTTAATATTCCAAAGCAAGGTGGCGCTTTTCAAATGCTGAAAAAAGAAACGGCGTTAAACCCTTTAAAACACGGCAAGGTAGAGGTTATTTTTATTAATCTATGGGACGAATACTATACCCCCACCGCTTTGCCAGCCAAGCAAGAAGGTGTTACGCGTATTTTTTTGCAGCCGGATATTAATGTTGATAGCAATGTACTCAGCAGCTTTTTAATTGCGCATCCACAGTTTTCAGGGCTAAAAATCGACAAGAGTCAAAAGCTCGCCTTAGAGCTGGGTGTATGGCAAACCCCATCTCAAGTATTGCTCAATGACGGAGAAGTAACAGCAATTAACTTTCTGGGTGATAAATCCGTATCCAGTGAGACCATAAGTCATGAAAATATACTGCATGAAGGACAACAAGAAGCAACTGTGACACTCAAAGATATGAGTGGCAACCGCCATCGCTTTGGTCCTGAGAACAACGCTCAAGTACTATTTTTTAGCGATGCCTTGTGTCCTTTTCAACATCTGCCTAAATGCGAGCAAAAAATCAAAGCTAATAATCGTTTGGTAAACTTAAATCAGCTGCCAGTCAAAACCATCATCAAGCCATTTTACATTTCTCTTCAGGACGTGACATCGTACCAACAACGCTTTGCACTGAACCATCCTGTCATATTGGATGAGCATAATCAGCTGTTCCAAAAATATCAGATCACAAGTTTGCCGTACTGGGTTGTTTTAAACGATGAAGATGAAGTGATATATCGCGGTGAAAAGCCCCCGAAACGACTTTAAAAGACATTCTCTATCCCTTTTAAAATCGACGGCTTCGGCTGTCGATTTTTTATGCCACTTAAACCCAGACATATTGATACCCTATTGACTCGGATAAGCCGACAATAAAAAAGCCATGTAAATGTACATGGCTTTAAGGTATTAACGAAGTTAATACAGCTTTATACTGCAACGTTATCTGGCTGCTGGCGATAACTACGTTCGGTATTTTTCGCAAAACAGCGAGTAAAGCCATAATCGGTGAGAGCGAGTACTTTAAGCGGTGTATCGCCAGTGTTTTGCGTATAGTGATCATACCAACGCGGTACATAGGCCAAGTCTCCCGCAGAAACCTTGATCTCTTGCTCACCCACATGCACGATGCCCGAACCACTTAACACATAAAAAACCGACTCATGGGCATGGCGATGTTTTTCATTGCGTTTACCTACGGGGATCTCTAATAAACGCGGGTCGATCACTTCACTAGCCACTTTGAAGCGCGTCACTTCAAAACTAACACTTTGATCATCTGCACTATTTTTGTACAGCGGTACGCCTTGTTTATTCGTTACGCTAGCGTGAAAATCATTCACCTGTGCAAGCGCTGCGTAAGGCTTTTCATCCGTTACCTGTTTTATCAACTGGTTCAACTGGCGCGCTTCAAGCTCTTCATAAAGCTTTGTAAAATAACGATCACGTAAAGTAAGTGAGTGATCAATCGCTTCTTCTATTGCCAACCAGTGTGTCTCTGTATCATCGTTGCAGGCATCTAATGCAATTGCTTCGATCACTTCGGAATGTTCATCGTCACATTCCATATGTAAGCTCAAATAAAGTAGCTCTTCTGCTGGCACGCCTAGCTCAGTTAAGCCATTGAACCAGTGGCTGTATATACGAGGTACTACGCCTTCTGTACCCCAACCAAGAAATGCTGCGGCACGGATCAAGTCACCATTTTTTAAGTAGTCTAAGCACTCATTAAAGTAGTTGACGGTGTAATCTCTAAATTCGGTCGCATCTGGATTATCCAAAGAGAAGGTATTGGTGATCATGCGACGTAGTAAATTAGAGTGGCAGTTTTCTTGATCTTCTTCACCTGCTTCTTCCCACAAGTTATGAGACAGCTCTGCACGGTAGTAATCATTGTCACACTGCATCATGAGCGCTGATAATAAACGCGTAAAACCACGCGAATAATAAAAGTGCTGACTAATCACAAAGCCATAATCTTCTAGGCTTAATGTGTTGTTATTACAAGCAACTAATAGCGGGTTTTGCCAAATAGGGTGCTTAGCGACAAATGATTCGAAACGTTCACCAATACGTTGATGACGACTATTTTCATGTTTAGCCATTTTTTCTTTCCTTAGTGATAATGTGATTTACCAGGCTAACTGCTGGTTGTCTAAAACAAATTGACCATGGTAGTTTTTAGTCGGCTCTAAAGTGGCATTGACAATACTGCGAGCGCCTTGCTCTGCGCTTCTTGGTGCTGCATCAGTGCCCATATCCGTTTGGCACCACCCTGGTGATACGACACTCACCGCCAAATTCGATTGCGCATACTCTTTAGCGAGCTGTGCTGAGTACATGTTCAGCGCCGCTTTTGAAATGCGATACGCAGTACCATTTACGCCGTAATATTCGTTATTTGAGTCGGCCGCATAAGAGACTGAGCCTAAGTCACTGCTAACGTTAATCACTTTCGCAGAGGATGATTGCTCTAGCAGCGGTAGCAAGTGCTGCGTAATCTCAATGGTGCCAAATAAGTTTGTTTTGAGTGTGTCGTTCAACTCATCAAGATCAAGCTTGGACGCGCTCGACTCCCAATCGAAAAACACACCCGCATTGTTGATCAATGCATCCAAACGTTGATAACGATTGTTCAAAGTCTGTGCGAACGCTTTGATGCTATTCGAATCACTGATATCCAATTGTATAAAGTCTGCTTCTAAGCCCTGCTCTGCAAGTAAATGACACGCAGCCTCTCCAGCTTGTACATTTCTAGCTGTTAACACCACCTTATGCCCCAATTCGGCAAGTTGTTTCACCGTTTCGAAACCTAGCCCTTTATTTGCCCCTGTAACCACTATCAGTTTTTGCGCTTGATTATTACTCATGCCTATTGTCCTTATTTATTCGGCTAATTCAGGTTGAGGTACTACGCCAAGCAGTGTCAGCATTAACAAAGTACCGTTGTAGTGAAGTTTTTTAGACACAAATGTGCCTGTGGATTCGCGTGTTTGCTCTGAGATATATTGCGCCGTTTTTTCCGCGTTTTGCCCATACTCTTCAAAAGCTTGTTTCGCTTGTTCTATAAAGCGATATACCCCTTGCTCGGCGAGTTTAGGCGCACTTTGTGCAAGCGTCCCATACAGCACGCCGTGATGGCCCAATACCAGCTGTTCAATCTCTAAAGCTTGTAATTTAGCTAACGACGCAAGGTATGCAGGGTAATCTTGGAAAATCAGCGGTTCCCACTGATTGGGTGACACCATTTCGCCCAACGTATCGGATACGTATAAACGTTTGTATTTAGGCTCATAGTAACTCAGCAAGCATTTAGCATGGCCAGGGGTGGTCAATGCAACCATGCTGTGATCATCATCAAAATGAACTTCGTCGCCATCTTCAAGCACCGTTACTGGTATATCCGCCAAAGCCATTCTGTGTTTTTCAAGCTCAGCATCGGCTTGCTCTGCCTCAGGCATAATACGGTACAAGCTTTGAGTTAGTTTGTACGTGACTGCATTGGCCTTAGGGTTACTTAAGGCTTTTTTAGTCAGCGCCGACGCATAAACTTTGGCATTCGGTAACCAAGGTAACAGTAATGGCACAGCACCAATATGATCATAATGAGAGTGGGTAATAAACCAATGTTTAATCAAGCCCAAATCCGACACGATACTTTTTAACTGCCTAAGAATAAGCGGAGCAAGCGGCTCAACTGAGCCCTCTATCAACGCCCAGCCATCGGACACTTTTAACAAGAATATCGGCACATCGATGGTGCCAAGTAGGTGCAAGCCGCTCTCATGCTCACCCATGTGCTGTTGCCACAATAATTGACTATCTTGCATCATCCACCCCTTAAAATTGCACCAATGCACCGGCCCATGTGGCACCAGCACCATAGGATAATATCAATACCCGATCAGCAGATTTAACTACGCCTTCATGGCAACTTTGGGCAAGCGTGACCGCCGTTGAAGCCGAAGCCATGTTCCCGTATTTGGTGACATTGATTGGCATCTTTTGTGGGTCTATATCCAAACGCGCTTGGATCTCTTCCAGCATGCGTAAGTTAGGCTGGTGCACAATAAACTTATCGATGTCCGCAACAGTCAGGTTGTTACGCGCTAATAGCTGCTGGGCAACTTCACAAAATTTACTTACCCCATGTTGGAAAACATCAGGACCGTTCATACGCATGAAGCTATGCCCTTCATGGCCATCATTGGCACGGTGAAACTGTTGCTGCGCACTGCCTGGCACACGTGTGACCAAGCTTTCCCATTGTCGTCCATCACCATTGATCATGATATCGAGGAGTTGGCCGGTCATTTGGCTACCATCGCGAGGCTGATCCGACACAACCGCAGCACCACAACCATCCCCTAGCATTACCGCTAAATTTCGCCCTTCATCACTGGTATCCATGCGTTTGGACAATAATTCACCTGCCACGACTAAGATGCAGCGTTTATCATTGGCGGTAATAAAGTTTTTAGCGATATTAATGCCATAAAGTAACCCGCTACACTGGGCGCGAATATCAAATGCAGGCACTTCCTCTAGCCCTAACTTGCTAGCAAGAATGCACGCTTGCGCTGGATCGTGTACATCAGGACTCAGCGTATTGACGATCAACATGTCGATGTCTTCGATATTCACTTTGGCGCTTTCAAGCGCCATTTTCGCAGCCTCTAACATTAAATCGCTGCACGCCTGCTCTGGCTTGGCGTGAAAGCGTGTTTCAACGCCTATTCGATTGCGAATAAACTCGTCAGAAGTATTAATAACTTTTGATATCATGTGGTTATCAACACGATTGCTTGGTAAGTAAAAACCAGTGCCTAAAATATAAGATGGGTTCATCGTTGTTCATTCCTTGTTGCTGCTTGGCTGTCTATCTCGCTTTGGTGTATCTGCGCGCTGTACTTTGGTAACTCACCCAGCTGCCACACTTGTGCACCAAACCCCCAGCCAACGGAAGGGCTGGCAATAATGATTTGGCTATTCGCTGCAATCTTTTGCTGCTGCAATGCCAAGTTGAAAGCAAGTGGCATCGCCGCTGATACAGCACAACCATACTCTTGCATGATTTTGATGGTTTTTTCTGGGGGAATATTCAAAAAAGCGCACCATGCATCAATCAGCTTTCGTGCCGGTTGATGGAACACAAAAAAGTCAATATCGGTGGTTTGTAATGCCTGCTTTTCCAGCGCCTTGAACACTAATTTAGGCAGCGTTTTTGGCACAAATTTGCCCATTTCACTGGCGCCACCATCATGCATATGAAAGCTCAATCCAGTCGCTGTTTTGGGGGTTTTATCCCAATTTACGGTCGCCAGTTCATAGTTTTGAGAAAAACTCTGGTACGCCTGAGATTGAATACCTAAACGCGGATCGTCATGGCGACTCAAAACAATCGCGGCATAACCATCACCAAAGTTCATGCCATTAGCATGTGTTCTATCGAGGGAGTTACTCGATGTTTCAAATACCACCAGCAATACATGCTTTGCACGACCCATTTTTATAGCATTATGACCAATTTGCATGGCATCCATCATCGTTGAGCACTCATTTTGAATGTCAAATTCAATGGCTTTTTCAAGACCTAGCATTTGTTTGAGCGCTTGACTCACTCGCGGATAGAGCAATTTTTCAGGCAAGCCACAGTCGTCATTTTTTGCCAGTTGCACCACATTGGTCGTACCGCAAATAAACATATCTATATCTTCAGCTGATAACTGAGCTAAAGATACCGCTTCTGCTGCGACGCTATGAGCAAGCGCTAATGGCGTGTGACGTTCATTATCTGTGAAAAATCGTTGCTCTATTCCCCACTTATCTTGCCAAGCCTGTTGGTCTTCCGTGCTTATCTGACTAAACCACTGATCATCAAAATTCTTAACCGCAATATTCGGCACTCTGGCCGCAACGGCTTTGATCGTTACTCCACATGTATTCATCGCTTCCCCCCAACTTCTAATTCACGCGCTAGCAAACGCTTGCGAAACACTTCATAACTCACCCACAGCACACAAGCCGATTGTGTGTTGAGTGACGCCCAGCTTTGCCATTGCATTTCGGGTTGCTCTCGCTGTAAATGACGATACACTTGCGCTTGCAAATAGGGAGGAAGATCGAGTAAAACCGGAACCGAGCTATCATTGTGTTTTACCAATTGCATCACTGCGTCACATAACAAAGTACTCTCATGCTCATCTGCGGCAGATATATCAACCTTATTATCATCAGTAAGTACTAACGTACGCTCATCGTTTAGCGGCAATACCTGACTGTGCATTACACAACTTGTGGCTGTATCCGATTTGCTCAATAACGCAGCGCGAGCGCCATTAAATAGCTGCGATGCAACAGGCTGTGCAAACGAGTTGGCTTCCACAACCAACACCCTTTGCATATCAGTACAAGTAAGATAACCATTTGCAATCTCAAAGGCTTGTGCCCATGATGTGTCTTGTAAGTCCAGCACAAAGGCATTACTCGCCTGTATATGATGCTGAATGGGATAACCCAAGCGAGGTGACTGTATCGATGTATCCTCGGTTAAATGATCAACACTCATACTCAGCGTTAAGATCAAATCAATACTTTGGGCAGTCACTTGATTATCAGATAGAAAATTAGGTAACACATCGCTGATATAGTCCATGCAAGTGCCACGCGTGTTGCCCGTTGCAATTAACTCTTTTGATAAACCCATCAGCTGCAAGGTATTGGTTGCTTGCGTATTCATACTGCACATTCCTTTTGCATATTCATCTGTAAAAAATCTGCGTAAAAGCGGCTGCGCTTACTGAGTAGCACGCTCAGTTGCTGCACATAATCATCTGGCAGTAATGCGCTAAACTTAGGCACTTGTAATTGCGTGCCATTACGTAAATTGGGCAGTGAACGAAGCGCGACAATCTGCTCGCTGAGCTGCCCATCAAACAGTTGATCTAAGGTTTTCAACAGTAATACCAGTGGCATCAACCAAACATGTCTCAAAGATGATTGTTGGCCATTAAGCTCACCTAACAGAGGTAAAATAGGCTGTAATGCTGCGTTAAGTGCTTGCAGATGCTCTGCAAACTCTTTTTGCTCTGATGCGCCCATTAAGGTACTAATTTTGCTGTGTGCAAAGTCAATTGCAGCCATGTCATTCAACACTTTTGCCTTTTCCCATGCATCATTTGGTAACAAATTATATTCTCGGTACACTTGCGCTAACCACAGTGCTATCACGGTAGAGTCACAAATACTATCGTTATCAACGACTAAGGTTGGTACTCTCGCCAATGGGTTGTAACGTAGTAACGATGCAGGCTTTGCTTGGTAAATATCGATTTCCGTATATTGGTGATCGAGCTCCAGTAACGCCAATGCATAACGTACACGCATCACATACGGACAAATACCATATCCAAATAACTCTAAACGCGGTGGTAATAAATGTGACTTATTCATGCAACCTCCATAAGTTGACGAAGTCGGCGTTTTAACTTTTTGCCTGTAACACCGGTATGAGCATGTGCCGATTGGAATGTCAGCGCGGACAATAATGGTATTTCATTCAGTTCAAGCATTTTGTTGATCTGATTGAGCAATAGTTCAGGGATCACTAACTCAGCTTCAGGTATAAGCTCCACACAAATGTGTGCTTCATTCACTCCCGATTGATCTGATGGTGCTGCGAAGATACTGCATTCAAAAATGTCGCTAAAATGCGTTAAAATCAGCTCTTCGGTTAAACAACTGTAAATCGTGCCTTGTGCTGTATAAACTGGATCAGTCGTGCGATCCACATGGTAAAAAAACCCTTGCTCATCAAAATAGGCCAAATCACCCGTTAACCAATAACCTGCTAGTTTTGCTTTTTCTGTTAACTCGGGGTTATTCCAATATCCCGCTGTCACAGTATTCGATTTCACACCAAGTTGGCCGATTTCTCCTGCTGATAACTGCTCGCCATTTGGCCCTAAGATTGCGGCTTCAACCCATTCAAATGCGCGACCAATACAACGATTAAATTTATTTTCTGCCAGCGAATGAATATTTCTAAACATGGCAAAGCCAAACTCTGAAGAGCCAAGGTTATCAATAAACACCGACCCCGCTTGGCGCTGTCCATTGGCATAATGATGCCCAAGGGCAATCAGCTTGCGAATATGAGATTCATGGTTCGCGTCACCCGTTGCTATCCAGTAGCCCACCGATTTAAAATCTTCCGGATCAAGCTTCTCACGACATAAGTCAACGTAGGTTTTTGGAAAAGCAACGACCAAATCATGACGATACTCCCGCATGCTTTGACTAATCGCATTGGCGCTTTTATCAGTCAGTACATGAACCTTTGCACCACGTAATAAGCTGGACATCAATACCGAGATAGCGGAACTGTGAGAGTGTGGCAATGCACTCAACACACGCTCCCCTTTTTGTTTGTGCAATTGGCTTCTCACACCAAAGAAAAAGCCTTCGTGACTAAACATCACAGCTTTGGGTATACCCGTTGTGCCTGAAGTATGTGCTAATAGCACAACATCGTCTGATTGATACTGTTTAGCTGGCGGCACGGGCTCTGAACACATCACCATCAACTGTTTATCAGTCATCAATTGTAGTGAGTCGCATTCCAATTGACGCAAAGCAGTATCCTGCTGTTCATCACAGATAAGTACATTTACTTTATTCATTTGGCAAAACGCCAAGGTGATCTCAGGTGCGAGCTTGTTGTTGATGGCGACCGTGACAGCGCCTAAACGAGTCAATGCAAGGTAATGCAAGAAATAGCTTAGGTTGTCTTGTAAATACAAGCCCACTAAATCCCCTTTATGTACGCCCAACGCGCAATACTTGCTCGCAATTTGTGCTGCACACTGCTGTAACAATCTGATACTAAAAGTAGTTTGCTGGCCAGCATAAAGAGGGATGGCCTGATCAACTTGTAAAGCACTGGCATTGATATCAACGTCTTTAGTTGCAAGCACATCGAGAAAATTTCCTGCGCCAATTTTTTTATCTTCTTGTATTTGTCTAATTATTTCTTTTGAAAACATCTTTCATTTCCTATGGATTTATGCAGCAGCAATAGTGCGAGATAGCTTGCTCAATTTGCTTAGGCCCGTTTCTGTTAACCAGTTTTTCAGCATGGCTTGACCTCCCTCTGACGCGATAGACTCAGGATGAAATTGCACACCATAGATAGGTAACGTTTTGTGCTTTAGGGCCATGACCTGACTCGTGCCGACTTCATCGACAGACTCATGGGAAGTCATTGCCGTGACTTCTAAAGAAGGCGGTAAAGGCCACGCCAAACTCAAACTGTGGTAGCGCGTTACACGTAAAGGGGATGGCAAACCTATAAATAACCCCGTGCTGTCATGCACAATCGCAGAGCACTTTCCGTGTACCGGTTTATCAGCATGCCCGACTTTGGCGCCAAACACATATCCAATAGATTGATGACCAAGACAAACCCCTAAGATAGGGATCAACCCAGAAAAGTAGCGGATCGCCTCACAAGAGATCCCCGCTTGTTCAGGTCCAAAAGGACCGGGGGATACAATCAAGCCGTCAGGTCGTAAAGCTATTAGGTCGTCAATATTGACTTCATCATTACGTACGACTTTCACCTCGTGACCCAACTCTGCAACATAGTGAACTAGGTTGTAAGTAAAAGAATCATAGTTATCGATCATGAGTATCATGCTGATTTTTCCTTATCATTTTCAATTTCTTCAATACCCAGAGCCACTAACATGGCACGACTCTTATTCAGCGTTTCTTGCCATTCATTGGCTGCAACCGAATCAGCCACTACGCCCGCCCCAGCTTGAATGTGTAAACATCCATCTTTAATGAGCGCCGACCGTATCACGATGGCTAAGTCCACGTTTTGCCCAGATAGAACTCCAACGCCTCCGCCATACAAGCCTCTGCGAACCGTTTCGTATTGATCGATCAGTTGCATAGCGCGAATTTTTGGTGCACCACTTAAGGTGCCTGCGGGCAATGTCGCGCGGATCAAATCCAACACCGTGGTTTGCTCTAGCTGCTCGGCACGAACTTCAGAGGTGATGTGCATGACATGAGAAAAATGCTCGACAGACATGACCTTAGGCACCGACACAGAAGCCAACTTGGCGACTTTGCCAACGTCATTTCTAGCCAAATCAATCAACATTAAATGTTCTGCACACTCTTTTTCATCATTGAGTAATTCGGCTTCTAAGCGCTGGTTGGTTTGTTCACAGTCGGTTCTATGTCGTGTACCAGCCATAGGGAACGAAACGATACGTCCTTCATGAGAACGGATCAGCGTCTCGGGCGAAGCACCAAAAATACAACTGTCGTCCATTCGCACATAGAACGAATACGGAGACGGGCTGGCGCTACGTAGCTTGGTAAAGAACTCGATCCCCTCACCACTGACATCCAAACACATGCGCTGCGACAGCACAGCCTGCATAATTTCGCCATCCGTAATATGCTGTTTAAGTGCTTCAACCGCCTGCATAAAACTTTGTTTATTAAACTGATAACGAACACTTCCATGCGTGTGATCCTCAGCCCAATCAAACCCGTTTTCGCTAAGTGCTAGATTTATTGACTGCCCTTGCTCTGCGTAAGCAACGAGCCACATACGCCCTTGCTGGTGATCCATGACCAATAATTGTTTGGGCAACATCAGTGCAATATCAGCGGAATCAGTCAAGTCTTGGTTATTTGGAAAAGGCAATTTATGCGGTTCAAAATAGCGTACGCTTTCATAACCCCAAAAACCGAACCAGCCACCAGCAAAACAGGGGAGTTGATCAGGTGTATTAATATTAAACTCGCTAATAATACGTTCGATCTCAGGCCAAACTTGCGCACTACTTGCTACAGGGTAATGTCCTTCTTCACCCTGCTTTTCGAGCTGTATCACATTATTTTTGACTCGAATGCTGGCAAGTGTGGATAGCCCTAGCACCGAAAAGCGCGGGGGCATGGTTTTCTTCCCAGCGTTATTGTATTCAAATATGAAAGACTGTTTTGGGTCAGCATGGCGCTTATATAGCTCAACCACCTGCTCTATTTGATAGGGCAGCTCACATATCTTATGAGAATAATGACTCTGCATTACGCCACCTCTTGAGCAGTATTGTGAAGCATCTTCCGAATGACCTTACCATTGTCATTGCGTGGCAATGCGTTGATGGTATTGATCATGATAGGTCGTTGATAGCTAGATAAATTGCTGTTACACCAAGCTATTACAGTTGATTCAAGTTCGTTAGAAGCCGGTGTGTGAGCAACAACATAAAGCGCGGCTTTTGTGAGCCCATGCTCATCTTCACACGGCACCAAAGCCAGCTCAGTTATGTCGCTAAACTCGCTGAGTATTCGCGCTTCAATGTCATTGGGCACAACCCACCGACCATTCACTTTGAATAAATCATCTGCGCGACCTTTAAAGTGGATCAATCCTTGTTCATCACGAAGTGCGAGATCACCACTGTTATACCAACCATCCTGAAACTTAGCCTGCGTTGCCTTTGGGTTTCGCCAATAGCCTTGTGATAAGCTTGGTCCTTTCACCCACATAATGCCTGACTCGCCATCCGCTAGCGCATTGCCTTGTTTATCTCGGATCTCTATTTGATACTGTTGCAGTGGCTTACCCAGTGTTCCCGCTGATGCGCTCTCCTGAGTGTGGCTGCAAAAAATATGACACAACTCAGTAGAGCCCAAGCCGTCCAAAATCGTGGTGTTATAGTCGTGCTGCCACTGTGCAAATAGTTTTTTGGGTAGTGGCGCGCCAGCTGACACCGCACTTCTGACACTGATAAAGGCATTGTGTGTTCGACTATCATGCAATAGCGCTTGATACATCGCCGGTACACCACAAAATATCGTAGGTCGATATTGCTCTAAATTCGCCAATACCCTGTCTTTACTCGGCCAATCACTATCCAGTACCACACTGGCACCACATGCCAATGGAAAGAACAAACTATTACCAAGGCCATAACCAAAAAATGACTTAGCGAGGGAATAAAAGCGATCTTCGCTACCCGCATGCAAAATATCTTGCGCGTAATAACGCACGCTATTGAGTGCATTGTTACTGCTGTGCATCACGCCTTTGGGATCACCAGTTGTACCCGACGTGTATTGCATAAATGCCACGTCATCGGCTTGTTTTAAATAAAAGTTATTCCAACCTGCATCGCCATAATTCAGCATCTGTTGAAGCGTAAACGACTGTGCCACTACACCATTGTGATAGCGCTCAAATTGCACCGTATGACTATGCTCACTTACAACAAGTGACGCCTGACTGTCTTCAATAATAAAGTTCAAACTGTCTTGAGATAGTTTGGGGTTGACCACAATTGGAATGGCACCCATCGCAATACAGGCCAAAAAACAAGTATGTAAAGTGGCCCCGTCATTCAAGGCGATTACGACGCGCTCATTCGCTTTAATATCGGTGTGCTGTATAGCACTTGCTAATAAACAAACCTGCTCAAGCAGTGCTTGATAAGTTAATGTGCCCTGCTGCGTACAGATCGCTTCTTTTTGTTTGTCGCACGCATTCACGAGCCACTTAACAACTAAGTTTTCAAAGCTCATTTCTGTGCCTCCACTTGCTAAAACAAATGGCACAGACAAAATTAGTTACCGTGCAAATCATTCCTTTTGCCCCTTTTTGTTGTCGTAAAGAACTACTGCGTAAAGCTTAATAGTGTGCGTTGCCCTTCCACTCATATTTTGAGTTTTTAGACCCTCATCCCAGGCAATTTTGCGCAGACAAGACCCTATAACTAAAATGGTTTTTTTAGCGACACAAAAAGAGTAAAACCTAAGTGAAATTTAAATTTTGGATATAAAGACAAGATAAAATTAAGGTTAACTATATGAATATTTTCATTAAATTATAATGTTGAAAAATTAACCGTTGCAGTAGCTATGACAAATATTTTGCCAGCATGGTTATATAAAAGTCTGATAGTTATAAACAGTTTCACAATAATAGTGGGCTAACCATCAAATATTGATCATCATCACGTTTGTTGAGTGCAATGCGTCAATCCCTTTACTTTAGAACAAATCGAAAGTTGAGCCGAGTTCGTTAAGACTGCGGTAAACCTGATACCACAAACAAAAAAGGCCCTGAATGGGCCTTTAAAATGGTGCAAGGTGTATGACTTATTTCAAGCCAGACTGTAAGTTCCATTCCGATTCACAGTACACGGAGTACGGTTTTTGTAGTGTATTCAACCATTTAACAGATTGGATGGGTTGTTTTCCATCGAGTAGCTGAGTGAGGATAGATTCATCTTCCTTTCGCCAGTATGAACCAAAATGCTGCTTCGTCTTCTTCAACTGCGCTATCGCATTGTTGATATCATTAGCTCTGAAGTAGGCAAAAGCCGCGTAATCATAAATGAGTTTTTTATTAAACTGCTTGGATTCCGATAATGCGATAGCTTGGCTGTCATTGCCTAATTGTAAGTGCGCATAAATCAAAGAGTAAACTGCGTAGCTCTGTGAGTCTGTCATTTTTAATTCACCATACAGGCGATTTGCATGGCCAAGTGTCTCAAGTGCCTGTGGATGTTGTTGCAAGGCAAGTTGGCTCCAACCTTTCAAAAGATACGCATCCGCTTCAAGATTTGCAAAATCGTCGACGCCAGATAACTGGGTTAATAGCTGTGTAAATGCCTGTTTGGCACTTTCCAATAGCTGTGCGTCTTTAGTCGCAATACCCGCATCCATTTTTGCCATCGCTAGCAGCAGGGTGTTGTAATAACGCAATGGCACCATATCAAGTTCATGTTTTAAAACATCTGCGGCATGATTAATATACTGTAGCGCTTTATGCCCCTCATGAAGTTGAATAAAGTAAAAGCCAAGGTAATTGGCTATCTTAATTTGATAAACCACTTCTTGTTGCTCTACAGCCAAATCTAGCGCACTAATCAGCGCATTCAGTCTTTCATCTAAGGGCGCTAAAAAGTTTTGTCCTAATGCAAAATAGGTTTTCATGAGCAGGCTTAAATTACCGTTCTCTTTGTAAAAACGCACCGATTTATGAAGACTGTCTAAGCTTGCTTGCAAATCAATAGGTTGATCTTTATCAGGCCTCGCAGCTGGTGGGTTACCAATATAATACAAACGCTGCGCTTCAGATTCGGTCATATCATGCATATCAAATAACCGCTTTGCCTGCAGTGAAAAATGTTCTGAGCGACTTTTATCATGCTGTAACCACGCAATGGCAGAGAGTTTGTTGTAGATTTTTGATCTCAATACATCATTATCAATTTCATCAACTCCCATAAGCGCCTGCTCTAATAAGCTATTAGCGGTTTTATAATCCCCTTGAGCAAGCTTGAGCTCCCCCCAATATTCAAGCATTCTCGCTTTGAGCATTGAGTTTTCAGCCAATTGTGGATCATCGTTTAAGTGATTAAAAATCTCACTCGCTTGCGCCAGTCTGCCGGTGTGCCAATAAGTTCTTGCCAGCTCAACTTGAGAATGTAGATTATTTGGGTCATGAAGTACCGAGGCTTCAAAGTAACGCATCGCAAGTCCAACGCCTCGCGTTTCTAATGCGTACAAGCCTTCAAGGTAATCCTTAGTAGAAAAGTCGTTCGCCGACACATGATAGGTACTCACCATGCCATTTTTTCCGATCACCTGCTTGGCTAACGTTGCAGCTAAGTCGGCCAAGGGGCTGGTTAGATCATCACTATAAATCACCCCTTTTTTGGCCTTACCTTCTTTACTCGATAAGGTGTAATGAAACACAAATAAGCCATTTTCTTGCGACACACTCGCTTCTAACCAGCGGTCTGCACGCCCCTGTTGCACCAGTGCTTCCAGCGTTTGTGCCATATTGCTATGTGCTTCATGCTCTTGCGAAAACAAGTGATAAGCGCTCTTATCAGGGATAATGGTAAAGACGCCAGAATCTTTTAAATTCTGGATCAACAAATGGCGTAAGCCATAGTTCAACCAATCGAACTCCGTTTCACCAGTTAAGTTTTTAAAAGGTGCAATTAACAAACGTTCATTATGATTTTTTTCATATTTCGAATGCGAGATAAAACTATTTTTTGATACCAGAAAAGTCACAGTCCCACTGACTAAAATCAACATCAGCGCAGTCATAACGATAAACAAAGGCTTTTTGTACCAAGTTGGTACTGTGTGTGTTTTTGCTACCTTCTCAACAACAGCCTGCTCGTTAGTATTGCCATGATGCAATTGCGGCTCACAGATCCACACATACCCTCTTTGCGGATAAGTTTTGATAAATATAGGATTTTGTACATTGTCGTTTAACTGTTTGCGTAGCTCCCTAATGCTCTGGGTTAAAGAACTTTCTCGGTACTCTCCATTGATCCACAAAGCCGACAGCAGTTCTTCACGGGTGATCACCCGTCCCGCATTTTGCAAAAAATACTCTAATAGCTGCGCTAACTTAGGTCTTAGTTGAATTTCTTGTTCTGCTTGGTATAACACCCCCAACTCAGGGTCAAACCTGTAACTATCAAAAATGTACGCCATATATTCCTTCACAACTTCCGTCAATGTAATAAATTACTACATTCGTACTAAAGTAAACCAACCGTATTGTATTATGCTCATCAGCTTATAGTCCAATAAATGAGAAAAAAGCATGATAAACCCACTATCATAGCTGCGCAGTCCACTTTAAGATACAATTGAGCATTATGTAACGCTCTATTGATATTCAGCATGATCACAAATCAAGATACTATTGTTGCCCAAGCCACTGCACCAGGACGAGGTGGTGTTGGTATTATTCGAGTTTCCGGTCCTCTTGCAAGTCAAGTTGCAAAAACCATCATTGGTAAGACACCAAAAGTTCGCTACGCCGAATATGTACCATTTAATAATCTTGCTGGTGAGCAGTTAGATCAAGGTATTGCATTATATTTTAAAAATCCGCATTCATTTACCGGTGAAGATGTCCTTGAGTTACAAGGTCATGGTGGTCCAATCGTCATCGACATGCTGCTTAAAGAAATTTGCCAAATTGATGGCGTGAGACTTGCCCAACCAGGTGAGTTTTCAGAGCGTGCCTTTATGAACGACAAAATGGATCTAACTCAAGCGGAAGCGATTGCCGATCTGATCAATGCCACCAGCGAACAGGCTGCCAAAAGCGCCCTGCACTCGTTGCAAGGTGACTTTTCAAAGCACATCAATACACTGGTTGAGAAAGTGATCCACCTGCGCATGTATGTAGAAGCAGCAATTGACTTTCCCGATGAAGAAATTGATTTTTTATCCGATGGCAAAGTCAGTGGCGACCTTAACACCATTATTGAACAACTCGATAATGTCCGTCAGCAAGCCAAACAAGGCAGCATCATGCGTGAAGGCATGCGCGTTGTGATTGCGGGTCGTCCAAATGCGGGCAAATCAAGCTTGTTAAACGCCTTAGCAGGGCGAGAAGCCGCTATTGTTACCGATATTGCCGGCACAACCCGAGATGTACTGCGCGAACATATCCATATTGATGGTATGCCACTGCATATTATCGATACCGCAGGCCTGCGCGAAAGCCCAGATAAAGTCGAGCAAATTGGCATTGAGCGAGCATGGGATGAAATTCGCCAAGCCGATCATGTATTGTTTATGGTCGATGGCACCGACACCCAAGAAACCGATCCAACCCAAATCTGGCCTGAATTTATGCAGCAATTACCAAGTGGCATGGCCGTGACTGTGGTACGCAATAAAATTGATCTCTCGGCCGAAGAATCTGGCATGTGCCAACAAGGTGACTACCCAGTACTGCGTTTAAGTGCCAAAAACACCCAAGGGGTTGACCTGTTACGCGATCACTTAAAAGCCTGCATTGGCTATCAAGGTGCCACCGAGGGCGGCTTTATGGCCCGTCGTCGTCACTTGGATGCACTAGAGCGTGCCGCGGAGCACTTAGATATAGGTAAAACCCAGTTAGAAATGCATGTTGCCGGAGAAATTCTGGCAGAAGAGCTACGCCTCACTCAACAATACCTCAACGAGATCACCGGCGAATTTACCTCCGATGACCTACTTGGCAAAATCTTTAGTTCGTTCTGTATTGGTAAATAGCCTTTAAACACCATCACAGCAAAGCGTTATGATGCGCTTTGCTGTAACAACTTATTTACCTCTCACTATCTCCTTGATACTCTTGTGATTAAAAAAGTACCAAGGACACCATGGCACATTATCAAAACCCCGCCGCATGGCAAATTGCACTTGAGCGTATTCAAGCAGCCTATGACACTGGCAGTGACACACTCGATTTATCCAATTTAAGATTGCGTAGTATTCCTGAGGAAATTAGCTGTTTAGCTGGGCAGTTAAAAAAGCTTGATATTAGCAGTTGCTCTGGGTTATTTGATATTACACATATCGCTGATTTAACTGAACTGGCTGAACTTTCCCTAAAAAGAAATGATAAGTTATCTGATTTATCTCCTTTGCGATCTTTACTGCGATTAAAAACGCTTGATTTAAGCTGGAGTAACGCACTATGTGATATATCCATACTTAGTAATCTCTTTCAATTACAAAAACTTAATTTAAGCTGGTGTTCTAAATTAAGAAACCTATCTGGGCTTGATAACCTGACTCAATTACAACAACTTGACTTGAGCGGATGTTATGAATTAAACAACCTGTCAGAGCTTGATAATCTGACTCAATTACAGCAACTTGATTTAGGCTGGTGTAGCGCACAGAGTGATCTATCCCTGCTTAATAACCTGACTCAATTAAAAAAACTTGATTTGAGCGGTTGTGATGGGCTAAACGACCTATCTTCACTCAACAACTTGACTCAATTACAGCAACTTGATTTAAGCGGGTGTCGCGCACTAGGCAACCTATTTCCACTTAATAACTTGACTCAATTACAACAGCTAAATTTAAGCGGGTGTCGCGCACTAGGCAACCTATTTCCACTTAATAACTTGACTCAATTACAACAGCTAAATTTAAGCGGGTGCGATGCGCTGAGCGACCTATCCGTCCTCAATAACCTGACTCAATTACAGCAACTTGACTTGAGCGGGAGCGTTACGTTAGATGACCTATCGTCCCTGAATAACCTAACCCAATTACAACAACTTGGTTTGAACGGGTGTGATGCGTTAAACGACCTATCCGTCCTTGATAACCTGACTCATTTAAAACAACTTTATTTAAACGATTGTAGTACACTTAGCGACCTATCAGTCGTTAATAACCTAACTCAATTACAACAACTTAGTTTAATACAATGTGATGCACTGAGTGACCTATCAGTCCTCAATAACCTAACTCAATTGCAACAACTTAATTTATTCATATGTAATGCACTAAGCGATCTATCCCCCCTCAATAACTTAACACAATTACAACAGCTTATTTTAATCAAAAGTGATGCACTGAGTAACCTATCAGTCCTCAATAACCTGACTCAATTACAACAATTGGATATAAGCTGGTGTGATGCACTGAATGATCTATCCGAGCTTAATAATCTCAATCAATTACAACAGCTTGATTTAAACGGATGTGATGGGCTTAAGCATCTACCTAAATTTGCAAAAATGCCTCACTTACAAACAATTGACTTGAGCCATTGCAAAAGCTTGTCCCCGTTGTCGCAGAGTGACTTTTTAACACTCATATCTGAACTCCCGTTCCTCAATAACTTTAGAACCCATTCAAGCAACTTGAAAATAACAGGTGTACCTGAAGAGCTAACCAAAGATATTCGTGATTTGCTGGCCCTTGAGGACTATTACTTTGCCTTACAACAATCGGGCGAAGTCACCGTTAATCAACAAAAGCTGATGATTTTAGGTAATGGCCGTATTGGTAAAACCCAACTAACGCGCAGGCTTCAAGGGCTCTCATTTGATGACACGATCCCAAGCACCCACGCATTATTTTTAGATGATCGGGCCGTGTATTGCTTGCTTTGGCACCCGGATTTTGAAAATGAGAAAGTCTTTGCTGAACAAGAATCCGGTATACCGATGAAAAACCATTTACTCAGTTACTGGTTGGCCTACATCGACTCCATTGCGGGTGAAAAAGCCCCGGTGATTGTATGCCAAAGCCAATGTGATAGCTCATCTGAAGTGCAACAAGCCCCTATTCCAGCACATAATTTTAATTGGCTACAATCAGTGCAGATCAGCGCCAAAAACAACGATCTTAAACGTTTTCAGCCACTGCTTGATTGGGCTTTTGAGTATCAAGCAGAGCGTATTGGCGAAATTAAATTACCCAAATGCTGGTGGGCAGTGGCTCAGAAGTTACTTGAACAAAAAAAACAACAGCAAAAGGTGGTCGAAAAAGACGCCTATCTTACACTTTGTGCGCAGCATCAAGTCAGTGCCCCTGACAGTTTGCTCATTTATTTACACCGTTGTGGCTTGGTATTTTACAAAGCGGGGTTATTTAACGACCAACTAATTTTAGATCAAGCTTGGGCACTACAAGGGGTATATAGCCTACTTGAGCGTGGCACAACACTGCCAGTATTACAAAAACAACACGGGCAATTCTCTCAAACGTTACTGGCTGAGCTGCTCTGGTCTGATTATCAATACAGTGATGATGAACAACAACTGTTTTTAACCATGATGCGCCAATGTGGGGTGTGCTTTAAAATCGCAGAAGACAGCTACATTGCGCCCGATTGTTTACCCGAACGGACGGATCAGGATATTCAGCAGCGTATTGCGCAGTTGCAGCGCGGTGCACAAGCCAAAATAGAAGTCGAACTCAACTATGCGTTTTTACACGAAGGCAGCCAACGCAGTATTTTAAGTGCCATTGGCGAACAGGCGGGAAAATATGCCACGTACTGGCGCTATGGCTGTTGTTATTATGATGACAAACACCGTACCGTCGTCTACTTGCAGTGCGAAGCCAATAATCAACTCAGTGAAGATGAACTGGCACATTACGGCCACCCCGGCCGAATACAGTTAAAACTCTACTGCGAACAAGCCCATGAGCTTGCTAAACATATCATTAACTCTATTTTACAAAGTCATCAGTTGGGTAAAGCGCCCAATGTTCATTGGCTAAAAGGACAACCCATGAATATAGAAGAGCAAGAACAAGAACAACACCAGCCATTTAGCAAACTGGGTGAAGCAAGGCCGGCCGAGCCGCTGCCCAAGGTGTATTTTTCTTATGCATGGGGCAGCGAAAGCGATAGGCACCAACAAGTATGTGATGAACTGTATGAATATGCGCAAGACTTCGCAAAGCCAGTGAGAGATCGAAACGCCACAAATACAGGTGATTCTATCCTTGCTTTTGAGCAACAAATTGGCCAAGCCCAGCTGGTGGTGGTGATCTTAAGTGATAAATACCTAAAGTCAGAGCATTGTATGCGTGAGTTAAATTACGTATATCAAAGCTCACTCAATAATGGCCAAAAATTTAATCAACGCATTTGCCCATTTATACTCGATAATGATGAGAACGACCCTAGGGATCAAGGTGTAAATATAGATACAATGAAAGGTCGGCTCGCCTACACAAAATACTGGAATACAGAGTTAACGGAGATTGAAAGTTTAATTAATGAGGTCGGGCATGAAGCAGCTGGCCAAGAAGCGGTTAGATACCAGCAAGAGATCCGCAGCTTTATGAATAATATTGCTACTATGCTCTCTTGGCTAAGCGATCAAATCGTCTCGCGCGATCCTGCCAATTACCAACAAACACTTAAGGATCTTATAACTCGTAAAGGTAAAGCGTGATCGTCACGCTTTGTTAGGTTTACGGTTTGATACTGTACACCTAACAAAGCACTGTTATTTATAATTTATCGAAATTCACCTCAGGCAATTGTTCTAATGCGGGCTTAGCAAAAAAATAGCCTTGCATCAGAGCCACGCCAGCCTGTTTCAACCATTTGTACTCTTCTATACATTCCACACCTTCCACCAGCGGTGTGATATTAAGATCGCGAAACAAACCCAAACAATGTTTAACAATGGCTTGGCGCACAGGATCTCGATGAATATTGCGGATCAAGGCCATATCCAACTTGCTGATATTGGTTTGAAAGTCAGCCAATAAACCGAGGCCTGAGTAACCTGCACCAAAGTCATCAATTGCCGTGGTAAACCCTAAAGATTGGTAATAATGCACGATGGATTTGATATGTTCACTGTCTTTCACTTTCTCAACTTCTGTGAATTCAAACATAATATGCTCCACAGGAAAGCCATACCGCTTCGCCGCCTCAATCGTTGTACGAATACAGCGTTCAGGTTTATAAATAGCATTAGGTAAAAAATTGATACTGAGTATACTTTGCAAGTTTAATGAAGCAGCCAATGAGATGGCCTTTACTCTACACAATTGATCAAACAAATAGCGATTTTCATCATTCACTTGCGAGATCACCGTAATAGCTGGCTCATCATTGATGCCACGAACAAGGGCTTCATAGCCAAAAATTTGTTGCTTAACGCAATTAATGATCGGCTGAAAAGCCATGGTGAAATCAAACTCGAGCTTTTTATCGTCCAAACAATTTGCACACGCCGAGCGCTTATACTCGATGGGTATCTCACTCATCCTGTTTCCTTTACATGTGATCTGTCTTTAAAGGCTAGCTGCCCTTCTTCAGTGATGCAATTTTGAATTAAAAGTAAGCATCGCATCGCTTAAAACTAGGCTCACTGGTTTTAAACCATCCATTCAGACTTATGTGTATGACAAGATCGACTGAACAATGCTGATCATTTCAACGTTTTTTAGATTATTTACTTATATGGATCTGCAATCTTAGATCTAAGCAGTTGCGATCAACCGATACCGATCTGCAGTTATACACATCAAGTCTATCCACATTAACAAAGCACAGGTTAATACGCCCTAGTGAGGTAAAATAGATCCATATCATCGCGATCAAAGTGGTCAATTAGATCGGGTTATCTAAAACTCGTTGCCAGCTTATCCACAAATAACCAACCTTTTTATTCTTTGGAATAATTTATTTGTGACATAAAAATCAATAACTTAAACTGTTAGAGCGTAAAAAAGCACAAAGTTATAGCAATATTTTTTATCCAAACCGTTTTATCGATACTTTACTTCTGTAGATAGCGCATTAATATGTCGCCTCTGATTTATCAATACCCAATGCCATGGAACACATAGAGATCATAGTTGGAAGCCAAATGGGCTCAGCGGAATATGTTGCAGATCAACTGCACGAAGCGCTGCAAGATCAAAGTTTTAGCGTACAAATACATGAGCAGCCTAACTACGACGATATGTCACAAGGTATCTGGCTGGTGGTCACTTCCACTTATGGCGCTGGTGACTATCCAGATAACCTTTTGCCTTTCATCACACAGTTAGAACAAGCTAGTTCATTAGATCAGCTCAATTTTACAGTGGTTGGTTTGGGTGACAAAAGTTACGATACGTACAACCACGCAGCAAAGAACTGCACGCAGTTACTGAAAAGTAAGGGCGCTAAGCAAATTTTGCCCAATTTAGAGCTGAATGTGCTTGATGAAGAATTACCTGAAGATAGTGCACTAGCGTGGCTTCCTCAGTTTATTTCAGCTATCAGGAAATAAGCTCATGTTCTTTTCAATAAGTTATTCACAATTTATGTGATAATTAGATCGATATGTGGATAACACTTGATCCAAAGGCGGATCTAACAGAAGTTATCCATGGGATAAATTTCTTTGGATCTAGAGCTGTGTATAAATAAGCGTTTTGATCAGAGCTTTTACGCCTGTAGATCCGATCTAATTCACACTTATTGATCCGATCTATTTCGCTGTTTTATATGATCAAAATAAGCTTATTCACAGATAAGGCTGTTACTAGTAATAAGATCTAATAAAAGATCTTTAAAAAGATCCTTATATATATTTAGTGATCGAACTAACCCCTTTTATGGGTTGTTTAATATTTAAACATTTCCCTTTAGAGTATTTCTAGGTAGAATACGCTCCCTTTCAAAATTTGCTGGTTGTTTTTAAGTAGGATCCCGTAAATGATTTATCATGAACATTTTGACGTTATCGTAGTAGGTGGTGGACACGCAGGTACAGAAGCAGCGCTTGCTTCGGCTCGTATGGGCATGAATACCTTATTGTTAACCCATAATATGGATACTTTAGGTCAGATGTCATGTAATCCTGCTATAGGTGGTATTGGAAAAGGGCATCTGGTTAAAGAGATAGACGCATTAGGTGGCGCAATGGCTCAAGCCATTGATAAGGGCGGTATTCAATTTAGAACACTCAATTCTTCCAAAGGCCCTGCCGTAAGAGCAACACGTGCTCAGGCTGATCGTACGTTATATAAAGCGGCTATCCAAGATATCTTACAAAAACAAGAAAATTTAAAGATCTTCCAACAGTCTTGTGATGATCTGATTGTTGAACAAGATCAAGTAAAAGGCGTTGTTACTCAAATGGGGCTTCGTTTCAGTGCAAATTCCGTAGTACTGACTGTAGGCACCTTTCTTGGCGGTCAGATCCATATTGGTATGGAAAATTTCAAAGGCGGTCGCGCTGGCGATCCTCCTTCTATTGCACTGGCAAAACGCTTACGCGAACTCCCATTTCGAGTGGACCGTTTAAAAACAGGTACACCTCCTCGTATTGATGCCCGTACAGTTGATTTTTCAGTGATGCAGGAACAGCCTGGTGACACTCCGACCCCTGTATTCTCGTTTATGGGTAAACAATCGGATCATCCTCAGCAGATCCCCTGTTATATCACCTATACCAATGAACAAACACATGATGTGATCCGTGAAAACTTACACCGCTCACCTATGTATGCAGGTGTGATTGAAGGGATAGGTCCTCGCTACTGTCCATCAATCGAAGATAAAATAGTTCGTTTTGCTGATAAAGAGAAACATCAGATTTTTGTGGAACCGGAAGGTTTAACATCATACGAATTATATCCAAATGGTATTTCAACCAGCTTGCCATTTGATGTGCAACTACAAATAGTGCGCTCAATCAAAGGCTTTGAAAATGCACATATTTGTCGCCCTGGTTATGCCATTGAATATGATTTCTTCGATCCGCGCGATCTCAAGCAGTCTTTAGAAACTAAGTTTATCAATGGTTTATTCTTTGCTGGACAAATTAACGGCACTACAGGCTATGAAGAAGCCGGTGCGCAAGGTCTAATTGCTGGTATGAACGCAGCACTACAAGTGCAAGGTAAAGATGCTTGGACACCACGTCGTGATCAAGCTTATACCGGCGTTTTGATTGATGACTTAGCAACATTGGGCACTAAAGAACCGTACCGTATGTTCACTAGCCGCGCAGAATACCGTTTGTTGTTGCGCGAAGATAATGCAGATCTACGCTTAACCGAAAAAGGCCGTGAACTAGGTTTAGTAGATGATACACGTTGGGCCGCTTACAATGATAAACTGGAAGTCATGGAGCAAGAATCTCAACGACTTAAGTCAACTTGGATCCATAAAGATCACCCTGCTTTGGCACAAGTAAATGAATTACTTAAAACACCGTTGACACGTGAAGCGAGTCTAGAGGATCTGATCCGACGTCCAGAGGTTAATTATCATGAGCTAATGAAAATTGAAGGCTTAGGATCTGAGTCAACGAATACTCAAGCATTAGAACAAGTTGAGATCCAAACTAAGTACGCAGGTTATATTGCTCGTCAGCAAGATGAGATCAACAAACAGCTTCGCCATGAAGAAACTGTATTACCTGCGGATTACGATTACGCTCAGGTAAGTGGTTTATCTAATGAAGTGGTGGCTAAGCTAAGCGATGCTCGTCCACAAACCATTGGCCAAGCTTCACGTATTTCTGGTATCACCCCAGCCGCTATTTCGCTATTATTAGTGTATCTGAAAAAGCAAGGGTTGCTACGCAAGTCAGCGTAGCAACATAGGAATACTGTGTTACAACAACAACTAACTTCTTTGTTAGCGCAAACGGATATTGCGCTAAGTGAACATCAACAACAGCAATTAGTGCAGTATGTTGAGTTATTAGACAAATGGAACAAAGCCTACAACTTAACCTCAGTTCGTGAGCCACAAGAAATGATGGTAAAACACATCATGGACTCTCTTGTTGTCGCACCGCATCTTAAGGGCCAAAATTACATTGATGTGGGCACTGGACCAGGTTTACCTGGCATTGTGCTAGCTATTGCCCTACCGAATACGCAATTCGTATTACTCGATAGTCTTGGTAAACGTGTGCGCTTTTTAATGCAAGTAAAACATGCGCTTGGCCTTGATAATGTCGCTCCTGTGCAGTCGCGTGTTGAAGAATATTCGCCAAGTGTTAAATTAGATGGTGTACTTAGCCGTGCATTTGCTTCATTGCAAGACATGGTTGATTGGTGTTCACACTTGATTGATAACACCGGGCACTTTCTAGCGCTGAAAGGTCAATTCCCAGATCAGGAGCTTGAACACTTACCTGAAGGGGTAAAATTGCAGCAAGATATTCATCTTAGCGTGCCAGAGTTAGATGCAGAACGACATTTAATTATTCTTTCTAAAGACTAGTATTCGAGGGTAACGTGGCAAAAGTCATTGCAATTGCAAACCAAAAAGGTGGCGTTGGCAAAACTACTACGGCTGTGAACCTTGCAGCATCGATGGCAGCAACCAAACGCAAAATCTTACTTATTGATTTGGATCCTCAAGGTAACGCGACAATGGGGAGCGGTATCGACAAATATGGCGATGTGGCGACCATTTATGATTTATTGATTGAAGAACAAGCGATTGATGACGTCATCTGTAAAGAGACATCTGGTGAATATCATCTGATTGCCGCAAATGGTGATGTGACTGCGGCAGAAGTGAAACTCATGGAACTGTTTGCTCGCGAAGTACGTTTACGCAATGCACTGGATGCGGTTCAAGATAAATACGATTTCATTTTTATTGACTGTCCGCCTTCTTTAAATATGCTAACCGTTAACGCGATGGCAGCGGCAGATTCCATCTTGGTGCCGATGCAGTGTGAATACTACGCACTGGAAGGCTTAACAGCCTTGATGGATACCATTACGCAGTTGGCCAAGTTGGTAAACCCTGAATTACAAATTGAAGGGATTTTGCGTACTATGTATGATCCGCGAAATCGCCTTGCAAATGATGTTTCAGAGCAATTAAAACAGCACTTTGGTGACAAAGTGTACCGCACAGTGATCCCTCGTAATGTACGTTTGGCTGAAGCGCCCAGCTTTGGAGCTCCGGCAATGTACTATGATCGAGCGTCAAGTGGTGCAAAAGCCTATTTAGCTTTGGCAGGCGAAATGTTACGTCGTAAAGAAAAACAATCCGCAGCGGTTGCCTAAGAGGATAATAACAACATGTCGGTAAAAAAACGCGGTTTAGGCCGAGGCTTGGATGCCTTACTCAGTTCAGCAAAACCAGCGCCTAGCGCTGATCCCGTTGAAGTTGAAAATGTTGAACATGCGCCTAGCACATCTTCATCTGAATTAAATCTGGATGGTGAGCTCAAGCGTATCCCCATTGAGTTTTTACGTCCAGGAAAGTATCAGCCGCGTAAAGATATGTCAGAGCAAGCGCTTGAAGAACTCGCTAGCTCAATTCGTGCTCAAGGTGTGTTGCAGCCGATTGTCGTTCGCAAAGTTGACGATAAGCAATATGAAATTATTGCTGGTGAACGTCGTTGGCGTGCATCCCAGTTGGCAGAGCTGGATGTTGTACCCTGCATTTTGAAAGAGGTTGCTGATGAAGCGGCGGTAGCCATTGCGTTGATTGAAAACATTCAACGTGAAGATCTTAATGCCATGGAAGAAGCGGTGGCGTTAGATAGGCTGTTGCATGAGTTTGAGCTGACACACCAACAAGTAGCTGATGCAGTTGGTAAATCACGTACCACAGTCACTAATTTACTCAGGCTCAATAATCTCAATGATGATGTTAAAAAAATGCTAGAGCATGGCGACATTGAGATGGGTCATGCTCGCTGTCTTTTAGCACTTGAAGGTGAGCAACAGTCTGAAGCCGCTCGGACTGCGGTTGCTAAGGCGCTCACCGTGCGCGAAACGGAAAAACTGGTTCGTTCAATATTAGAACCGGTGGAGAAAAAACAAACAAAAGAAAAAGATCCAGATGTCAAATTGTTAGAACAACAGTTGGCAGAAAATCTGGGTGCTAAAGTAGAGATAAATTATAACCAAAAAGGTAAAGGTAAATTGGTTATTTCTTATGCTAACTTAGATGAGTTAGACGGCATATTGGGGCGTATTCAGTCCGATATGCAACAACCTTCCTAATGTGCGAATAATCCGCAAATGTGGTGCTGAAAAAGCGCCACATTTGGTCGCTTCAAGTTGCAAAATCACCAAAAATAAGTATAATTTCGCCAGTTTTTCATGCCCTGATAAAATTTAGCGTCATAAAGGTTAATAAATAGTGACTCAATCGTTAGCAGGCCCGTATAGACGAGCTGCATTAAAAGGCGTAGGACTTCAGGGCATAGTGACAATTGTCGCTGCAGTAATCGTTTTTGTTGGTTGGGGAGTGAACGCAGGCCTATCAGCGTTAGCCGGTGGTCTCGTTTTAGTACTCCCTAATTTTGTTTTTGCGTTATATGCGTTTCGTTTTATGGGCGCGAGTAAGGCAGAACAAGTATTTGCCTCGATAAAACGAGGTAATGGATTAAAATTTTTGCTCACTGTGTGTTTATTTGCACTGGTATTTAAGTATTTTTCAGTGATGGCTGTGCCATTTTTTTGCTGTTATTTACTGGTGTTATTTTCACAGTGGTTTGCACCGATTTTTTTTAATCATTAACTTTTGGGATAAAACATGGCTGCAGAAGAAGTGACTCTATCTAGCCATATTCAGCACCACTTAACCAATGCTAAGATGTGCTCGACCGATGCCGGTCTTGCCTTCAACAAAGCATGTGCGGACAGTGGTTTCTGGACATGGCATGTAGATACCCTCGCATGGTCAATCGGTTTAGGTCTTATTTTTTTATGGATCTTCCGTAGCGCCGCTAAAAAATCAACTATGGGTGTACCTGGTAAATTTCAGTGCTTCATTGAAATGATCGTTGAAGTTGTTGCTAACAACGTCCGCGAAACTTATCACGGTAACAGTAAGTTGATCGCTCCTTTAGCCCTGACGATATTCGTTTGGGTATTTTTAATGAACTTAATGGACTTAGTGCCAGTTGATTTCCTACCTGCTTTTGCCGGCTTCGTTGGTGAGCAAGCGTTTGGTATGGATTCTCACGATGTTTACATGAAAATTGTACCTACAACGGATATCAATTTAACCGCAGCGTTGGCGCTGGGTGTATTTATTTTGATGATCGGTTATTCAATTCGCATGAAAGGCATTGGTGGATTTGTTGCTGAGTTAACACTTCACCCGTTCAGTTCGAAAAACAAGCTACTAATGGTGATCTTGATCCCATGTAACTTCTTACTAGAAACCGTCGCGCTAGTTGCTAAACCTTTTTCGTTAGCACTGCGTTTGTTCGGTAACTTATATGCCGGTGAAATGATTTTCATCTTGATCGGCGCAATTGGTTTGATGCAACTACCGTTGCACTTTATTTGGGCTGTATTCCACATCTTGGTAATCGTATTGCAAGCATTCGTATTTATGATGCTTACTATCGTTTATTTGAGCATGGCAAGCGCAGATAACCACTAATTAAATAATTTATATAGATTTTTTTAACTTTAACTTTAAAAAACTTTGGAGAAAAAAATGGAAATCGCAGTTGCTATTAAACTTATCGCTGTTGCATTACTAATCGGTTTTGGTGCTATCGGTACTGCACTTGGCTTCGGTAACATGGGTGGTAAGTTCCTAGAAGCATGTGCTCGTCAGCCTGAACTTGCACCTCAACTACAAACTAAAATGTTCATCCTAGCTGGTCTAATCGATGCGGTAGCGATGATCGGTGTAGGTATCGCTATGTACATGTTGTTCGCTCTTTAATTTTTAGAAAATACCTGAAACGAACAACTGTCAAGTAAGGAGGAGCGGTCGTGAACTTAAACGCCACTCTAATAGGTGAATTAATTGCATTTACCGTCTTCGTACTATTTTGTATGAAGTACGTTTGGCCTCCGCTAAATGGTGCAATTGAAGCTCGCCAGAAAAAAATCGAAGATGGTTTAGCTGCTACTGATAAAGCTGAAAAAGAACTTGAGCGTGCGCGCCTTGAAGCTGCTGAGCAGCTAAAAGAAGCGAAGTCTCAAGCTGCTGATATCATTGAGCAAGCTAAAAAGCGTGCAGCGCTAATTGTTGACGAAGAGACAACTCGTGGTCAGCAAGAGCGTGAAAAAATTATTGCTCAAGGTCACTCTGAAATTGAATCAGAGCGTAGCCGCGTAACAGAAGACTTGCGTAAGCAAGTTGCTACTCTGGCTGTGGTTGGCGCAGAGAAGATTTTAGAGCGTGAAATCAATCAAGCCGCACACAGTGACATCGTTGAAAAACTTGTCGCTGAGCTGTAATTAGGAGGGTATGAGCATGTCTGAATTGACTACTATCGCTCGCCCATACGCTAAAGCGGCTTTTGAACTTGCCGTTGAAAAAGGCAATGTTGAAGCATGGAACGATATGCTGTTCTTCGCTGGTCAAGTGGCCAGCGATGAGCAAGTATCGGCTGTGCTTTCAAGCATGCCGACTGCTACAGAGCAAGCTGATGTATTAATCAAAGTTTGTGCTGAGCAACTCAACGAGCAAGGTCAGAATCTTATCAAGCTGATGGCCGAAAATGAGCGTTTAGCTGCCATTCCAGCAGTTGCAGATATTTATGCTGAATTTAAAGCTGAATATGACAAAGAAATCGACGTTGATGTGGTTTCTGCAGCTGAGCTTGCTGCTGAGCAGCAAGATAAATTGGTCGCGGCACTTGAAAAACGTTTCGCACGCAAAGTTAAGCTGAATTGTAGCATCGACGAGACCGTAGTTAGTGGTCTTGTGATAAAAGCCGGTGATACCGTTATTGACGGTTCTGTTCGCGGCAAATTAGACCGCTTAGCGGTTTCGCTACAATCGTAATTGGGAAAAAGAGCATGCAACTTAATTCCACAGAAATTTCTGCGCTGATCAAACAACGTATTGAACAGTTTGAAGTTGTAAGTGAAGCACGTAACGAAGGTACGATTGTATCTGTTACTGATGGTATCATCCGCATCCACGGTCTTGCTGACTGTATGCAAGGTGAGATGATCGAGCTTCCTGGCAACCGTTATGCTATCGCACTAAACCTTGAGCGTGACTCAGTAGGTGCTGTAGTAATGGGTCCTTACGCTGACCTTAAAGAAGGCGTAAAAGTACAATCTACTGGTCGTATCTTAGAGGTACCTGTTGGTCGTGGTCTACTTGGTCGTGTTGTAAACACACTAGGTCAGCCTATCGATGGTAAAGGTGCACTAGATAACGATGGTTTCGAGCCAGTTGAAAAAATCGCACCAGGTGTAATCGAGCGTCAATCAGTAGATGAGCCAGTACAAACTGGTTATAAGTCTATCGATGCGATGATTCCAGTTGGTCGTGGTCAGCGTGAGCTTGTTATCGGTGACCGTCAGACTGGTAAAACAGCACTAGCAATCGATGCTATCATCAACCAAAAAGACACAGGCGTTAAGTGTGTGTACGTTGCGGTTGGTCAAAAAGCGTCAACAATTGCTAACGTAGTACGTAAATTAGAAGAGCATGGTGCACTTGCAAACACAATCGTTGTTGTTGCATCAGCTTCTGAATCAGCAGCGCTTCAATTCCTAGCGCCATTTGCTGGTTGTACTATGGGTGAATACTTCCGTGACCGCGGTGAAGATGCACTAATCGTATATGATGATTTGTCTAAGCAAGCTGTTGCTTATCGTCAAATTTCATTGCTACTTAAGCGTCCACCAGGTCGTGAAGCATACCCAGGTGACGTATTCTACCTTCACTCACGTCTTCTAGAGCGTGCATCGCGTGTAAACGCTGATTACGTTGAGAAGTTCACAAATGGTGAAGTGAAAGGTAAAACTGGTTCATTGACGGCATTGCCTATCATTGAAACTCAAGGTGGTGACGTTTCTGCATTCGTACCTACTAACGTTATCTCAATCACCGATGGTCAGATCTTCTTAGAAACTGACTTATTCAACGCAGGTATCCGTCCAGCTGTTAACGCTGGTATCTCGGTATCTCGTGTAGGTGGTGCTGCGCAAACTAAAATCGTTAAGAAACTAGGTGGTGGTATCCGTCTAGCGCTAGCTCAATACCGTGAACTAGCGGCGTTCTCTCAGTTCGCTTCTGACCTTGACGATGCAACTCGTGCACAACTTGAGCACGGTGAGCGCGTAACAGAGCTAATGAAGCAGAAACAGTACGCTCCAATGTCTGTTGCTGAAATGTCTCTATCGCTATTTGCTGCTGAAAAAGGCTATCTGAAAGACATCGAAATCGCTAAGATCATGGATTTCGAAGAAGGTCTAATCGGCTTCGCTAACAGCACATACGCAGAGCTTATGGCTCAAATCAATGAAACAGGTAACTACAACGCCGAGATCGAAGCGCAGTTGAAAGAACTTCTTGAGAAGTTCAAGTCAACGCAAACTTGGTAATTTAGTTATGGATGGTGAGCATTATCGCTAATGTTCACCTTGATTCGGAGAGAGAGTCATGGCCAGCGGAAAAGAGATTAAAAGCAAGATCGGGAGTATCAAGAATACTCAAAAGATCACCAGCGCAATGGAAATGGTTGCTGCTTCTAAAATGAAGAAAGCACAAGACCGTGTGGCTTCAAGCCGTCCATACGCTGAGAACTTACGCAAAGTGATCGGTCGTGTTGCTCAAGCTAATCTTGACTTCCAACATCCGTTCTTAGAAGAACGTGATGTAAAACGAGTTGGTTATATCGTTATCTCTACTGACCGTGGTTTGTGTGGCGGTTTGAACTCAAATGAGTTTAAAAAAGTTGCACAAGACGTGAAAGCGTGGAAAGAAAAGGGTGTAAGCGCTGAGTTTGCAGCCATTGGTAGCAAAGCTGCTGGTTTCTTTAAACGTTTTGGTGGTCAGTTACTTGCTAAAACAGCAGGTCTTGGAGATACACCTTCGGTACAGGACGTAATTGGTCCTGTAAAAGTAATGCTAGATGCATTCGAGGAAGGAAAAATTGACCGTTTGTACGTGGTATACAACAACTTTGTAAATACCATGAAGCAAGAGCCAGTAATCGATCAGTTATTACCTTTGCCAAAAGCTGAAGAAGAAGTATCAACCCATGCTTGGGACTACTTATATGAGCCAAGCCCAGAAGCGATCCTTGAGACGCTATTGGTCCGCTTTATTGAGTCACAAGTTTACCAGGGTGTGGTTGAGAATGCTGCCTCTGAACAGGCTGCCCGTATGGTTGCGATGAAAGCCGCAACTGATAACGCAGGCGACCTGATGGATGAGCTGCAGTTGGTTTACAACAAAGCACGTCAGGCTGCAATCACACAAGAGATTAGTGAGATTGTGGGCGGTTCGGCTGCTGTTTAACGCTTCGGCAAAGTTTAACGAGAGGAATAGACATGAGTTTAGGTAAGGTCGTCCAAATTATCGGCGCCGTTGTGGACATCGAGTTTCCACAAGACAACGTGCCAGCCGTATATGACGCACTAAAAGTTACAGAAGGCGACTTAGCAGGTTTGACTCTAGAAGTTCAACAGCAGCTAGGTGGCGGTGTGGTACGTGGTATCGCACTAGGTACTACTGACGGTTTACGTCGTGGTACAGCAGTAGAAGGCACAGGCGAGCCAATCAAGGTTCCAGTTGGTACTAAGACCCTAGGTCGTATCATGGACGTATTAGGTCAGCCAATCGATGAAGCAGGTCCAATCGGTGAAGACGAGCGTATGTCTATCCACCGTGCTGCGCCTTCATACGAAGATCAATCAAGTTCAGTTGAACTACTAGAAACAGGTATCAAGGTAATCGACCTTGTATGTCCGTTCGCTAAAGGTGGTAAAGTTGGACTATTCGGTGGTGCCGGTGTAGGTAAAACCGTAAACATGATGGAACTTATCCGTAACATCGCAATCGAGCACAGCGGTTACTCAGTATTCGCAGGTGTTGGTGAGCGTACTCGTGAGGGTAACGACTTCTATCACGAAATGAACGATTCAAACGTACTTGATAAAGTATCGCTTGTTTACGGTCAGATGAACGAGCCACCGGGTAACCGTCTACGTGTTGCTTTGACTGGTCTAACTATGGCAGAAAAATTCCGTGACGAAGGTCGTGACGTACTTTTCTTCGTAGATAACATCTACCGTTACACACTAGCGGGTACTGAAGTATCTGCACTTCTAGGTCGTATGCCTTCAGCGGTAGGTTACCAGCCTACACTAGCTGAAGAAATGGGTGTACTTCAGGAGCGTATCGCTTCAACTAAGACTGGTTCAATCACTTCAATCCAAGCGGTATACGTACCTGCGGATGACTTGACTGACCCATCACCAGCTACAACGTTCGCGCACTTAGATGCAACAGTAGTACTTTCACGTGATATCGCGTCTCTTGGTATCTACCCTGCGGTAGACCCACTAGATTCAACATCTCGTCAGCTTGATCCACAAGTAATCGGTAACGAACACTATGACACTGCTCGTGGCGTTCAAACTGTACTTCAGCGTTATAAAGAGCTGAAAGACATCATCGCGATTCTAGGTATGGACGAGCTATCTGATGAAGATAAGCAAGTTGTATCTCGCGCACGTAAGATCCAGCGTTTCCTATCTCAGCCGTTCTTCGTTGCTGAAGTATTCACGGGCGCGCCTGGTAAATACGTTTCATTGAAAGACACTATCTCTGGTTTTAAAGGCATCTTAAACGGTGACTACGATGATATGCCAGAGCAAGCGTTTTACATGGTTGGCTCAATCGACGAAGCAGTTGAAAAAGCTAAAAACATGTAATTAGGAGGGTGTTATGGCAACGACAGTACATCTTGATGTAGTCAGTGCAGAAGAGAATTTATTCTCTGGCTCTGTGTCAGCTATTCAAGTGACAGGTAGTGAAGGTGAGTTGGGGATCCACCCTGGTCACGCGCCACTATTGACTGGCCTAAAACCTGGTATGGTACGTTTAGTTAAACAAGATGGTAGTGAAGATATCATCTATGTTGCAGGTGGTACGCTTGAAGTACAACCAAACATTGTGACTGTTCTTGCGGACGTGGCAATGCGTGGTGAAGACTTAGATGAGCAAGCTGCTGAGCAGGCTGTACGCGATGCTGAAGCACAAATGGCATCAAGCACAGCAAGCGAGCTTGACCACCATGCTGCGGCTGTACAATTAGCTGAGGCAATTGCTCAGCTACGTGTTATTCGCCAACTGCGCAAATAAATACAAACCTATCTGGTTTAAAAAGCCCACGCCATGCGTGGGCTTTTTTTTTAATATCATTGCGCAATAACAGTTAGCCCTTTTGAAGGGTTACACCTCACATAGTGGTACTAACGACAAGGTTGTCTTGCGTCAAAATCAGACTGGGTCGTATTTAATTTTCTCATTTTACACGTTTGTCTTATTCATATACGAGTTTAGTATGTAAGATAAGCATTTTGAGATGCTTTATACCTCTTTTTGTTGTAAGTGTTTAGTATTTTGGGATTAACAAATATTATTATTTTTTTCATTTTAAGTTGCATTTTTTTGTGTAAAATGTGATCGTTTTTAGTGGTTATACTACTTTTAGGCCTGGCTTAGTAGAATTTTTATGATATTTGTTATTGAGTTTAGAATGATAATAGGCACAATCATAAATTGTACTAAGGGAATATTAAATTACTCATAATGAATGAAGTTAGGTTTTCACGCCAAGTTAAGGAAGTAAAGTTTGGGGCCTGGACCTTAGACCCAAAAAAGCAGTGTATTTGTGATGGTTCTACAGAGAGAGAATTAGAGCCACTGTTATTTCGACTTCTTTGCTATTTTATCATAAACAACGAGCAGATCATCACGCGTCAGGATTTGGTTGATGATGTGTGGTGTCAAAAATATGTGGATGATAATGCTATCAATAGAGCCATGTCGGAATTGCGCAAGATACTCAAGTCGGATGTGCAAAAAGGCATTGTGGTTAAAACGCACTATAGAAAAGGGTATAGCTTCTTTTTAGAACCTGAAATAATCTATCATCAAGAGCAGCCCAAAGAAGAACCGATTACCTCCCCCCCCCAGAAATTACACAAACGTTCAGTTGCCTTAAAAGAAAAAAACGACAATACACGTACTAAATTTGGCATATTCGTTGTTGTAACGCTATTTGCGTTGGCGGCCTGCTATAAGCTTGTTGAGAATTATCAAGCAGATGACACTGGCTTTATGGTTGAGCATAAAGACATTACCGAAAAAGTCTTGTCTTGGGTACCCGGACGCTATGCTCAACTACGCTTGTCTTATAACAAAAAATTGCTCGCGTTTGCATTCTCGCCACAAGACACCAAGCATTATTCATTAGTTGTAAAAGAGCTTGATAGTGGCTATGAGCGTCGTTTAGGTGAAGAGGGCGTAGATTATTACCCATTAGGTTGGTCGACAGACTCGAGTACACTTTATTATCGAGCTAAAACCAAGGAAACGTGTCAAATATGGCAAATTAAAGCGGATTTTGCTGAAGGAAACAAAGCACTGTTTGACTGTAACATGCGAGGTTTAGTTACAGGCAGTGGAGTTGGTAAAGACCGAATTGTGTATTCTAAATCTGGATACCGAAATAGGGATGAGCTTTCTGCTTTAACGAGTCGAAATTTAATTACAGGTGCTGAGTATCAAATCAGTTCGCCTAATTTGAACTCTTATGGCGATCAGTTTTTGGCGTATATTCCGGAAAAAGAAGTTTTGCTATTTGAACGTCGTCAATATGATACGAATGAGCTGTATATGACGGACCTAGATGGTGGTGACCAAATTAAGCTATTGGAATCACCGAGCCGCATATGGTCTTTGAATTACGATGCTGATTCAGATTTACTGTTGTGGTTCGACAACAATAAAAACACGGTATTTGGTTACAGTTTGAGTGAACGCAGACTGGTCAAAAAAGATAAGCTAAATACATCACAAAGTTATGCAATATTTCAGTTTATTAATGAAGATGAAATGTTGATCGTTAGCTATCCATTTAGTTCATTTATCTATACATTAGATTTGAATAAAAAGGTGATGAGTGCTGACATAGAGTTGAGTTTAGGCAGTACTAAGCCAATCAAATTCAAGCAAGGCTACATGGTACTAACTGAGCATGGTGGTGGAAAAGTGGTGACCCAAGTAGGCAACAATGGGGACAGCAAGGAGCTCGCAATTCCTGCGGGTGACATTCGCAATATCCGCTATTACGAAAAGAACGATTTGCTACTTGTTCACCATCGCCGCAAGATTGATATATATAAATATGCAGATCTATCACTAATAGACAGTGTCGAAGTGGATGGTGCTATCATATCAGCGGAGTTTTTAAGTGATAGTGAAGTGGGTTATGTTGTTTTAGGTGAGCATAAGGTAAAAAGTAGTTCGTACAAGTACTCACTTAAATATAAAAAGCACACCTCAATTCCAACACTAAACTCGGTGTGGATAGGTCGTCTCGATGATAAGACACTCATTTCCTTGTCTTCAAATGATACGGTCGTACTTTATGACATAAACTCAGGCAGTACGGTTCAAGAGTTTGAACTTCCCAAAGCAATATATAGACACTCTGTTACCGTAGGTGAAGGCTATATTTACCACTCCGACGGCAAGCGTATCTATCGCTTTGACAAAGAAAAAGGGACGGTTGTTGAACTGGTCTATGAGGTAGAAAGTTCTCGATATTCTATTGGTAATATCAGCTACTCACCTCATGAACAGTCGCTATGGATGAATATAATTGAAACCAACGAAAATCAACTCCTCGATATAAAAATGGGCAAACAAGAACAAGTAAACTAGCTCCTTATCACAAGAACTTTCTGATTTACTTCTGGCCGTGAACGTTAACTTTCCCCCTGAGGACTAGCTTCTAGGGAGAGTGGTGACGCCGACAATAGATGATCTCCCGCTTAAAGTCTTATTGCGAAGACTATAGTAAAGCCTGTACGCACACTTTAGCGGTTTGATGCATATGTTAAAGTCGCCTATTTTACAATTTCCCTTGAGCATCGTTGCTTTTTTCCTAACACAAAGCCCATTATTTCTCTTCATCAAGGAGTCTATGAAGGTCATTTTTTATGGCTTTATTTGTCTCTGGCGCTGATCGTCTAGTTTGATTTCACTAAGGTTTAGATAATGTTTCAGGAATAAAATAAATAAGCAATTAAATCAATGTCTTGGGGAAACCTTATGACAGGATGTGTAAGGTTTGATAACTACATAAAAAAGAGAAGTTTGTTTAATGTATTAATCGTTCTCTAATAAAAATACAAAACAATCAAGGAATCACATTATGTTATCTACTCTAAAATTAAAGCTTAAAACAAAGAAAATGAAGCAACTATCGACTGACCATGCATTAAATACAAAACAAACTAAAAAAATAGCTGGTGGCGCTTGCGATTCAGAAACAGAAACTTTTACAGGTTATCCAGAGTAGGCTGCATAGCGATATGCATCATTTATTTGTCATTATAAGGAGATTCAATTGGGGTTAACTTATTCGCTGCTTGCAGTATCTATAAGCCTTGAGCCTAACGTCGGAGTGCTAAAGCTACAAGAGCCTGTACGTGAATATTATTATTCTAGAGAGTCTGGAACTGTGATTCATGGATATGATTTGTCACGAGAAGATAAAGTGACTAAAGGGCAGACGCTATTAACATATATAAAAACCCCCGAGCAGGTGGAGAAGACTATCGTCTCACGCACAACAGGCTATCTTGAATACGTAAATCGTGGGCTGTCTAAGGGCAGCCCAATTGCAGCAGGAGAAATGCTTTACAAGGTTAAATCTAATCTAGTCTATGGCTGGTACTACACGCATACACTTAACACAGAAAAGCTAAAAACAAACTCACCGTTATGGGTGTGCTCGGCTCAGGGGGAGCAATGGCAATTTAATATTGATGCCGTAAAAGCAGATAAAATATTAGTTTCATCAGCATTTAATGCTAAAGACTACAACCGTCTTTACGCACTTAATCAACAAAAGTTGGCAATGTACCAACAAGACCCAGAGTGTGCAAAGAGTGTTCAATAGGTCGTTCACTCTTTATAACTATCCTTTCTGATTTTTTTACCCTGACATTATTTGATTACCACTTTCATTGAAATCTACTTAACCTCAAGTTTGCAAAGAGTTTTGAAATAAGCAATGTTTTGAAAGTTGCTCTCAACTTTGATGATATTCTGTTCAGTATCAAGGCGTTTTTACGTGTTAATAGCGGGTGATTATGAGTAAAAATGAGGTACTGAATGGATAAGGTCACTTCATTGGGGTTATTCGCTTATCCGAAGTTGAAGCTAACTAATTAAGTTTCTTAAATTATTCGCCCAAGTGCTCTTTCTCTGATATCTAAATACACATACCGATAGTGCTTTCACGAGCAACGTTGCCGGCTCAATGTGTATCATTTATAGACTCAACTGCTTTGTGGTCCTGATTTACTTCAATCATGCTTCATATTCGTAGCGTGATGGAGTTTATCGGCAAGGAATACAATGCCACAATTCAATATGCTTCCCTATAGAATGTTCTGCGCCCTAGACATTTATTTGTGCGTTGTGACGATAGTGCATACTCTTTGGGGGGAGTGAATACCGTGAGCAATTGTATCTCCTATGCGATTCCTTATCTTCTTGCCTAAATTTGAGTTTCATACCTTTGTTCAGCGACTCGTTTTTTCATTAAATCAGTGCATCAAACAGGCCCTTGTTAAGGCAAAAGCGTAAAACGCATTAATTTGGTCAATAGGCTTGTGCATGCAAAAAGGCCGTTAGCCCTTTAATAACGTGAGTTGCGTATCAGATAAGGATTCTCTTGTGAAAAATAAAACAAACGCATGGAATAATACTCGCCATTATCAATCAATATGCAGATCATTTTTTTAATAATGATTGGTTTTAACTTTTTGTTTTTTAATATTTGTTTTTGTTTTTGCGTTTTTTGACGGATGTATTTTATGCACCCAAAATAGGTTTCGAACACAAGTTACTTTGTGTGATTTTTTCAACGTATGATACGCGGAGTGAAAGATGCAAAATCAAATTGACAATGACTTTTTCGACCCATTTAGAAGTGGTGCGGTGCTTAATGATTCAATAGCCAAGTTTGAAGGTGTAAAGCAGGAGGCAGAGCTAACCAATATTTTATGTGATATCGCGTTCAGTTCAGGGTATGAATGCCTCGCTTTTATAGATTATGCCCCTTTATCAACAAAAAACTATCACAAGCATCTATATGGAAAATATGGCTCTGAGGTTGAGGGTTATCTCGATAGCGAAGAAATATATAAATATTGTAAGAGTGGTTTCCGTATGACGCCCTTAGAATCTTTATTGACACAAAGAAGTGATATTGAACACTTGTATGTTTTACCACTGAGAGGTATGTCAGGGATTGTTGGTGCGCTTGTTTTCAATATTCCGCACGATTTTTTGGCTTACAAAAGCATTGAACTTATAGATTGGTTTTGGACCATTCTTTCACCTTATTTATTACATGCTGCATTACGTTGTCGCCGCGACCACTTGAACATTACCGATAGAGAAAGGGATTGTTTATTGTGGGCTTCGGAAGGTAAGACATCTTGGGAAATAAGCCAAATATTAGGAATATCAGAAAGAACAGTAAATTTTCACCTATCAAATTGTATTGGTAAAACTGGTAGCAGTAATCGCCAGCAAGCAATAGTAAAATGTATTTTAAACGATGTTATATAAGTTTATATAACATCAAACCTTTTTAGTTTATATCTACAAATAGAGTCCTGAATTCAGATAATAAGTACACCACGCATGGTTCAATGATGAGAAGAGAACAACTGTCTGTTGGTGATACGCTGTAATCGCCAAAAGAGAAAAAATATTTGATTCAATGGGCTACAAGTGGTGGTGAAGGGTAAAGATACCCGTTTGAGGCATATTTATGTGAGGGCTTTAGCTATCGAGGGATCGGAAAAAAGCGAAAAGTGGACCACAGCACCGCAAGTTGTGAAGTGAGGCGTAATAGTGTTTGGAATCATTATTTTGATTAGTTGGGTGAGCAAGTAGGCTCCCCGTTTTGATGAGCTTACTGACGATCATATTTGGTATGTTGACGTTGGCATTACTGCCTAGTATTGGGGTCGAGAACTATCGGGGGTTAGTCGTCATCATAGCCGCAAGCATGCTGTGCAGTTTGTATTTTCTCTACCCGTAGTATCTGCCTTATAGCATGCTACAAGGCCTTTTTATTGTGCTAAAGATATGAGGCCTCAAGGCTTTGAGTAATGGGGATTGGCAGTATGGATGTGCACTTTTTGTATTGTGCTTATCATCATTGCCAAAGCTAGTTACAATAGACAATATTGTGTATAGGGTTAATTATATGCCTATGCTTAGTTGTTTCTATAAAGTTGTATATACAGCTGATATTTAAGGATATTGTGTTCATGGCGCTCACTTCAATCATTCTTGCTGCGGGAAAAGGCACTCGCATGCGCTCGAAATTACCAAAAGTACTCCACTCAATAGCTGGCAAGCCTATGGTTCAGCATGTGATTGATAACGCGGCGACGCTTGGCTCTTTGCAAGTCAACCTTGTCTACGGACATGGCGCTGAGCAGTTAAAAGCAGCACTTGCACACAATCAAGTGAATTGGGTTCATCAAGCGGAGCAACTTGGAACGGGTCATGCGGTCGCAGTCGCCAAAGAACATATTGGTGATGATGACACGGTTTTAATTTTGTACGGTGATGTGCCATTAACTAAAAGCGAAACACTCGAACGCTTGCTTGCCGTCACACCTAAAGACGGCCTATCTGTGCTGACGGTTACCTTAGATAATCCGATGGGTTATGGCCGTATGATCCGTGAAAATGGCAAGTTGGTGGGCATTGTTGAGCAAAAAGATGCGACGCCAGAACAACTCGCTATCAACGAAATTAACACGGGCATCATGGCAGCCAATGGACGCTTACTGAAAAAGTGGCTCGGACAGTTATCAAACGACAATGCACAAGGTGAGTATTATCTGACGGATATTGTTGCTATGGCACACAGTGAAGGGGTTGAGATCACATCAGCGCAACCTGAGCACCCAATGGAAGTGGAAGGGGCGAATAACCGAGTGCAGTTGGCGGCACTAGAGCGAGCTTATCAAGCGTGGCAGGCTGAAACATTGATGCTCAATGGCGCAAGTTTGGCTGATCCAAGCCGTATCGATGTGCGCGGCACGGTTAAAACCGGTCAGGACGTACAGATCGACGTTAACGTGATTTTTGAGGGCGACGTTGTGTTAGGCGATGATGTCGTGATTGGCCCTAACTGCGTGCTGAAAAACTGTATCATCTCTGATGGCGTCGTCGTGAAAGCCAATACCATGATTGAAGATGCACAAGTGGCAGCTAAGTGTACGTTAGGTCCATTTGCGCGTTTACGACCTGGTACGGTAATGGAAGAAGATTCGCATGTGGGTAACTTCGTGGAAATGAAAAAGACCCGTTTAGGTAAGGGCTCGAAAGCGAATCACCTGACTTATCTTGGTGATGCAGAAATTGGTGAAAGAGTGAACATTGGTGCGGGAACCATTACCTGTAACTATGATGGCGTGAATAAATCAAAAACCATTATTGGCGATAATGCCTTTATTGGCTCTAATTCGGCCTTAGTTGCCCCGGTCAAAATCGGTGACACGGCAACCATTGGTGCAGGCTCTGTGATCACGGCGAAGGTTGAAAATGAGCAACTAGCCGTTGCGCGTGCTAAGCAGCGTAATTTATCTGGCTGGCAACGACCCACAAAAAAATAGTAAGTGAGTCACCTCAGCTGAGGTAAAGTAAAAAAGAGCGCTTTGTAGGCGCTCTCTTTTTAACTGTTGATTGTTTTAAAAATGTAAACCAACAAGCTTGGCTTGCGACGGCAATGTCGTCTGTATAAGAACTGGCACTAGCATTCCTTTCTGTCACCGAGCGTGGTACATTGTCAGTTCGATGAAAAATTTTTAACAATATTGTTACCCGAAGTAGAGCTATGGAAAACTTATTCCGCAAAGAAGTCATGGAGAGCAAGCGGCATCGGCTTGAGGGGGCGGTTTCACTTGTTCAGCCTCCTGTATTCAGTACGTTAACTATGCTGATAGTCGTTGTTGTTGTGGTGAGCCTAGTGTTTTTAGCACTTGGTAAGTATACCCGCAAGGAGAGAGTCACTGGGATAGTTGAACCCAATACTGGGGTGCTGCGACTTAAAGCATCTCAAACCGGCGTCATATCAGAGATCCTCGTTAAAGAAGGTGCGTTGGTTGAAAAGGGTACCCCCATTTTGCGTATTGCTTCAGCTAAACATAGCAAGCATGCTATTGAACTCAACCAAGCACTTTTAAATCAATATACGTTTCAGTTGCGAGGTCTTGAGCAACGCTTACAGCAGCAACAGCTGCAAAACAAAATCGATTTACAAGAACTGCAAAGCAAGAAAGTCACTGCGCAAGCAAGACTAGTGGAGCTTGATAGGCAGGCAAAAACATTTGCTGAGCGTCTGAGGCTTAACGAGCAAATGGTGGATCAGATCAGCACCTTAAAAGGCACAGGTTATATCTCTGAGTTGGAATTACAGCGGCAACGGGACACTCTACTTTCGTTGCAGCAGCAGGCTTCAAACATCGAGTCGGAGCGTTTGTCTTTGCAAAGTCAAATAGAGCAGTTGTCTAGTCAACTAGAGAAGTTACCGCTTGAACAAAGCAGTTTGTTGTCTCAGCTGGAGTCGCAAAAGGCAGAGTTGCAAATTCAATTATCTTCTATCGAACAACAGCGTTTGGGTGAACTCAGAGCGCCAACAACAGGGGTGATCAGCGGTTTACTCGCCAAAGTAGGTAATAATGTGGTGAGCGGACAAAACCTGCTGACTATTTTGCCAGAACATAGCCAAATGCAAGCGGTGGTATTTGTGCCCACAGAGGCGTTTGGCTTCGTGAACGAAGGACAAAAAACCCGTTTGCGCTATCACGCATTTCCTTATGAAAAGTTTGGTGTGTATGACGGTGAAATTATTGAAGTGAGTCAATCGGTTATTTTTCCAGATGAAACCAGTACACCGGGTATTATCACCACGCCTGCCTATCGAGTGGTGGTGGCGCTTGAACAACAACAAGTAAAGGCGTACGGCAAAGCATCCGCATTACGACCTGGTATGACCCTAGAAGCCGATATTATCATTGAAGAGCGCTCGTTGCTTCGTTGGTTGTTCGATCCCGTATTTAGTATTCAAGGTCAGCTGTAGGCTGAGGAGTTTGAGAAAGTATTATGCATGTTGAAGACGAAGAGCCGGTAGCGAAGCTACAGTTTTGGTCAAGGAAATCACTGCCCATTATTTTACAATCAGAGGCGGCTGAATGCGGCCTTGCTAGTTTAGCCATGGTGGCAGCCTATCATGGCTATCACAGCGATCTTATTTCCTTAAGGCAACGCTTTAGTATCTCTCTTGAGGGGGCAACATTACTTGATATTATGCACTTTGCAGAAAAGCTCGAGCTGACTTCTCGACCTTTACGTATTGAGTTAGAAGATTTAGACGCATTGCAAACCCCCTGTATTTTGCATTGGGATATGAATCATTTTGTGGTGCTTAAAAAAGCCAATGAAAAGCGTATAGTGATCCACGACCCCGCTTCGGGAGAGAAAACCTTCACGCTGGAAGAGGCGTCAAATCATTTTACTGGTGTGGCACTGGAGCTGACACCCACCAAGAATTTTGAGAAAAAAGAATCAAGACCCTCATTACGATTTGCTGATTTTTGGAGCCGCATTACCGGCCTGAAACGCTCGCTATTTTTGATATTCGCTTTATCACTGTTGTTACAAGTCTTCACGCTGGCATCGCCTTATTACATTCAGCTTGTGATAGACGATGTGGTATTGACTGGCGACACGTCGCTGCTCACCGTTTTGGCTCTCGGCTTTTTCCTCGTCATGGTCTTTGAGATAGCCACCAATGCGTTACGTGGTTTTACGTTGCTGCATTTTGGTAACCAAATGAATATTCAGCTGGGGGCTAATTTATTCCATCACCTTGTTCGCTTGCCTTTGAGTTACTTTGAAACGCGGCACATGGGCGATGTGGTTTCTCGCTTTGGCTCACTGCAACAAGTTAAACAGTTGCTTACGACAGGGGTTATCGAAGCGATTATTGATGGCTTAATGGCTGTGATCACCCTAGGTATGATCTTTTTTTACAGTCCCAAACTGTCATTTGTCGTTTTAGTAGCGGTGGTGGCATACGCGTTGGTACGCATTGCTATGTACAGGCCGTTTCGTGCCATCAGTGAGCAAGAAATCATGGCGCGGGCCGAAGAAAATTCGAACTTTATGGAGACGGTGCGTGGCATCCAAACTATTAAATTGTTTGGATCAGAGGTGAAACGTGAGGGGCAGTGGCAGAATCGCAATGCCAAAGCCATAAACCAAAACATTCGCCTAGGTAATTTCCAAATTGGTTATGATGCGATAAACAGAGCGTTATTTGGCATAGAGAATATTGTTGTTGTGTACCTTGCGGCTCACTTGGTGATCCAAGGTGGCTTTAGTACGGGTATGCTGTTTGCGTTCATGTCCTATAAGCGTCAGTTTATGGATAAAACCGCGAATCTAATTGAAAAGTTCATTGAATTCAAAATGCTTGGCTTGCACTTTGATCGTATCGCCGACATTGCCTTAACTGAAAAGGAAGAACTACAACCTGAAAAGGTCAAACGTCACACCATTGAAGGTGGTATCGAAATAAAGAATGTCAGCTTTGCCTATTCAGATGCGACGCCGAATGTGCTGAATGAGTTGAGTTTAAAGATTAATCCGGGTGAGTCTGTGGCTATCACAGGCCCATCGGGGTGCGGTAAATCAACCTTACTCAAAATTATGCTTGGCTTGATCCCCGTTAAAAATGGTGAAGTGCTGATCGATGGCATTCCCATTGAGCAAATTGGTGCGCGTCAATATCGTCAGCAAATTGCAGCTGTGATGCAGGATGATGAGCTGTTATCCGGCTCGGTGGCCGACAACATTGCCTTCTTCGATACGCCAATTGATATGGAGCGTGTGGTGTATTGTGCCGATCTTGCGGCAATTCACGATGATATTAGTGCGATGCCTATGGGTTATGAAAGTCTGATTGGTGATATGGGATCCAGTCTTTCAGGTGGCCAGAAGCAGCGTATTATTTTAGCGCGGGCGCTATATAAAAATCCGAAGATTTTATTTATGGATGAAGCGACTAGCCACTTGGACACCAGCCTAGAGTCAGATATTAATGACGCGGTGTCTCGACTAAAGATCACGCGTGTGATTATTGCACACCGTACAGAGACGATTGCTTCGGCGGATCGAGAAATAAAACTACAAAAATATAAAGAAGAAGATAAAACCCAAGCTTAGTGACGCTTAAGTGTATCGCGATATAAGCGCGTAGACTGTTCGTCGCCCAATGGCTTGGATGTAAATGGTTAAGGATAATTATGACTATTGAAAGTATATTAACAGCGCAAAAAATAACAAAAATAGAAGCTATCATCAAAGCGCTCGCAGAGACGGTGAGTACATTCGACTGTTCAAAAGAAGCGCATGGATTGCTAAGTGGTTTGGCAGGACAGCTACTCTTTTTGTACAAGGCCCATCAATACAATAGCGATTGGGTGAATGAGACTCGGTTTGAAGAAAAGTTAGAACAATTACAAGATGCGCTTGGCGAGCAGTCTTTTGAGATGAGTAATGGCCTAGCGGGTCAGACATGGTTGCTTGAATACCTTAATCAGGCCAATGAAGAAGACTACGATGTTGAATTGTTAGCAGATATTGACCAGCTTTTTGCTGACGCTTTGTCTGTTTCGCCTTGGCCTGGCGAAATAGAGTATGTGCTGGGTATGGCTGGATACGCACCATATGCGGCGAGGCGCGCTAAATTTAGTGACCAAACCGTGCTGTATCGTACAATTTTGGACGCTTTTAAAAGCACCATGGTTGAATTAAATGATGGCCATATTACGTGGTCTCAGCCTTCTAACTCTGTGTATCGTCTCAATAAAGATGATCTCATCAGCGCTGAGTACAATTTGGGCTTAGCACATGGTGTACCGGCAGTCATTGCCGCCATTCTACCTGCGTTATCTATTCCTAGCCTTAAAGATGAAGTCACAACGCTTTTACTCGGTAGCTGTGATTGGTTGATTGCACAAGCCAGCTCAAACAAAGAAGATGAATCTTGGTTTGGCAGTTGCGTGGGTAAAGGGCATCGCTCACGGTTAGGCTGGTGTTATGGTGACCTCACCATTGCGCTGACATTGGCAAGAGTTGGGCTGGCACTAGATCGTCCAAGTTATGTCGAGTTTGCACAAAAAATGGCATTAAATAGTGCATCTAGAGACGCAAAGTCGGGCAATATTATCGATGCCGGTATATGCCATGGTTATGTTGGCTTAGTGACAATATATCAATTGCTTAACCATTTTATGCCGCATCCTCAGTTTGTTGCGGCAGTTGAGTATTGGTTAGATCATGCTTTGGCACAGTATGATGAGAAAGGGGTGGAGTCGCTGCACGCTTTTTACGGTATGGATAGCTCCTATAAAGCCGACTATGGCTTGCTGATGGGCTTTGCTGGAGTAGGTGTTGGTTTAATAAGTGTACTGACCAATGATGTGGACTGGGCTGATTGCTTACTAATGGCATAAGGAAAAACGAATGAGCAAAAACTTAAATCAAGGTATTGAATGCGGTAAGTTTTTTGTTGTAAGAACGCCTCGTTTAGCAATAGAACACCTCAGTGCCTATGCTGATAACACACTCAGCACTCAGCAAATTCTTGAAGATTGGTTAGCATTACCCGGAGTGATGGAAGCACTGTACTTAGCCAGTCCATCGTTGCTTGAGCGTATCGAGCTTTGGCGTGCAAAACCAGATTCAAAGCAAGGAAAAAAGGTGGCGCAAGCGCTCATTAAGTACATGGTACGCATGTGCTCAAGATCGACACCATTTGGACTATTTTCTGGTATTCATAAAGGCCAAGTTGGCGCGCAGACGCTATTGCAAGGTGGTTGCCACACGGGGGATAGCCGTAAAACTCGGCTAGATATGTTTTATTTATCGGCGTTAAAAGAGCATTTTATCAAGCATGCTTCACGCTCGGACAAATTAAACTATAAGCCTAATCCATCGCATTATTTTGTTGCACAACAGTGCCGATATATCGAAACCTATTTATCCGATGACAGCATGCAGTATCGACTGAGTGCTGTTGAAAGCGATGAGTTTTTTAAATTTGCTTTAGAGATTGCGAAATCGGGGCTGAGTTTTAATGCGTTGGTAGACGCATTTTGCGCACAATACCCGGATGCTGAGCACGAAGATGTTGAAGGTTATATCCAAGACTTAATTGACGAAGGAGTGTTGCTTGCCGATATCCCCTTACCCTTAACGGGTGACTCACCAGATGCCGCACTGATCAAGTCACTGCAACAAATTGGTGAATATGACACGGCGGACCATCTCGCAACTGCATTAGCGCAGATCAGCGCGTTAGATGAACAACGCACGGGCGAGATAACGCCGTACAAGCAGTTACTCTCTCACCTTGAGCAACTGCCTGTCAAAGTACAGGAAAACAAGCTATTTCAATCAGATGTATATAGAAGCTTCGAGCAATGCCAACTGAGTGAACAAGAGCTAAATCGGTTTAAAAAGCAGTTGGAGCTGATAGCAGGTCTGAGTGCTGAGCGACGCACGCCGCCCATGGAGCGCTTTATTTCGCAGTTTAATGCACGTTTTGAGGGGCAATTTGTGCCGCTTGATGTGATTTTAGATGATGAATCTGGAATTGGTATTTCCGATGAAACGGGCTACGAAGCGCCTTTGATTGCGGGTTTAGCATTGGCTAAAAGCACGTCTGCGTCATCAACTCAAGCACCTATGAGTGCAATGGATAACATTATTTGCGAGGCAATTAGTTTACCCGAAAACCGTAACAAAGATTGCATTGTACTGAGCAGCAAAACGTTAAAATCTAAGATAACGAACAAGGATGCAGCGTCAAAGTTTCCAAGTTCTTTTGCCGCCATGATGAGCGTCTATGAAGATGATAAGCAAAACCCAATTTTAAAATTAAACGGCTGCTATGGGCCCTCATCGGCTAATTTATTGGGTCGTTTTTGCCATCTTAATGAAAGCCTCAAGCAGGATGTTATCGCCGAATTGGAACAAGAACAGGCACATTCGGATCAGGTAATATTTGCTGAAGTTGTGCACATGCCAGAAGGCAGGCCAGGTAATGTGATAGCACGCCCTCACTTACGTCAATACGAAATTGTTTTTATGGCCGATAGTAGCTTAGAGGATGAGTATCAAATTCCACTGAGTGATTTATACGTATGGGTGGAAGGACGCAAAGTTAAGCTATGGAGCAAGCGTCTTAACAAGCAAGTGATCCCGCGTTTATCAAGTGCGCACAACTATTCTGCGCGCAGTCTCAGTGCGTACAAATTCTTGTGTATGCTACAAAGCCAAGATGGCCGTGCGCCAAATTTCAGTATGCCTTCGAGCACTGAGCACAGTGCATTCTTACCCAGAATCATGTTGGATAACTTGATTCTGAACGAGAAAACTTGGCGTGTAGCACGAGACGAATTAGAAGCGGTATATAACAAGGGACAGCTTGATTTCAGTAAGCTTGAGGCACTACAAGAAAAGTACTTACTTGACCCGCAAGTGAGCTACGCCATCAGTGATAACGTATTGCAGCTGGACCTACGTAACGTGGATATGTTGGGTATATTGCTAGCCGAAACAAAAGGTTTGCAGCACATTACACTCAAAGAAGTGCTCAGTGCACACTATGCGTCACGCGTAGTCGATAAACAGGGCCATCGCTACAGCAATGAGTTGATTGTGCCATTTTTCAATCATATGGCGACACCTCACAGCCATTTTGTCGAGGACCCAATCGCTAATATCAATGCGAAGCCTATTAAACGTCGCTTTAGTGCTGGCTCACAATGGCTTAGCTTGAAAATATACTCAGGGAACACGCTGGTCGAACAGTTGTTAGCTGAGCGTTTACAACCATTGATTGAGCAGCATCAAACGCTATACGAGAAGTGGTTTTTTATCCGCTATGGAGATCCCGATTGGCACCTAAGACTGCGCTTTTTTGGTGAACCAAGTGTGCTATGTGGCCAGCTATTACCGATTTTGAATCAATTATTAGATCCGATGATTGAAGATGGCGAGCTACACAAAGTTGAGCTGATGACTTATGAGCGTGAAGTGGAGCGCTATGGTGGACCAGAGTCAATGGCGTTGGTTGAGTCATTGTTTATGTTCGACAGCACTTTAATAGCAAAAACTTGTGCACTGATTGAAGAACACGGTGAGGCAGTGCGTTGGCGTATGGCGCTGCTGTGCACTGATCAGCTGTTGACGCTGTTTAACTATACCGATGTAGAGCGTTTGGCCTTGATCAGTCGACTACGAGATGGTTTTGGGCGAGAGTTTAATGACAGTAGCGCGGTTAGGAAAATACTCGGCAATCGGTTCAGAGAATATCAATCGACGTTAGACGATGACTTTGACAAGTTTGCAAGCCAAACACCTGGTAGTGACGAGTTACAACAGGCGTTATTTGCACTAACAGCGCAATGGCGTGTTGCAGCTGAGCCAGTAGTCAGTCAGCTAAATCAATTAATCGCGCAAGAGGCATTAAACTGCAGTAAAGACTCATTATTAGGCTCGCTACTACATATGCATAATAATCGTATGTTTAAAGCTTATGGGCGAGAGCAAGAGCTGGTGATCCACGACTTGCTACGTCGTAAGTATTTTTCTGCGAATAAAAAATAACCGTCAAGTGTTTATAAATCAGGCTAAAGTTTCAGTTATCAATGTTTAAATTAAGGAAATTTAATGAAATCTCCTAAGCTTAGCCTGATTCGTATCTTGTTACTGACGAGCTCAATGAATGCAATGGCACAGTCTTTGGTGGATGAGCTGAAAGTGTTTGAACCATACTTGGGCACATGGCAAGCTGATTTTCCTGCGGCAGAGAACAAGCCTGCGATGCAGGATGTGAGTCATTGGGAGCGCGCTTTAAATGGAACGGCGGTGCGAACTTTACATTCGATCAATGATGGAATGTACGGTGGAGAGTCACTCATTTTCTGGGATAAAACCAAGCAACAAGTGGTGTTTTACTATTTCACCACGGCGGGGTTTTACACCACAGGGTACATGTCCATTTTGGCAGATGGTAGCTTTGTCGCTTATGAAGACGTTGAAGGCAACCAAGACGGCATTAGCAAAGTGAAATCAACAAGTCGCTTTGTTGAAGGCAAGATGCACGTGGCCACGCAATACCTTAAAAATGGTCAATGGACATCACCTGAAGCACGCGTATATGAACGATCGAATAAACAAGTGATGTTTCGGTAACCAGACAAAATAAATAGAGCACCACAGGGGGCTCTATTTATTTTATTTGTTCAGCTATTTGATAAAAATAGCGTCAGTTTTTCTCCAATGCGTAACGCATCATCCGAACGTGCATTCCACTGCTTTATTTCACTTACCTTGACGTTAAAGTGCTTGGCGATTCGCCATAAGCTGTCACCCGAGCGTACCACATAATCGATTTGCTGATCGGCCAGTACGGGCAAGAGCAGCGTGTCTCCCGCTCTAATTCGGTTACCCGTGAGTTGGTTAAATGATTTTAATTGCGAGAGCGTTAGAGCAAAACGCTTGGCAATCACGCTTAGACTATCGCCACGTTGAATTTTGTACTGTTGCCATTGCGTGTTTGGCATAGCTGGCAATTGAGCGATGTACTGGTGCCAGTCTTGGGCTTTATCCGCTGGTATCACAATATGTTCAGGGCCATCTAATAACGCTGGGAAGCGAGTGTATCCCGGATTTAAATCACGTAGTACGCGCCAGTTTTTATGTGTGTCGAGCATCAAACCGCGCTCAAGTGGCAAAACTGTAATAGCACTTTGATTGGCGATCGGTGGAAACACCATTTTTTGCTCTCTAAGTAATTGTGCTGCAGCCAAGAGTTTTGGTACGTAATGTTGTGTTTGCTTTGGTAATGATAAGGCAAAAAAATCCGTGGGTTTACCTTGTCGCTTGTGCTTTCTAATCGCTTGTGCGACTCGACCTTCGCCTGTGTTATAGGCAGCAATCGCGTGATACCAATTACCATCAAAGCGTTTATGTAGGTAGCTTAAAAAGTCCAGTGCGGCGTTTGTTGCATCAATAACATCTTGTCTGCCATCGTACCAAGGTCCTATTTTGATGCCGTAGTGCTTCGCTATCAAAGGGGTGAGTTGCCAAAGACCTGATGCATGTTTATGAGAGTAAGCATTGGTATCAAAGTCACTTTCAATTAACGGCATAAGCGCTAACTCAATGGGTAAGCCGCGTTGCTCTACTTGCTCGACAATGTAATGCAAAAATGGACCTGCCCGTTTGCTGATCACCTCCATATAGTTTGGGTGTGATAGGTACCAGTCAACACGTGCTTGTACGCTGGGGTGAGAGTTGGGGGCAAACGTCAGTTGAGCGCGAATACGCTGCCATACATCACTTATTTCTTGTGGCTTAATGGCTATAGCGATTGGTTTTGGTCCTGAGCTGGGATGAGTCACCTGATTATTAACGGTTGGTGCCTCGGGCTCGATATGCGCTGACACAGTGGGTTGAGTGGACTGACAGCCACTGAGTAGCAGTAAAAACAACGGGAATAAACGAGATAACGACATAGAAACCAAAATATTAATTATTATTTGCGTGAATTGTAACTAACTTATAGCCAAGAGGCTAAGCGTGTTTATTATGCCTTTGGGGGCTTAATTGCATATGAATTGCAACTCAATCGTGTATTTAACCTCTGCGACACATATAAGTTGGAGAGAAATACGAGTTTCTCTCCTGTATATACAACTCACATTTCGCCCAATAGAGGTCAGTTAAAGGTGCCTCTGAGCGTCATTTGGAATTCAGGCTTAGTCGTTTCCGTCACGATGCGATGCCCATTGCGCTCATTGGTACGGTTGCTGTGAAAGTACTGTTGCCACGCGTTGTCTTTTTCATCAGCGAATGAGCTAATTGAGAAGCGCATTTGTAGTGTGTCATGTAGTTGTGCTTCGATGTACGCGCTGGTGGAATATGCACTATTTTCCTTTATAAGTTCATCAATATAGTACTCAGTGCTCTGCTCGGATGCAGTGTATTCAAGCCCCCACGAGAACGTATCTAAATCATGACGAAACTCAGCACTAAACACATGTGGAACCAGTTCATTGGTCGTGCGCTGTATGCCAAGGGTGTCGTTGTAGTGCGCATTGGTATAGTTGTGATTGAGTGTTAATGTGCTGCTCGCTAGTAGCCAAGGTGTTTTCAGATCGAGCAAGGTGTTGACGCCAAACTGTTGAGCATCGCCCGCATTACCTATTTCTTGTTCACCGTTATCAAGCAGCACATACTCATGAATCGCTTTACGCCACTTATGATAAAACGTGGTGTTCAACGTCAGCCAGTCATCATAGCTGTAATTAAGCTGCATTGATAACTCACTGTAATGTTCTGGTTTTAGGTCGATATTACCTAATTGTACGCGGCCATAAGTCACATCTTGACTGGCGACAAACAAACTAAAATCTAGTTGTTCTACTTGACGCTTAAATTGCCAGATTACGCCCCAGTTATTCTTGTTAACACTGAGTTTCACGAGTGGTTTGAGATGATGTTGCGCAAATATTGTGGGCTTATCACGTTGTGTTTTAAGCTCTGTACGTTCGCCATTAAGTCGTGCATAGAGCTGCCAGTCTGGGTTCAGTTGCCAAGTAATGGCGGTAAAAGGTTGATAGCGCGTTTCTGAGACTTTACTGGCATAAGTACGGGTGTTGACATGGCTCGTGGCCACTAAGTTATTGCGGCTTATTTCAAGTCCAAATTCAGGACTAAGAGGCCATTGAAAAACTTGTATAGACAATTGCATAACCTGCTCTTTTTGTTGATTTTCCAAAGAGAAGTCCGCACTTTCTTTTGACAATGACTCATCAACTCGATGTTGTTGATTATCTTTTATAAATCCCAGCAACTGCAGTGTGTTGCCATTGCTAAAAGTGTGTTGCCAATCAGCACCCAGTTGATATTCGTCTATATCGAGCCACTCGATGGTGGTTTCGTTATCAAATGCATTTGTTTGTAGGGGTTGAAAGTACTGGTGTCGAAAGTCTGTTTGCCAGCGCTCAGAGATAAACTTACTGGTGATCTGTAAACGATCTGACTCACTGCCTATACTGGATTGTGTATCTATCTGAAAGAGTTTTAATTTTTCGATAAAGTCTTCGGTTTGTACCTCAATGTGCTGGTGTCGTGCGTCGAATTCATCGGCCCGTGTAAAGGACACAAACTCGCTGTTTTCTGCAGTGAGGTTGATTTGTTGGATCCATTGCCCCGTGGGTGCTCTGAGCTGTAGTTGTAGCTCGTTAAAGGAATTACGTTGGTTGCGTAGCGCAGTATCTGCCTGCCAGTTGAGCGTGGTGTGTTCGCGCCTCGTAATGATATTGGCAACCTGTGAATGATGCGACACACTGCTAAAAGGGTGGCCGGTATTATAAACCTCAACCTTTTCAACAAGCTCTGCACTGAGCTTCTTTAAAATTCCTGATAAAGACTCTGATTTTGACAAAGGTGGGGTGCCATCAATCAATACATTGCCCGCCGTATTCGCTAAGCCCCTTTGCCCGCTATTTTCGACTAACGCAAACCCCGGTAGTTGCTCAATGACATCTAAAGCATGTTGCACGTTAAATGGCTCAAAGTAGTCGCGCTGATACTTTTGCAGTGTATGAGTCGGCGTGTTGTTCGCATCACAAATGGCTGTATAGCAACATAAGCTAAAAATAGCACTGCTGATGAGTGCTTTTGCGTATTTCATTGGAGTCCCCCCAAGTTTAATCCATCGTTGCATTTGAAAATATCAAACCAAATAAAACAATTGGTTAGGGGTGGGGTGACGTATTTTGGGACGAATGAACCGCCCAAAACTCAATTTAATGGAGAGCGTTACTCTGCCCAGCACACATCGACTTTACTTTTTGATAGTAACGTTTGCTTAAAGGAATAACCTGAGCATTGGTTAAGTGCACTAATGCACTCCCCGAAGGCTTGCGCTCAATGTGCTTGATGCAGTGCACGTTGACCAGATAAGAGCGGTGTGTACGAATAAATGGCATATGCGCCAAGCGCTGTTCCAAATGAGTGAGCGTGGCGCGTTTTATGTAGCTTTGCTCATTCGTATGTATCTCAACGTAATTACTTGCGGCACTGACCGATACGATGTTTTCAAAAGGCAATAAGGTTTTGTTTTTGCCTTGGTCAACGAGCAGCACAGGTGCAGCGGTCTCTTTGGTGCTGTGTTTCCAAAGTTTGTTCCAAACCAACAGATGCAAAATTAACACAACGGCGTGTGAAGGAATGAAATACACGAGAGTTCCCAAAATCGCATCGTCATAAACAAAGTAATCAAATATTGCCTGATATATCAATGTGCTGAGTAGTACAGGAAGAAATACGAGTAGATATCCAAGGGGGGCTAATCGGGCTTGTTTTTGTAAATTATCAAGCAGTGAAAAAATAATGGGTGTCCATAAATACCACAAACACCATTCTTGCAGTGCCCACCAAGCATAGTTATCGATACGATGGGCGGGCAAAACAAGTAAATCATGAAATTCGGTAATGCAGCTGAGCAAAGTAATAATCACGGTCCACACCACACAGCCTAACAGGCACTGATATTTAAAGCGCTGCTTTGGCTCATTCATAAGGGTGGTAAAGTTTTCCATGGGTACTTGCAGTGTTTCAAATTGAGGTATTTTAAGTGGCGCAGTGGCATCAATCAAGCCGTCACAAAAGCTATTGAGTGACGGCCACTATGAAAACTAACAGGCTTTGAAAGCGATGGAAGCGTTTGTGCCACCAAACCCGAAAGAGTTGGAGAGTGCATATGTCACCTTGGCTTGTCGGCTTGTTTTCATGATTAAGTCTACGCCTAAGCAAGCTGGGTCAACATTGTCTAAGGTAAGGTTCAGTGTGTACGGCAGCACTTGATGTTTGAGTGCTAACGTTGTGAACACAGCTTCAATTGCCCCCGCTGCGCCAAGCAGGTGGCCGGTTTGTGCTTTAGTTCCAGAGATGGCAACGTTTGATGCATAATCGCCAAAGGTGTTTTTAATGGCGGCTATTTCTATGCTGTCGGCGGCCGTACTAGTACTGTGAGTATTAATATAACCGACTTGCTGAGCGTTGATGTTGGCCATGTTCAGTGCATTTTGCATTGCACGCTGGGCACCAAGCCCTTGCGGGTGCGGTGCGCTTATTGCAAAGCCGGTATGGCCATCACAGGTTCGGCCAAAGCCTGCCACTTCACAATATATTGTTGCACCACGCGCTTTAGCATGGTCATAGTCTTCAAGTACCAAGCACGCTGCGCCTTCACCCATCACAAAGCCGTCACGGTCTTGCGTAAATGGTCTAGAGGCTGAGCTAGGATCATCATTGCGCGTAGAAAGCGCATTTTGCGCATTAAAGGTACCAATACCAACAGCGGTGATGGCGGCTTCGGCACCACCTGCAACTATGACATCGGCTTCACCGTTGGATATCGCATTACAGGCATCCATGATGGCGTGGGCACTGGCTGCACAAGCTGTGCAATGGGCGTTGTTTGGTCCACCAAAATTCCAATGGGCTGATATGTAACCTGCCGATAGATTTGGTAAAAACATTAAGTTACCGAATGGAGATTGTTTTTTACCCGCGTCAGCTTTAGCGGCACAAATTTCAAGGCTGTTAAGACCGCCAACACCTGTGGCAATGTTTACCCCGATGCGGTGCAAAATGGCTTCGTCTTTTATGAGGTCTAATTTTGCCTCAGAGATGGCTTCAGCGGCGGCTATCATGGCAAATACTTGATGCCGATCTAACTTTTTCAGCTGTTTGGTACGTGTGCTTTCATCCATAGCACTAAACGGTGGAAGTGAACCCGGTTCAAAGTCAGCACTGACTTGTGCTGCAAAATGGCTTTTACATCCAGTTTGCTGTGGTTCGAAATGCTCAATGGCACGAATGCCGTGTTCGCCCTGTAACAGGCGATCAAAACTACTTTGTGCAGTATGGCCAATCGGAGATATAGCACCGATGCCAGTAACAACGATTCGTTTCATGGTATTCCTTGTTTTTCACAGAGCGTTATTAATAGTGACGGCACCATTATGGTTAACGCGAGTTTAGCTTTACCAATTTAATGCGATGCTGTTGCAAATTAATGACACTGCAAAGATGGCACAACCAAGCCTTGCAATGGCATGAACTTTTTTTGAACAAAAATTGAACTTGTTTCCTCACTGTATCGTTTAACTAGTATCTCAGTCAAAAAAGGTGTATTCCGATGCTAGCTCATGACCTAAAAATGCAGATCAGCCAAGAAAAGCTCGATACCGTTATTCTCAGTTATGCCGACTCAAACCATTACTTGGTGGGAGGGGTGGACCACAATGGAAATTTTCATGCTTTGACCAATCATAGCGGCAAAACGATCACGTTTAATTCACTGCGTGAGGCAGAAGTGATGCTGGCGGGGTTAGGTGTTGACCGCGCTGTGTTTGAGATGCAAAGCGCCTACGATGAAATGGTCTCTTCAAGCTCTTCAGGAAGCGCTAAAATAACCGTAAACGTGTTTCACTAAACTTCCCTTCGTCTAGATCAAGACTGAAACGTCGGTCTTGATCTATTTTCTACTTTTTACCTACCGCTCTTCATTTTTGGGTGTTGTAGAAACATTTTGTACTTTGTTCGTTTTTCACCTTGTAAAGGGCAACAAGTTTCGTTTAAACTTACTTTAAATTTCGAAACGAAACTTAATGAGCGCGAATATGACGAAACGAAATACTCAGCAACGTCGACATACTATACTCTCGACAGTAAACAAGCAGGGTGAAGTGAGTGTGGATACGCTAGCTGCAGAGTTTGAAACTTCAGAAGTTACGATTCGAAAGGACTTAACCGCACTGGAAAAAAGCGGGTTATTGTTACGCCGTTATGGCGGTGCTGTAGCATTGCCACAAGAAATCGTTGCAAAAAGCAACGACAAACGCGATTCACTTCGCAAAATGGCAATCGCCAAAGCGGCCGCTGAGTTAATTAAAGATCATCATCGCATCATTATTGATAGTGGCAGAACCACCGCAGCGATGATCCCTGAACTTGCTAGTAAGCAAGGGTTAGTGGTGATGACGAATGCTATGAATATAGCTAACCGATTGTTATCGCTTGAAAATGAGCCGACACTTTTGATGACCGGTGGAACTTGGGACCCACATTCTGAGTCGTTCCAAGGGCAAGTCGCTGAAAAAGTATTGCGCTCTTACGACTTCGACCAACTATTTATTGGTGCAGATGGCATTGATGTTGCGCGTGGTACGACTACCTTTAACGAATTGGTTGGTTTGAGCCAGGTGATGGCTGAATCCGCCAGAGAAGTTGTCGTGATGGTGGAATCTGACAAAGTAGGACGCAAAATCCCCAATTTGGAATTGCCTTGGTCTCAAGTTACAACCTTGATCACTGATGACAATCTTGCATTGGACCTTTGCCAGCGTATTGAAAGTAGCGGCGTAACTGTCATTCGAGCGAGCATTTAAAGAGTTTAATGCTATGTACGGGCGACAACATCGTGCGTAGTCAACATTATTATGACAACACACTTCACGTGCAAAATGGAGAAATTATGTGTGGTATTGTAGGGGCGGTTGCTGAACGTCCAGTAAATAAAATTTTGATTGAAGGCCTAAAGCGCCTTGAATATCGTGGCTATGACTCGGCCGGTGTTGCGCTGAGTTTAAACAGCGCTTTAAATACCGTAAAAGCGGTAGGCAAGGTGGTAAACCTTGAGCAAGCACTTGAAAAAGCAGCGGTAAAAGGCACCACGGGGATTGCACACACACGCTGGGCAACGCACGGCGGTGTAACTGAAAGCAATGCGCACCCTCATGTATCAAATAGCGAAATCGCCTTGGTACACAACGGTATTATTGAAAACCATGTCCCACTGCGTGATGCGTTAAAAGGCGACGGTTACGAGTTTTTATCGGATACCGATACCGAAGTAATGGTGCACCTCATTCACCAACTGCGTCAGCAACATGACAGCTTACTTGAGGCTGTTAAAGCGGCAGTAAAACAGCTGGAAGGGGCATACGGTACCGTGGTTTTCGACAAAGCCAACGACCAAGAAATGATAGTGGCGCGCTCTGGTAGCCCGTTGGTTATTGGCCTCGGTTTAGGTGAAAACTTTATTGCCTCTGATCAGCTCGCGCTGCTTCCAGTAACACGCAGCTTTATCTTCCTAGAAGAAGGTGATGTAGCGCGCATTACCCGCGATAGTGTTGAAATTTACGACATCAATGGTGAATTAGTTGAGCGTGAAGTGGTTGAGTCAAGCATCACCCAAGACAACTCAGGCAAAGGAGAATACCGCCACTACATGCTCAAAGAAATTTACGAGCAACCATTGGCTGTGCGTAACACCCTTGAAGGCCGCCTTGAGAATGACCGTGTTGCAGTGGACGCTTTTGGCGACAGCGCCCAACAAATCTTTAAAGATGTAAAACACGTGCAAATTATTGCCTGTGGTACGTCTTACCATTCAGGCATGGTTGCGCGCTACTGGCTAGAGCAATTTGCAGGGGTAAGCTGTAACGTAGAGATAGCTTCAGAGTTCCGTTATCGCCAATCGTTTGTACATGAAAACAGCCTACTTGTGACCATTTCACAATCAGGTGAAACCGCAGACACGCTAGCGGCTTTGCGTCTTGCCAAAGAGCAAGGTTATATGGCATCCATGACCATTTGTAACGTACCAGGTTCATCGTTAGTGCGCGAATCTGACTTGGCGTTTATGACCAAAGCCGGTGCGGAAATTGGTGTGGCGTCTACCAAAGCATTCACCACACAACTTGTTGGCTTATTGATGCTAACTGCCTCAATCGCGCAAGAAAAAGGCCTAGATCAAAGCAATATTGTTAATGCCATCAAAACCTTACCAAACAAGTTAGAAGAAGCCTTAACACTGGCGGGTTCAATTGAAGACTTAGCGGAAGAGTTTGCTGACAAACACCACTCACTATTCTTAGGTCGCGGTTCACAATACCCAATCGCAATGGAAGGCGCGTTGAAATTAAAAGAAATTTCATACATTCACGCCGAAGCCTACGCAGCGGGTGAACTAAAACACGGCCCACTGGCACTGATCGACGCAGACATGCCAATCATCGTGGTTGCGCCAAACAACGAGCTACTTGAAAAGCTCAAATCAAACGTTGAAGAAGTCCGCGCTCGCGGCGGCATCATCTACGTATTCGCTGATAAAGACTCCGCGTTTGCCTCTGACGACACTATGCGTGTTATCAACGTCAACCACGTAGAAGACATCCTAGCACCAGTTGTATATACAATCCCATTACAGCTACTGTCATACTACGTTGCTGTGATCAAAGGCACCGACGTTGACCAACCAAGAAACCTAGCCAAGTCGGTGACGGTGGAATAAGAAAAGGCGCGAAAGCGCCTTTTTTTGTGGGTGAACAATAAAGTTTCACCCCATACAATAAAGCATCATCCCAGACAATAAAGTTTCATACTTGGTTATTTTTGTGGGTTATCTAGCCAAGACCGTTTCTTTGTAACTTCCCATTCATCTTTTAATATTTTCTGAAGTTCAGCTACCGCACTATTTAAGGGGGTATCGTCTAAACTATGTCTATCTTCTAGCATTTCTTTCTTAAAACTATCTAATAATATAAAGAGGTTTTTAGAAGCATCATCTTCGTTTTTAAAAAACATTTTTAACTTAGCTTCTAATCCGTAAAAGTTTGATCTTGCTTCAAGAAATTTTTCATAGTGGGCTTTTGATTGTTCAATGAAAGAGTTAATTTGTTCAGTGGTGCCTTTAATTCTGTCGGAGGTGGATAAGTTCTTTTCAGCACTTTGTTTGAAATCTAATACAATCGTTCTCCTCATATAATGCAGTTGGCAAAGGTGCATGGTCTCTATTAATTCAGATGCTGTTTCTCTTAATTCTTGTAACCAGTGGTGGCGAAACTCTGAAATTTTGTTTTCATGCTCAGCCTCTTTCCCTTTTTTTTGTACTCGGTAAGTTACTATGGCGCTACCCAGCACAATAGTGACCGTAACTAAGAATGGTAGGTTAGACCAAAGTACACTCCAGCCATTTAAAGCTTCTTGCTTTAGCTCTACTGGAATAGAGTTTTCAACCTTGAGTAATACGTCGGAATTTAGTCTTGCCATTTGTACTTTCCTTTCTTAATTCATTATTGTTGATTGATTATATGGTAAATTCTCAGCTATGCTGAATTTTCAATCAGTTATAGCGGTATATTATGTCTAGGAAGATTGGCCATACTGAGGCGCAATATCTTAAGTGGATCAAAGAAGGACGCGGTACTGGCGAGTATCAGGATTACAAGCCGTGGTTAACGGTTTATGATGCGCCATCCGATGGTCGTGTACATCGAGTCTTTGGTTATAAGTCCAAACGAACACACCATTTATTATCCGATCTTGAACTATCCATGTTCTACTTGCTTGAGTGGCGGCAGGATGTGCTGCAAGTCAAAGAGCAGTTTCCGCTAGAGCGCGAGATAACATTAGAGCTAGCTGAATCTGCTGGCATCAAACATCCAAATGTTCGAGGCGTAGACCAATACTTATCAAGTGACTTTCTTGTTGAAACAACCTCGCGAGATCTCCCCTATTTTGCTCTACAAGCCAAGTATGTCAGCGCTTTGGAAGAGCAGCGCAAAATAGAGATACTTGAACTCGAGAAACGCTTTTGGCATGAAAAGCAGATCCCTTGGCAAATAGTCACTGAGCAAGAGATCCCAAAAGTGGTTAAAGCGAATGTTGAGTGGATTTACCCACTACAAGGTGAGCATGAAGAAGCACCAGACTCAGCCATTGAGCAAGCCAGATTCTATGCTGATTACTTTGTAAAGCACCCAACCAAAACCCTCATAAACGCCTGCAAAGAGATAGATACCGCCTATAGGCTAGACTTAGGAGAGTCGTTGTTTGAGATAAGAGCGTTGCTGGCTGACCGTTACTTTACCTTTGATATTTTTACGCCAGTTCAAAAGCTACAAGTTGGTCACCTAAAACTAGGTAACGTTGAGAAAATTCAGGAGGTGTTTCGTGTTTCAAATCAATGAAGTATTGCAATACGAACAAACCTTGTATCGCATTTTAATGGTATTTGATTATTACGTGCTTTGGATAAAAGTGCACGATGACAAAGCCTTTCCTGAACTTGTTGAAATAACTGAGTTAGAACAGGGTTTTCAAGATGAAGTGCTCAAACGTGCAGCCGACCCATATAGCGATATTACTACTGTTATTCCAGAAGTAGGTTCTACCGCTCAGTTAAAACGTGATGCGAACTATGCCGTAATTAAGCCATTGGTAGAGCTTGAGAACTGCTACGAACCGAAAGCGCGTGGCAAAGTGGTTAATCGAATAATGGTTGAGACGGGCAAAACCAAACAGTCTATTTATCGTTTTGCTCGTAGATACTGGCAACGTGGTCAGATCCCCAACGCATTATTACCCGATTATAAAAACTCAGGTGCAAAGGGCCAAAAGCGTCGAGCTACAACAAAGTTAGGGCGACCGCGCAAATACATGCCAGGCACTGGCGCTTTAATTGATGATTTCGCAGAGAAGCTTTTCCGCATAGCGATTGAACGACACATATTAACTGACAAAGGCAAATCATTTAGATATGCGCACAACAGGCTCAAAGATATTTATGAGCAGTACTTTCCTGATTTACCCGAAGAAGAATTGCCAACACTCAGGCAAATGGAGCATTTCTACAAACGTGAATATCGCCAAGTAGACAAAATTGAAGCGCAGGCGGGTGAAATAAAGCGAAAGAAAGATATACGACCACTAACTGGTACTGCCGCCGCAGATGTTTTGGGCCCTGGTATGCGCTATGAAATTGACGCCACAATCGCAGACATCTATTTAGTGTCTGACTCCCAACGAAGCAATATCGTTGGTCGCCCAGTAATTTACATGGTAATTGATGTATTCAGTCGCATGGTGGCTGGGTTTTATATTGGTTTTGAAAACCCTTCATATGCTGCTGCTATTCAGGCAATACATATGGCCACGACGGATAAAACAGATTATTGCCGCGAGTTTGGCTTTGATGTAACACCAGAGCAATGGCCTTGTATAGGCCTACCTACCGCCTTGCTGGCTGACAGAGGCGAGCTAATGGGGCATCAAATTGAATGCCTGGAAAAGGGTTTTGGTGTTCGCGTTGAAAATACGTCACCATTTAGAAGTGATGCAAAAGGGGTTGTCGAACGAGCCTTTCGCACCTTCCAACAAGCATTCAAACCGTTTGCACCTGGTGTGGTCACTGGTACCAAAATTAAAAAGCAAGGCGATAGGGATTATCGCTTGGATGCCAAGCTTACGATCCAAGAGTTTACTCGAATCATCTTAGCTTCTGTACTTTATCACAATCAATATCACGTGATTGAAGACTACGATAAAGCCGCTGATATGCCAACGGACTTACCAAATAACCCTCTGGCGATATGGAATTGGGGCTTGCAGCATCGAACTGGTCGGTTGAAAAAGCCAGCTGCTGAACATCTTCGTGTGGCATTGATGCCAAGAACTCGGGCAACGATATCTGATGCGGGGGCCTGTATATTTGGCGTGTATTACACCAGCGCTGAGCTTTTAAAGTCGGGCTGGATGCATCGGGGTAAGGAAGTGAAGCGCCCTAAAAGTGTGGAAGTTGCCTATGATTTGGCAACGGCAGACTATATCTACATTTATCTCGGACCTAACAGCAATGACTATTTTATGTGTCAGTTGGCAACACGTTCAAGACAGTTCTCAGGTGCGAGTTTTTGGGATGTGTGGCAGCAAAATGATGAGTTAAAACAGACTCATGCTGATGCAAAACTAGTCGCTGATGAGCAAAAGCGTGCCTTGGAGCGACAAGTAATAGAAGTGGTTAATCAGGCTGAAAAGGCCGCGCCAAAACATATTGGCTTGTCAGATGCGGAGCGTATTCGCAATATTCGCGACAACCGCGCAGAAGAAAAAGCCAAAGAGCGTAAAGAGCGCGCCTACAAGCCTGTGGACATCGACACGAGTAAATCAGCGCAAGTACATTATCTCTCCGAGCCAGATGACGATTTGGACTTTCCAGACTTTTCAGATCAGTTGTTTAAGGAGGATGACGACGTATGATTTTACCCTCTAACATCTTCCGTGCGGTGTATCAGGAGTCTGAGATCGAGCGTTACAAAGGTAACCCGTTTATTGAAGCGCTACCAAGAGTAAGCAAAATAGAAGAGCTGAAAACTAAGCTAGAGGGCAAAGTAAAATACAACCCTGCGGCGGGGTATTTAGACGCGAGGCAGCGTGCTCACGAGTTATGTGGTTTGCTTGATGACTTCTTTCAACCTTTGTCGATGCATGTGGCGCTTGAGGAAAAAATAGCGTTGATGATCCGTGGGGGCTATGTTGCCAGAAACATTGCAACTGGCCAGCTTCAACAGCATCTACAAAACGGCTACGAGCGTTTGATGACGGGCGACATTAGCAGCTTTCGTTTTGCCGAAGCGCCCTCTACGGCACGTTGCTTGTCACTTATTGGTTGCTCTGGATGTGGTAAAAGCTCCAGCGTGTTGCGGATATTGGCCACCTACCCACAAGCGATTTATCACGAAAAATATAATACTTACCAGCTCGCCTATTTGCGTATCGAGTGCCCAGTAGATGGGTCACTAAAAAGTCTATGTTTAAATTTCTTTCAAGAGGTTGATAAGCATCTAAATACTAAACTCACAGAAAGGTATTGCTATAAGCGTCATAGTCCCGAAGTGCTTTTAGCATTTATGGGACAAGTCGCCAATCAATATGCTATAGGCGTGTTAGTGATTGATGAAATTCAAAGGTTGGCCCGAAAGAAAAAAGAAGGACAAGAACGTATGCTCGAGTTCTTTGTGGCTTTGGTGAATATTATTGGTGTGCCGGTGATTTTAGTTGGTACCCCCAAAGCGAGACCCATATTCGAACTTGAGTTGCAATCAGCAAGACGCAGCACTGGCATTGGCTCTATGGTGTGGGCGCCCCTGCCACAGCACAAAAATAGGATCGATACAGCAACGGGTAAACCAAAACCCACAGAGTGGCGATTGTTAACTGACAAGCTTTGGCAGTATCAGTGGCTTATTCACCGCGATGAACCGCTCACCGAAGAAGTCCGCAATACTTGGTTTGAGCTGTCACAAGGTGTATTAGATATTGTGGTTAAGTTATTTGTGCTTGCACAACTACGCGCTATTATTACTGGCGTTGAACGGCTATCTTCAAAACTATTCACAAAGGTATATGAGTCTGAATTACAGCCGATCCATCCAATGATTGAAGCGCTCAAGTCTGGTAAAGCAAAGAGCATTGCCAAGTATTCAGACTTAAAATACAAAGAGATTGATAAGCGGTTGTTGGAGCTCAGCCAGCAGATCTCTGAAGTTACCGCAGCTAAGTCAGACACACTCCCTTTTGCGAGCGACTCAGAGGCCATGAGGCTTTATAACCTTTTGCTGGGTATGGGGTGTGAATCAGAGTTATTGGTACCATTAGTGCAAAAAGCTATTAAAGATCATCCACACTTACAGGTAAGAGCGCTTATTCCACTCGTTCTTGAATGGTATGAGCAAGTACCAGATGAAGTGGAGGAGCCAAAAGAAAAGCCCGCAATCATCAAGCTCAAGGACTGGCATACATTGCCTAGTGACGATTTACGTTTTGGCTATTCTCAACATAAAAAGCAATCGGATGAGCTTTACCAATACTACAAACAACAAGGAAAGATTTTTGATATGACCGCTTGGCTTAAACAAAGCGTGTAGTATGGCCTGTTTACCCGTACCTTACCCTGATGAGCTGCTTTACAGCGTCATCGCAAGGTACGGCGTACATGCAGGTATCACTTCACCCAAGCAATTGCTTGATGAGGTATTCCAAAACCGCCAAATAATTGCCTCAGTAGCTCTTCAGGGGCATTTATCGCAGATCTCCGCTCACTATCAAGGTAACGCTGATTTAACACCATACAAGCTGTTACAGGGGCATACGCTTTTTCCGTTGTACTCTCCTTTTGTGCACCCCGACATTGCAGCTCAAGCTAAATATGAGCTACTGACTGATTGCAGGCACTCGGCAGAAGTACAGCTAGGCAAAGCCGCATCCAAAGTTAAAAGCCCGCACTACCTGCGTTACTGCCCTTTGTGCGTAACAGCGCAAATAGAGCAATATGGAGAGCCTTTTTGGGCGCGGCGCTGGCAGCAACCTGGTTTATCGGTATGTGCGGAGCATGGCATGCAGTTAATCAGCAGCCCTGTTTTGATCAGCGAAGCACATAGGCAGCAATTTACTGCGCTAAGTCCTTATGTGCTTTTACACTCAACTCCAAGGCTTACAAACCACAAAGCCACGCTGCTAGCGGCGTATGCTCAGCAGTTACTGAACTTTTCAGAACACCTTATATACTCGTTGCAATGGCGTTATTTTTATCATGATTTGGCTTATCAGCTGGGGTTTGTTAGGGGTAAGCAGGTTGAGCATGAACTGATCGCGCAATTGGTGTTAGGGTATTGGGGCCGCCATACCCTCGCAAGCTTTGGGCTCGATATAAACAAGGCAGAAGACACTAATTGGCTGAAGTGTTTGTTTAGAAAACACAGAAAATCATTTAGCTACCTTCAGCACCTATTGGTGTGGCAAGCATGCTATGAGCAGCAGTTGGATATATCGAACATACTCAGTACCGCATCAGCATTACCGCACACCCCATACGATTATGTGCCTGTATACACTGAGCCTGTGGTAGTTGACCAAACTCGTCGCACAAAGTGGCAACATGCTGTGGCTAAATTTGGCGTTAAAGGCGCGAGACAAAATGGTTTTGCGGGTTTATACACATGGCTATATCGGCATGATAAACAATGGTTGATGCAATTTAATCAAAGCTCTGCCACACCCAACATTGCAAAAACAGGTAGAGTTGACTGGTCAAAGCGAGACAAAAAATACGTAAGGCAACTTATTTCATTGATTAATAAAGCAGAAACTCAGCTTGGCTCAAGCCGCCACACGATAACTTGGCTAGTTACCCATGCACACATCTCTTTGTCTCAGATCAAACACTTAGAAAAGTTACCGTTATGTAAATTGTTTTTTAATAAATATTGTGAAACTATAGAGGAATACCAATGCCGTCGTATCGCTGTGGCATGTATTCGTTGTAATGCAAAACATCAAATACTCAGAACTTGGCGAATTGAACGCATGGCAGGGCTAAACGAGAAAAGGACCCGACCACTCGCGTCGCAATTGCTAGGATTTGCAGTAAAGTATGAACCAAGTTGATAGATTTAAAACACTACCAGACGACGCCAGAATACAGGCGATAGGCAATCTGTTTAAATACAATAACCGCAAAACTTGGGATATTGGTGTTCGCTTTAAGCAATCCACGCGCAAAGCCCTTAAGTTTAGCCAGCTACCCTATTTAAGCCGACAAGTCGTACTAAACCAAACTGTTGATGCCATCCCTCTAGGCTTCCCGATTAAATTTACTTTACCTGACCGTGCATTTTGGCAAACCGCCACGGTGGGCGACAGCGGCTTAGTGACGTATAAGCTGAGCGAAGAGCAATCGCAAAAATGCTTTGTGTTTGAAAGTGCAGGCAAAACTATTTATTTACCACAGTTGGAGCTGGCCAGAGCCTTATTTTTTACAAACAACTATCTGGCAAACGCTGCACTCATTAACAGTGCGCTCGACTTAGAGTTTTACGTTGACCACTACCCAAACAACGATGATAAAGAGTTTCCTTTAGATCTCGTGATAAACGCCTTACCAACAACACTATGTCCAAAAGTACTGTTTGATAATGAAGGGTTTAGACATCAAATCGCTTGGTTATTGTTAAACAGTGACATTAAAAATTCGTTTAACAGTATTTATCAGTATTTTTCGCAAGAGCGAGTTAGGGCACCTAACGTTGAACGTTGGACTTTTCGATTCGACCCTCCCCAGCTTAAGGATGTAAAAGTGGCCGCAAGAGGCTGGAAGTCACGTGATGAAAGCACTTGGTTTATCAACCGAATAGAATTATTGGATGGTTTGTTCTTCCCTGATATTTCGGATATTGGCTTTTCACATCCAGGTTTCACTGAAAACAAACCAGGTTCGGGTAAAGGAAAAGGGTGTACCTACCCACAACTGCCTACACAGCGAGAAATCGATGAAAACAGCGACGGCAGCGAAGATAACGAGTCTGCATTGATATTCTGTGATGCAACACAGCGAATATACAACAGAGTGCCACGTACTCGTAAAGTCGGTGCACAGCCTAGAAAAAGCCCTGGTGGTAAAGAAGATGAAGGTAAACCCAACAACTTACCACCTGCCGTAAGCACCGACGATCCAAATTCGCGAGGCGACACACCCAGAGCCGCCGTAGATGGCTTAGATGATTTAACCGACAACGCCGATTTATATCTCAACAAATTCGATAGCTTCTTTAAAATGCTGGAGATATTAGAAAAAGAGCACGGTGTTAAACAAAGTAAGCCCATTGTTCGTAAGCTACCAGAAGTGGGGCGCAGTGAGAGTCATCTTATGGTAGATGGTTCGCCTAGATGTATGGCAATTGTAATGATTGAACATCAAAACGAAGGTTATTTCTTATTAGAGGTGGATACCTCTGATGGCAGAGCTTCCATTGCCACCAAAGTTATCTCTGCGCGAGCATTAGTGCCAAAAGGCAAGCTACGAGACTTTATACCTGAGATAGAAAGAAGGTTGCTCAGCAACCAATTCAGTTGGCCAAAGAAATACTTTGATGCACTGGTTGGAGAAGGCAATCACAAAAGTGTGTCGCATCAAAAGTCTAAGAGCGAAGGTCGGTTGGGTGAGGAAGACATTATTGCTTGGAGTGAGAGGTTTTCAAAAAAGTTTAAATTTATGTTACTGTGAAAGGTTTTTATATTGTGTTATGAGATATTTTGAGTAACATACCTGGAATTTTTTGCAGTTCTTGACTAAAAAGTTAAGAGGGCTTTTTTAGCTTTTAGAGTGGTATTTTAAATGGGGTTAGGTGAAAGAAAAACAAAGGGAATTTATATTGACCTCTTTTCAGGGTGTGGTGGCTTATCTCTGGGTTTAGGCCATTCCGGATGGACCGGTTTATTTGCTGTTGAAAAAGATCATATGGCTTTTGAAACCTTTAAACATAACTTAATTGACGGTAAATATAATCATTTTAGATGGCCAGATTGGTTACCTAAAAAAGAAACCACAATCCAAGAACTGTTAACAAACTACCAAAGTCAACTCGCTGAATTAAATGGGCATGTAGATTTAATAGCGGGAGGGCCTCCTTGTCAGGGTTTTTCAATGGCAGGTAGGAGAAAGATGGATGATCCAAGAAATAAGCTTTCAGAAGAGTACATTAAAATGGTACAGCTTATTTCTCCGAGATATCTCGTGCTTGAAAATGTAAAAGGTTTCAACTCCACGTTTAAAGATAGTACTGGTAATCGGAGTAAAATACCTTACTCAGAAATAGTGAAAGCTAGACTGGAAGAGTTGGGATATAAAATTTTTACAGGCTTCATAAATAGTGCTTGCTTTGGTGTGCCCCAAAATAGAACTAGGTTTATTATGGTTGGGGTGAGAAAAGACCAGCTTCACTCAGAGTTAGATCCATTTTTAATACTAGAAGAGCTTCGAGAGCCCTTTTTAAAAGAGAAGCAGCTTCCAAACAAGCCAGTAAGTGTTCGATCAGCAATAAGTGATCTTGAACAAACCAGTGCAGAAATCATATATCACTCAGGATCTGAAAATAATGGCTTTAAGCAGCTAAACTACACCTCTCCAAATAGGTTAACTTCCTATCAAAAAGCTATGAGAAAAGGGTTGCAAAGTAAGTTTAAGCCAAACAGTTTGAGAATAGCTCGCCATAAGCCTGAAACAGTCGAGAAATTTAAAAAAATTCAAAGTATATGTGTTCCAGGAAAAGGCCTAACGGACGAGCAAAAACAGCTGATAGGAACTAGAAAGCAAGTCATAACGGTGCTAGATCCATCACAACCTTCTAGGACTTTAACAACTTTACCAGATGATCTTCTTCATTATTCGGAACCTCGAATTTTGACAGTAAGAGAGAATGCTCGTATTCAATCATTTCCTGACGACTTTGAGTTTAAAGGGAAATATACCACAGGTGGTAGCCGACGAACGCAGGAGTGCCCTCGTTATACGCAAGTAGGAAATGCTGTTCCGCCTTTAATGGGAGAAGTTTTGGGCCGTTTAATTGGCCTACTGAACGAAAGGAGTTCTTAAAAGTGAAGTTTAAAATAAGCTCTGGTCTAAAAGATATTATAGGAAAAGAGCTAATAGTGGACGACTTTGTCGCTATATTTGAGCTGGTTAAAAATTCATTTGATGCATATGCTGACAGAGTAGATTTGTATTTTGATGAAGATAAAATTTATCTTATTGATAATGGCAAAGGCATGTCTAAATCAGACATTGAGAATAAGTGGCTGTTTGTTGCTTATTCTGCGAAGTCAGATAAAACAGAAGATAAAGCATTAAGTAATGATTATCGTAAAAATTTGAGGGCAACAAGGCAGTCCTATGCGGGGAATAAAGGAGTCGGACGATTCTCATGTGATCGTTTGGGAGCAAACCTTACTATTCAGTCAAAAAGCTCCTCTGAAACAGAAGTTAATCTGGTTACTATAGATTGGGGAGAGTTTGAAGTAGATCAGAACATGCAATTTCAGGATGTTCTGATAGAGCATCATAAAGAGCGAGATTTTAGTTTACCAGAAGAGCTCTCCGGTTTGCAGTTTGATACTGGCACTATTTTAGAGATATCCAGATTAAGAGACCCAGAATCATGGGATCGGGCGAAGTTGAAAAAGCTCAAAGCTTCAATTGCGAAGTTGATAGACCCTTTTGGTATCAAAAAAGATTTCGATATCTATATACATGCTCCAGCGGAAAAAGACAGGGATAAAAAGGAGCTATTAAATAACAGTGATGTTGACCAAGATTCTCCTTACTTTGATATTATCAATGGAAAAATTAGTAACTTAGTGTTTGAAAGGCTAGCGGCTAAAACGACAAGAATAAAAACTATACTCTCTAATGATTGTACAAAAATTACCACTGAGCTAATAGATAGGGGAGAGAGAGTTTATAAGATTGAAGAACCTTCAACTTTTAAAGCTCTTCATTCAACATCGCTATCTGTTGAATTATATTATATGAATACTGTTGCTAAGATTAATTTTACTAGGTCAATGGGAGTCCCGGTAAATCAGTTTGGTTCAGTATTCCTTTTTTTAAACGGATTTCGGGTTGTGCCTATTGGAGACCCCAATGATGATTATTTTCAACTTAACGCAAGAAAGGCACAAGGTTATGCTAGATACCTGGGTACTCGAGAGGTGTTGGGGTTAATTGATGTAAAGGGTGACAACTCTAAATTCAGAGAAGCAAGTAGTCGAGATAAAGGGTTAATACCTACACAAGCATCAACAGAGTTGAGTGAATATGTATTTGAAAAGGCTCTAAAGCGATTAGAAGCATATGTTAGCAAAGTATCATGGCCTGATAAGCTTGACTCTGACTCTGCTGATTTAAGCCGTATTTTGACGGATCAAGGGAAAACGCGCGTAATAGAAGTTCTTTCAAAGCTTATTTCTGGCAAGAATATTAAATTACTAGAATTTAGTGAATCGATGATTGATACAATCAGCATAAGAGATGAAAGCTTTGAAAGCACTATCAGAAACTTGCAGGTCTTTGCAGAAAAGTCCGATGCAGAAAATTTGCAAGATAAAATAGATTTGGCTCTAAATAGATACAATGATCTAAAGGCTGCTGAGGCTGCTGCGAGAGAAGAAGCTGAGCGGGAAAAGAAAATTAGGTTTGCAGCAGAACTTGAAGCTAAGAGAGCCAGAGATGAAAAACTAGCTGCTGAAAAGGAGAGAGATAAAGCTTCTCAATCACTAAAAAGTGCGGAGAAGAAAATTGGTATTGTTGAATCAGCCTTAACTGAAGAAAAGAAAAGAAATTTATTCTTGAAGCAAGCATCTTCAGTTGAAATAGATACAGTCCGAAACTTTCACCATCAGATCGGAATATATTCTTCGAATATCAGTCACTACATTCAGCATAAGCTAGATACTTTAAACCATGGGGAACCGTTGAGCATAGACGATGCAAAATCTCTATTAGAAGAAATTAGCTTTAGAAATCAACAGATTTTAACTATTAGCCGAATAGCAACGCTAGCTGATTACAGGATGAGTGCTGAAAGTATAACGGATGATATTATTGAGTTTTCAAAGCAATATTTGGAAAATGTGGCCAGCCAATATCACCCTGATATAGAGGTCTCTTGGACGACCGATAATACTGAGTGGGTAATGGAGTTTATGCCACTGGAGTTAATGATTGTTATTGATAACCTTGTCCATAATGCTGCGAAGCCAAATACTGGTTGTACTAGAATTACATTTGCATCAAGAACTACTAGCAAAGATAGACTAGAGATTGATATTTTTGATGACGGGTTAGGTTTCGCAGATCATTTGCAACTTGATATTGAATCTGTTTTTGATATGGGCGTAACGACTACAGATGGTTCTGGGTTAGGACTTTATCATGTTAGACAAGTTATCAATAGTATGGGTGGAAGTATAAAAGTTGATCTGGAATATGAGGGTGGAGCTAAGTTTGTTGTGAGGTTCGCACGATGAAACAAACATACAATATTCTCTGGATTGATGATCGTCAAAATCAGGTTGAGAAAGCGCAAAACCGTGTGAGAGAAAAGCTTGCTAGAATGGGGTTTGAATTAGAACTTAAGAAAGTTAGCAAAATAAATAATGATTCTGAGTTAAAAGGTCTTTTTAAATCTATCCAGTATGACCTGTTGGTTGTAGATTATAAAATGCAACAGGGTGCTAAAGATGGTAGCGAACTGATTAAAGTTATTCGAAGGCACTGTACAGCGACAGATATAGCATTTTATAGTAGTGATACACCTCAAAACTTGAGAGCTAAGATAAACGTCGATGGTGTTTATTGCTTTAACCGCGCAGATCTTCCAAATCAGCTAATACACTTGATTGAAACTCGTTTAAACCGCCTGTTAGATTTAAATCAAATGAGGGGGTTATACTTAGCCGCCGTTGCCGATTTTGATCATCTCATTGATGAAATAATCCATAACTCCTTTAGTAAGATTAGTTGTAGTAATGTAAAAAAAAGCACTATTGATCATATTTTCGATACTGTCTTGAAATTTCATCAGAAGAAGGCCAATGAAATAGGGAAAAGTGACAGAACTGGCGATATTTCTGATTATACTCACTTGCTGACTAGCCAGCCAAAAATAGAGCTACTCCTGAAAGTTCTTAATGAATTAGAAGATGAACAGCTGTTTACTCATGTAGAAAACCTAAAGCGATATTGTGAAGATATAATCCAACCAAGAAATAGACTGGCTCACTCAATGGAAATTGACTCCACAGGAGGAATTTACACTGTCAGAAACAATATGAAAGAGAGTAAGTTCGAGAAAGAAGACTTTTTATCGCTCAGGCATAAAGTTTTAAATTATAGAGATACATTACTGAGTATAAAAAGCCTTGTATGACACTTTATTATCTAACTTTTGAGACTCTCTAGATATATGGTTGGGTTGAGTATGAAACTCTATTTTCCCAACCTCAAATTCCCAAACCAAAACACAGACCCTACAGCCCCGCTCAGTATGAAACTATATTGCGGGGCGACATTTTTTGTGGGTGAACAATAAAGTGCTAGGCGACATTTTTGTAACTTATAAAGTCCTAAGTCACAAGGCGAGAAAATGCCTTTTTGAGGATGAACAACTAAGAATACGGTCACACTTTTATCAATGCTGGGCTTCGATGCGTTTAAAGATAATCGCAGTTTACAGGGCGTTTTAAAACATAGTGTGAGCTTTTGCGGTGATGTAGATACCGTCGCATCATTAGGGTTGGGGATTGCTAATTTAAGCGATGAATTTGAACCATCTCTACCAGCATTTTTGTACGATAACTTAGAAAACGGCGCGTATGGCCGAGATTATATCGCTAAAAAGTCGGCAGCTTTGATGGCGTTGGTTGGTAAATAAAACAATGCTTGATCATGAGCACTTAGCTCAACATTCATCCCAATTTGGGGGGTGCACTTACGGGGTTTTCTGTGTTGCGACCTAAGTGCACATTCACTCAAAAATAGCTTAGGTATCAAGTTAATAACTAAATTTGACCTCGGCGTTTCTTTTTAATTGGCTTGCCACGTTTTCGGCAAATTCAAAGGTGTTAAAGTTGCCTTTGAAGTAGGAAATATCATCTCGTTCGGTGTAAGTGCTCTCTAACACTTCTCTAAAATCCAGAACATCTTTTAGATTTTCAGTGTTTACATCATACTTGCCCCACGCATTGGCCTTACCGTCGGCACCTCTGTCGTAAGCCATGCCTTTCATCAAAACATCGGGAACCTGCTTGGCTAATTGCACAAGCTCTGTGTTTTCATTGAGCTTTTCTTCCAAATAGGCTTTGTCTTCATCACTGATAGAGCCTGTTACAACTAGCTGGCCGCTTTCATCAACAGAAAAGCCCCATTCTTGTTGTGCCAACTGTGGATCTGATTTTTCCAGTTCACTCATAAAGTCTTGGTAATGAGATTGCATATCTCTAAATAAACTGGGTAATTCACCAAAATAAAGCGTTTGAGACACCTTCGCAAATCGGTCAGGCTCATAAACGCTCACAGATGTTACTTCAATGTCGTGTAGATTAGCGTTGTTTGCCAGAGCAGGATCATCATTTATATTGCTTTGGGCATGTTGCTGTTGGGCAGCAGTGTTAATCTCATCGCTAATGGGTTTTTTGCTGTCAGGTACTTGCTTTGTTGTATTAAGCTGGGCCTGACTAATGGCTGGGTTACCTATCTTCATAACATATTCCTTATACGTGAAGAGGCCTTATTTATCGGTAGGTTCTTTAAATTACTTTAGTAAAATTTAACACTATTTTTTCATTTACTCCAAATACCTGCAAATAAAGCTGAGCAGTGTTTGAACACTGCTCATATAATTCAATAGGTTACGATGGTGTGCTACTTACTAAATCTTGATCGCATAAGTGACCAAACCAGACGTATTCGACGTTGTCGCCGCCAACACCTAGCCCAACAGAATGGGGCACTTCCATTCGCCAAACACCATAAACTAAGTCAGTATCCCATATATTTTTATAGCCAAAGCTGTATTCTGTGTGTCTTAGCGTGAGGTCGCTATAGCAAGAGCCTAAGTTCACTGTGCCTGAAACCACCCCTGCGCTGTTAGAAACTGCCTCATAGTCTGTATACACAATGAGATTCTCTGGCTCTCTGATATCTTGGTCAAACTTCAGTACTGCAGTTGCACCTTCTACCGGTTGGCCTGTTGAGTCTTTTAGTGTGATCCCCCAAGTAAGCTTGCGATACGCTTGGGTCGTAGCATAAGGTAAGCCCGAGATGAATGATGAGTAAGGTACGCGGTTTACATTACTTTCACCGGAGACATAGTGATTTGATGCCGACACCACTTTGCTGCCGAATGTCAGGGTGTATTGATTATTTGGGTTAACAGGCAACGCCAAGTTGGGACGCACTCTGACATAAATCTCTTGGTTGGGTTGTAAGTTGCCCAGCGTATTATCGGCGTTTTTGGTAAAAGGTTGCCAACCTGCGCTGTAGTATTCAGCAATCCACTCATCTGAATTGTTATCCGAGAAGTTAAGCAACACATCTTGACCTCGGACCGATGTGAATTTATAAATATCTATATCAGTTGCAGAGTCCATATTTGCAATGATCTTATGTTGCTTATCGGCTAATACGGTTGCCGTTGCAGCGGTATCATTAAATTCATAGTCATCGAGTGCGGTTGCAACTGCAGCGCCAAAGTTAAATGCGGCACCGGTGGATTCTTGTGCTTCCATAAACCAGTAGTAGTGACCCGGTTCGGTCAAAACAACGACAGTTTCATCGGCATTTCCAGTATTATTTGAGGTGCCTAGTGCCGTGTAGGTATTATCTGCGTTGTGTCGTATGATGCTAAGATCAATGTTGTTTCCGGTTTCCTGATTGAGCAACAATGCCGTTGTCTTACTTCGTGCCGTTATTTCAAAATGATAACATGCTGTATCACCCGCATTTAAACCAGATAAAGTATACAAACTGCCCGTTGCAAGTGTTGGGCACTGTGGTGTAATACTGGCTGTAGACACCTCGGTATTTGCCGTACTGTATACCTCTTTTTTATTTAACTTTTTACTGATGTTAAAGGTGGGAGATTTTTTGGAGAGTTTTACTTCCCCCGCTGGTTTTAAATTAAGATCTTCGGAACTGACTTGAGCGTGTGCACAAAGCGCCGAAGTTAACGCAGCAGTTGATAGTAAAGCCATTGTTTTTTTCATACGTCATTTTCCTTATTATGTAATCAATTCCATATAATCATTATCTTGTTTTTAGCACAACCCACTGTAAATTAAGGGTGTTTTTGTATTGGGCACAATTGTTGAATAATTCGAAAAATATTTGGCTTTTTGCGGCTTTTTTTAAAGCAACCGCTTTGTATTTTTGAATAATAATATTTTTTATTTGGGGTTGTTCTGACCATATTTAATGGGGTGTAGATAAGGTTTGTGTTGCTAAAATTTAAATAAGCAAAAAAAGTTCAAAAAAAGTTCATTTTCATTTAATCACCGTTATCTAGGCAGGATGCAGGCAGGTTTGCCTATGTGCAGCTGAGACTAGTGAATTTTAATAATCTCAAGTGTGGTATTTATCGACTCATCAAACGCTTATTCTTTTGACGAATAAGCGCGATAATAAAGCGTGCAAATGCGAAATTGATACTCAGTTATGTGAAGTAATGGTAAATACTTGGCGATTAACTCTGCCCCAATATACATCTTCGTATTCGGACTCAGTAAATGAAACGCCGTTCATTGATAAAGCGTTACGCCAAAATTGTACCGCGTGATCGGCACCTTGGATTTGTTTTACCTGCCAATTGCCTGGATGCGCTTGCCAAATTTTGCCGATAAACTGCGAGCCTATTTTTCTTTTTCTGATGCTTGGAATAACGTAGAACTCACACACTTCAAAGGCACCATCATCGATTGATATATTGGCCAGTGCAACGGGGTGTTCACCGTCAAAGGCTAAATATCCGATATGTCTTTTATCCAGCGGCGTATCAAGCGCAAAAACGCCCTGTCGATTTGGCAACTTGCCTGTGAGCGACGAGAATTCTGCTTCATAGGCTTGAGCTAAATTCATGTAAACTTCAACTAATTCACCTGCTACCTGGCGTACATCCACGACATCTTCCTCTAATTTGAGCTGTTAAAAAGTAAGTATGTGAATACTCACACTATCGGCGGTATAAGTAAATGATGTGTCGATTGCGAATAGGAAAGTAATACAATTAGTTATAAAAATCGTCGTTGTGCGTATTGCTGTGTTATGCCAACGAGGGGCATGGCCCCTCGTGCTTAGATTGGGTTTGGCCGTGCCAGCAAAGAGACAATTTCCACCTCTTTGGCCAACCAATCTTGGTATAGTTCAAACACTTTTTGGGTATAACTCTGCTGATGATGAAAATCAAATGCGGCTTGGCTTGCAAAGCGTTCAACCAGAGTCAGTTGAGTGCACGCTGTGTTTTCATAGAGTTCAAAACGTAAACAACCAACTTCACCGCGAGTTGCAGGGATAATTGCCTGAATTGCGTCGATACAGTTCTGATAATGCGCTGACTTTGGGGTGATATGGGCGATAAAGTTAACGTGAGTGCAATTTGCCATGGGTTTTATCCATAATGTGTTGAGTGATGATTGAAATGGGGCTTGATAGTAAGTAGGCTGCGGCAAACGAGGCCGGCCAGGCGTTGCAAAATGCGTGAGCCCAGCGAAACGTAAAGTCACTGACGAGCCCTAAATTAATATACGTCACCCACCCTGACACCATAAATGACAAGCATAGTGACAGCAGTAGCGTAAAAATAAGTTTTTGCATGTTTCCTCCTTTGACTGTTGGTATGATTGTAAGGTGTTGCCAGCAAAGCAGAATGGCAAAAATGGAAAGCTAAGGTTGCGAAGATAAATATGCTTGATGACTTACGATTGTTTGTGGAGATCAGCCGTCGAGGCAGTTTTGCTAAAGCCGCAGATGATTTGGGAGTGACTGCCCCAACTTTGTCAAAACGGGTGGTTGCACTGGAAGAGAAACTCGGGTATCCGCTATTACAGCGCAGCGCCAGGGGGGTGACGCTAACCAATCATGGGCAAGTCATCGTTGATAGTATGGCGAGCGAATTGCTCGCCCTGCAAGCACGGTGTAATACCTTGGCCAACCTAGAAACTAAATCATTCCATTTATTATGCCCACAAAACTTGATGATTGGGCCTTTGTATGACGCATTACAGTCGTTTCAAAGTCGCTATCCAGCGCTTCAGCTTCATGTTGAGCCTGCAAACAACTTAGAGTTGTTGAGCCAAAAACGCTTTGATTTAACCATCCGTGTTGGTGAGTTGGATGATTCGGGCGTATACCAAAAACGGCTTGGGCAGATCGTGGTTAAAGCGGTGGTGGCGCGGACTGCGATAAAAACACAAACCCTGTTTTTACCTTTTCGGCAGACTCAGTTGCCAGCAACGGATGAGTGGCGTGCGTTCGTAGCCCAGTTTAAGTACGTCTCTTATGTGGGCGATATTACCTTGGTGCGCAAGCTGGTGGGATCAGGTAACGGTGCTGGGATACTGCCTATGACAGAAATTGCGGCGCTATCATCAGAGTACACCGAAAAGTTTTGTTATCTGGGCAGTGCTCAGTTTATTCGAAACGTTTATGCCCTTTGGCTCGGACAGCGCGTACCGCCAACCCACACTATGGCGTTTATTGAACTGTTACAACAGCAATGCCAAAAACTCAATTATCTACAAGGCGTCGTGTTGGCCTTAGACTGATGCATGGCGTGTGTGCTCCACTGTAGGGCAATTAGCTGTGGAGTGGGGCTTTCACATGTGATGTTATGTCCTTTTTAAGCACAAAAGTACCCTTTTCATATCCACTTCCTCGAGTTAGTATCTGTCAGATTTTGCAGGTTTATTGAACAATGACTTCGCGTAAGATATTGCCATATTGATGATTAAACAAACTTGAAGTTTAGACTCAAGTTACAACATGCATCACCCAATTGTAAGGTGATGGTATGGTCAATGAAGCAGGTCGAATCGTAATGAACATACTGAAACTAATTTTGGCATTCTTTGGCGGCTTTGTCGTCGCTTACATACTGCAAGAACAGGCTGAACCGCCTGAGACTGAGCGGTCTAGCCATGGGCTATCTCATAGTTATAGTAATGCATATAAAACAGCAGACTCTACACCGACTGATATTCAGCAATTGCTGGCAGAAAATCAGCGTTTACAGGCGCAAGTTGCATTACTTGAGCTACCGATAGCTGCAAATGATGATTTGTTAGAACAGCCTTTAGAGTTCACACCTTCATCATCTGAATCCACATTAGATGAAGAGACAGAAGCTGGTTTAAGAGATGAAATCCAAAATAATTTAAACGTTTTTACAGTCAAGCCCGTGCTGTTTTCTCTGACCAATCAATTGCAGCTTGCGGAACAGCAAAGCGAAGCGCTGGAGCAGTTGCTTAGTAAAAAGGCACAGGCAGATCTTGATGCGTGGCTGATGTTTTCAAAGCAAGCACAATCGCAACCGGATAATGCGGACTATTTTCATCAACAATACATGGATGAAATCAGCCAAAACACCATGGATTATGAACGAACCATTGAGCAAACGTTGAGCTCAGAGCAATTGGCGCAGTATCAAGGGTATGAACAAAAGCAAGCACAGTTGCAGGCAAGCCAAAAAAGGGACTTGTTAACTCAGTCACTGAGTCGTTTAGAGTTAAGTGCCTTTCAGCGACAAGAGATCCAACGATTATCAGCACAAGTTTACACAGTTTCTGGCGCAGTAAGCTTGGGGTCGTCAGGCAGCCCTTATACAAACTCAAGCGTGCAGACAGACTTTGAAAAGTTGGCTCAAATAAAAGCGCTTTTCTCAGAAGAACAGCAGCGTAAGTTGAGCTTATGATGTTGGAATTAAAAATAAAAATATAAAGGATGAACATGAAAGCTAAAAATATGGTTGTATTATCAGCACTACTAGTGGCGTTTGCCGGGTCTGCTCAGGCGCGCATGCAATGTGAAGTAGGTGGTTATTGGCATACTGAAACACGTAACGTACAAGTATGCGATACGGTCACCGAAAACTACACAGTTACAAAGAGACATTGTGGTTATAGCGGTTATTTATACCTCGGCCACTTGTGGAATGAACCGGACTTCTTTTTGCCATATACAACGTACGCCTCAAAGAGCCTAGTTTTGGATGAGACAAGTAGCTGTCCTACCTCACAATATGAATCACAATCAGGTACTTATTGGTATACACGCTCTGATGGTACGCGCTCTATTGATTGGTATACTTATTCAGGTAGTTTAGGCCTTTCCAGTGATCAGTTAAACACGACGGAACATACGCGTGAAGTGAAAACAAACTGTCGCACTGAAACAAGAACGGTACGTGTTTGGCGCTGTGGCTTTGAGCCATAACATCGGATTTTGAATCTAAACAAAAAAGAAAGTGCGGGCTTTTAAAGTCTGCACTTTTTTGATTTAGCTAAGAAAATAAGGGTTAGTTAGCTGCAATAATTTCCCATTCCGTGCTTTGTACATGCCCGTTGGTTGCTTGGCAAAGTGCTGACCAAATAGTCACAAAGTGTGCTTTTTGGATCTCGCTGCCACTGTGCATAATACTGTTCGATATGGCGACTAAACTGGGCGGTGCGTAGAGTCTAGGGTGTGAGTCTTTGTATTTTTTATATATCCAGCTATTCTCGCCAAACTTATTTTTAAGTTGTTGCTTACGTTGTGATATTTGGTCATTTTTATCTTGAACTTGTTGGTAAGTTTGATCTGATTCCGGTCTTTTTGCCGTGGTGGTGGTTGAAATTAAGTTAGGCAAAGTCACATTGGCATCGGTGGCCATCTGTGTAAAACCATCTTGCATACGTCGTAGACGATCATTACCAGTGGTCACTGTTTGCGAGCGTAAAGTTGCAGGCCAAACGGCATCGAGTCCGAGCTTTGCCATGGTCGAATTGCTGTGAACACCAAAGTATTCATCCGGTAGCCCGAGCATATGGCCAAACTCGTGCGCCATAACGACATACTTATGAGGTACCGTACGGTCAACCGTATTCGGCGTGCGGATCACGATCAGCACGCCGCCGCACTGCCCCTGAACGGTATGGTTTCTGGGGCGTGTTTTTAAAAAGTTAACGGCGTCTTTTGCCCATTGTGCAGAGGTGTTAGAGACAATTGCAAAGTTATCGCCGACAATGCGCTGGTTGATATAGTTAGCCACAGAAGTGGCGCGCTTAGACTCTAAGTTGTACGTAAATGTACTGTCATTTTTTCCCTTTAGGCCAATTACATAGGCTTTTATGCCAACAACATCGGGCGTGCGTCTAGCGCGCACGATGGCTAAAAAGCGATCAAGGTAGGTTTTTAGGTCGGTGTTAAGAATATGCTTATCAGCAGCGAAAGTTAAGTAATCGCCGTCGCCTGCTGGCAATAAGCCCCTTAAACCCGCGCGAATTAAGCCTTCTTTATAGTTAAAAATACGGTCTTGTTTTTTGGTGATGTCTAAGTCATTGGCGAAGTTGTTTACGCCACAAACATGCGGTACTACCCCATGATGGATACCACCACTGGATTTATACTGTGCAAGTTTTGATACTTCAATAACGTACCGGCAGTAAGCTGGGTTATTGACCTCGGCGATGACAAAATCAATGTCCATCACAAATTCTTCCCAATTTTGCTTAGTGCAGCGAATTTTATAATTATTAGACCATTTTTCTAATATCACGCGGCGCGCGTTTCTTTTGAAGTCATTCTTTTCGGTCATCGTCCATGTGAGTTGGTCTTGTGTATTATCTTTAAATCGATAAAAGACTTTCACGATCACGGTAATTTTTTTCTTGTGTGGTTCGGCTTTTAGATCAAACTTACCGATCCGAGTGGCGGGAACAAAGTCTCTTACAACTAAGTTACCTCTGATGCCATCCCTGATGAAATTGTCTTTCATTTTCACCTCATTGATATGACTTTGAATATCGCCACTATAGTGGATAGTAAAAGTTGAATCAAAGTTAAAAATATATAATTAAAATGTTTTTTATTTTTTGTGTATATAGTTCATAAAATATTCGCGCGTCCATTTTTTTTCCACAATTATTCGTTATTGTCAGCAGATTTTCAGGCGGTATGTGTTTATCGAAAAGGCCGTGTTCATAAGGGGTTACGTGCTTTTTTGATAAAAACTGGGTAGTTTGTATCGGCGTCTTTTTGTGGTGACATGAAGATCTTGACTTTGGATCATTCTGCTCCACAATGGGATAAAGAATAAATAATAACTGAATATAGGGTTGTAATCGGTTGCCTATGTTACTTTTTTCGCAAGATTCTGAGCTTGACGCTGGTATATTTTTAAAAGAAGAACGAACTAAGTTCAGGGAGCTGCGTAACTTATTGAACGTTGCGCAATCGAGTTTAAGAAAGTTATTAGAAACACCTAATTCGGCACAAGATCAAGATCTTCAGCGCCAAAATGCAGAAGATTGGTTTCAGCTTCAACAGGCAACGAGCGACACGCTGAAAAATGACTCACGAGACATAGAAGTGTTTGTTTGGTGGCTTTCTGCTTTGGCCTATCGAAAAGTTGATCTGTCTTTGTTTAATTCTGGATTAGATGATTTTTTGTATGCGGTAAATCAGCTAGGTGAATCGATCCACCCTCGGCTCCCTGATAAAAAGGTGGCCAAGTTAGACGAGTCGGAAGCTGCCACAAAACACTGTGAAAACCAGACTAAACCGTTAGAACAACTTACTGGCGATAGCCCTAATTCGGGTTTACTCAATGTGCCTTTAATGCAGTATCCGTTGATGGACGATTTTACATTCAGTGATTATTTGTCGGCGCAAAAAGATGGCAGTGTTGAGGAAAAAAAGGCGCAATTTGCGAGTACCTTACAGTCACGAAAAACTGAGCTCACAGAGCGCTTTGTTATTTTGAGTGACATTGAAGCAAAGCTGAAAGACATTGATGTGTTCATTAATGGCTATCGCAATAAACATGGCCTTTCGTTGTTGGGCTTCCGTTTTATTCGTGACGCAATAAAGCAAATAAAGCTGATGTATCAACACTTTTTTCCGGATGTTGAGAGTAAAGATGAGCGCATTGGGGTAGAAGCACATCAGCAAACACAGCCCGAAGCTGTTGCAACAGCTACCCCTAATGCAGAGCCCACATCACAAAGCAGTGTGAAAGTGCCGCCAGCCCCATTAGCTCAAGCTGTCGCTGTCGCAGCAGCAAGCTCCCATGCTTACACCCGTGAGCGTGCGTTAGAAGATTTAAACAAAATTGCGGTTTTTTTCAAAAAGACTGAACCGCATAGCCCAATCCCATATTTACTCGCAAGAGCAATTCGATGGGGCAACATGTCATTCTCCGATTTAATTGGGGAACTCGTGGCAAAAGATTCACCTGTGCTTGCGGAAATAAACAAGCTAACGGGCGTTGACAATGACCTAGGTGAGTTGTTGTCGGAAGAGAGTATTGCAGTATCTAGTCCAAATCCAGTGGTAGTTGAAACAGTTGCAAGCGAAGAGGTTGTGCAAGCTGCTGTGCCAACAGAAGCTGAACCTGCGCCAGAGGCTGTGCCTAAGAGTGACGATAGTGCGTCATCTGGGCCGCTTTGGTAATACAGATTTAATTTTATGCCTACGTAAAAGTAGGGAACATAACATAGCTATGGAGAATACAAATGGCGTCAATTTTCATGAGAATCGACGGCAACGACAGCATCAAAGGGGCTGCAACAGTTGTCGATTTAAACAGCAAAAAAGGTTGGTTCGCAGTAGATAGCCTATCATGGGGCGCTATGCGTGGCGTTTCTGTAGATATAGGCAATGCGAATAACCAAGATAACGGTATGGTTGCGCTTGGTGAAATCAGCATTTCAAAAACTTATGATGGTGCAACACCTTACTTGCTTACATACCTGTTCCAACCAGGAGCAGATGGTAAAACCGTTGAATTAGTGATGACTAAGCCATCACGTGATGGTAAAGGTATCGTGCCTTACTACGTTATTTCACTAGAAGAAGCGCGTCTGGCGAACTTCAGCATTTCTGGCAGTGATGGTGGTCAGCCATCAGAATCGTTCTCACTAACCTATACTAAAATAGAGCAAATCTTCTTCGTAGAAGATGAGGGCGGTAAGCTAGAGAAAGCAGCATCAGTTAAATACGATGCGACGACAAACCAGCTTACTTCTGCTGCAGATCTTAAGTAAGGTAATCTATCATGGCACTTAATTCGCAACATAAGCGCGTTAGTAAAAACCGCGTAAGTATTACTTACGACGTTGAAACCAACGGCGCAACTGAGAAAAAAGAGCTGCCGTTTGTTTCAGCGGTACTCGGTAATTTCTCTGGAGACAGAGAAGATCCAAAAGAAGTTGAAGATCGTGAGTTTATTCAAGTCGATCAAGATAATTTTGATGATGTACTGGGCCGTATTCAACCTTCATTAACACTGAAAGTGGACAATGTGATTGAAGCTGATGACAGCCAGTTTGAAGTCAACTTAGATTTTGAATCTATGAAAGATTTTGAGCCAGATGCATTAGTTCAGCGCATTGAGCCTCTGAAAAAGCTACTTGAAACACGCAACCAGCTGAATGAACTGTTGAGTAAAGCTGATCGTTCGCGTGACTTCGAGAAATTACTGAAAGACATATTACAAAGTGCTGATTCACTGAGTGCATTGTCTGATGAGCTTGGCGTTAAAGGAGAAGAGTAATGTCTGAAGAATTACAGCAAGGTGGCGGTGCATCGGAAGAAAGCGGTTCGTTTTTAGATCGTGCAATTAACGCAACTAGCCAGACTGCACCTGATAGAACAAAAGAGTTACTGACTTCTTTAACCAAAGAAGCAATGTCTGGCACCGTGACCTGGGACAAAAATCTAACAGATACGATTGCCAATGCAGTCGCTGAGATAGACAAAAAAATGTCACAGCAGCTTTCTACCATTATGCAGCAGGAAAGCTTTCAGCAGCTAGAAGGTTCATGGTTGGGGCTACAAAAGCTGATCCGCAATAGTGCGTTAGGCACTGCGCAAAAGGTGAAGCTACTGAATATCACCAAAGATGAGTTATTAGAGCAGTTTGAAGATGCGCCAGCCGTTGATCGCAGCCCATTATTCAACACCTTGTACCAGCATGAGTATGGTACGGCGGGTGGTGAGCCTTATGGCCTGATCTTAGGTGATTATGAGTTCAGCCAAAGGGATGAAGATGTTGCGCTGATGCGTTACATGGGCGAAGTTGCGGCAGCAAGTCACGCGCCATTTATTGCGGCGGCTGCGCCTGAAATGTTCGAGTTGAATAGCTTTGCAACGTTTAGTGAAGGCAAGCCTATTGCCCCAGCTTTTGACTCACCGAGCTATGCTTCTTGGAATTCGTTCCGCGAAAGTGATGATGCCCGTTACGTCGCATTAACGCTGCCGCGCACTATGGCGCGTTTACCGTATGGCGGTAAAGGCAAAAAGATTAAGTCATTTGAATTCGAAGAGTTAGCAACAGACAGCGCGGGTAATCCTAAGCCGGCCAATAACGATGAGGTTGTTTGGTCAAATGCTGCGTACGAAATGGCGCTTAACATGAACCAAGCGTTTGAAGCGTACGGTTGGTGTACTGCTATTCGTGGTATGGATAACGGCGGTAAAGTTGAAGCGCTACCGAATCTGACTTATTTGACGGACTCGGGCGACATCACACAGCAATGTCCAACTGAAGTTAATCTGACCGATGAGCGTGAAAAAGAGCTGAGTGACTTAGGTTTCTTGCCTTTAGTTCATTACAAGAATACGGATTATGCGGTATTCCTTGGTGGTCAAACGACACAAAAGCCAAAAGAGTACACCGATCCTGACGCAACAGCGAATGCGGCAATCTCTGCACGTTTGCCATACATCATGGCCAGCAGTCGAATTGCACATTACCTAAAAGTAATGGGCCGTGACAACATAGGTTCAAATATGGAAGCTGCTGATATTCAGAAGCAAATGAGTGAGTGGATCGCTATGTACACAAACTCTGGTGCGATGGGTAACGAAGAGCGTGCGAAAACACCGCTCGCTGAAGCGCAAATTTCCGTGATTGAACAGCCGGGCCGTCCTGGTTCGTATTCAGCGGTCGCCCATTTGCGTCCTTGGTTACAAATGGAAGAGCTGACGACTTCGGTACGTATGGTTGCAAGCCTACCGGGCTAATCCCAAGTGGCTTTAATGAATGGTTATAAGCATTAAAGCCATTGATGTTGAAACGAGGTATACGTACCTCGTTTCTTTTCACCAGATTAATTGACTAGTCAGCATGGATCTTCATCTCTATGACAGAACAAGGCTCAGATAATATCGCGCAGATAAAGCATATGATTGCTCAGATCGATCAAATGCTGAGCGAGCAGTTGTCAGAGGTGATGGAAAACCCAAAGTTTATTGCTTTGGAAGCCCGCTGGCGCGCCTTGCATGAATTGGTCAATCTGCCGGTCAACTATAAAACGGTCAAAGTAAAAATTCTCAATATTTCATGGCCTGAAATTTCTCAAGACCTCAATATTTCTCCTTCGGTTAAGCAAGCGAGATTGTACAACCTGATTGCGAATAGAGAATTTAATACCATGGGAGGCGAGCCCTATGGTCTTGTGGTGATCGACCACAACATAAGCTTAGATATAGATTATGCTAACGAGTTTGATGATATTTACACATTAGAGTTGTTGGCGGAGCTTGGTGAGAAAAGCCTCTGTCCTATCGTTCTGGATGCTGATGAAGCCTTCCTCGGAGCGATAGGAGAGTCTTTTTTATGTGATACCGCGAAAGTGCAACGCGTGTTGGCTGCAAATGATTTTGATAGTTGGCACCGTCTACGTGCAGCGAAAAACAGCCATTTTATTGGTTTGGTATTTAATAAGGTGGGATATCGCCAGACATATTGTTACTACCCCGCGGGATTTATTTTTAACGAAGCGTCGGCGGATAGCTTTCGATGGGGTAACGCAGCAACGACATTTTTAAAAAATGTGATGATTGAGTTTAATCGTGTGCGTTGGTTTGGCTTTTTAAAATCTCGTAAGCTCGATGGCTCAGGCGGTAGCACCATCAGCTATTATGGTGTTAAAAAAGAGCAGCTACCGGTGGTGTTTAAAACGCGTTTATCGGCCAGTACTGCCGCATTCATATCACAGTTAGGGCTCATTCCTATTTTTCATAACCCATTAAATGGTCGGTATTTTTTTCAATCAAACAGCTCAATCAAAGCAGAGCAGGATGGAGAAAACCGCTACTTGCTCCAAACCACGCTTATGGTCAGTCGAATAGCGCATTACCTCAAAGTGCAGTTACGCGAAATGATCGGCTCGTCAATGGAGGCGCATGATTGTGAGAACCGCCTGACTCACTGGCTAGAGCAATACTGCTCAAATTCCATCGTATCCGATGAGGTGACTTTGGCAAAAATGCCACTAAAGTCGGCCAAAGTGAGTGTGGTGGAGGAGTCTGGAGAGTTTAAGCGCTATGGCTGTCATGTTGATCTTGTGCCTCAATACCAATTTGATCGAGTTGCGAGCACTGTGAGTTTATCAACGGCGGTAGAAAGATGAGTTTTTTCAGTGCGTTTTACATGGACAGAGAAGATGTATCGCAAGATCTTGGCAATGAGGTCGTGCAATCTATACATCATAACATTGGCCTTATCCTAAAAACGGAGGCTGCGTTTTTACACGACAATAACAGCGATTTAGTTAACCAGTCGAGTATTTGCTTTGGTCTGGAGGACATTGCCTTGTTCAGTCGTTTAAATAGCGGTGAACAGATAGCGCTCAGGATAAAAAATAAAATTAGTCAATTTGAGCCAAGACTTCACAGCATTGAAGTAAATTATTTAGCGCAGGATGAAGACAAGCACCTCTCAAATACCATGCGCTTTGAAATTTCAGCCCTGTTGTCGCGCGGTGGCAAAGACGAGTTTTTGCAATTTGATACAGACATAGACTTAACAAGATTGACCGTCTTAATAGAGAACGAAAGCCAATATGATTAACCGCATGCTAAAACATTTTGAAGACGAATTGGCGAGTATTCGACATGGGTTAGAAGGCTTTCGTAAGCGGTTCCGTCGTGAGGCTGAACACATCAACCTCAATGATAAAGGCCAAGAAGATCCAAACGTCACGCGGTTAATTGATAGTTTTGCTTGGGTTGCGGCTAAAAATGCGATGGAGATAGACACGCTGCGCACACGCCATGTCGAAGAGTTTGCACAAATTGTTTCGCCAAACCTGTTCAAAACATTACCTATGGTTGTGAAAGCCCATTTTCAGCCCAACATTGATGACTTCAACAAGCCGGTATTTTTAGACAAACAGATTGAAGTTGAGCTGGATATCGTCAACAAGGGTGAAGAAAATAACACGGTGAGGTTGTGCAATTCACTGCCCGTGACCTTTACCCCAATGCGAGTGACGAACTTTAAGCTCGAGCAAACGCCGTTCCAGCACCCCATCCCCACTCACTTTGATAGCAAAGAAGCATTATATTGCTTGCGCGTTGAGCTAACGCCTTTGAGTGAAGATGTGGATATGCAGCATGCGTTGCAACAACCGATTCAACTGCACTTTAGTAACGAGTCCATTGGGCGCAATGTATCAGACATATTGAATCAAGCAGTGACTAAAGTTGCTGTGTGTGTGGCTGATGATGAGTTTGCATATGATGTTGGTGAAGGCAATTTTCGTTCTTTACTCGCGGATGACGACTTTATAATTTCGCCAATCCAAAGTAATGAGATCCCTGTTTACTTTAAGCTCAAAGAATACTTTGCTATTCCAGCAAAACGTCACTTTTTTATTCTCAAAAACCCACATAAGTTGAACGTCAGTAATGGCCAGCGTGTTTACTTGGATTTTTACTTAAATGAGCTAGGAGCAGGGTTGTTTGATGAAAAAAACCTGTCAGTTAAAATTAATAAGACCTTGTTTAGTAACCTGTTTAAGCAATCGTCTGAACCTGTCAGAGTCAACTACCAAGAGCTCTCTTACCCCGTTATAGCGGATGCCAGTCAGCGAAATATTCAAATTTACTCTATCGATAAAGTGTATGCCGTCACGTCATCAGGGCAGCAAGAAATCCCCCCTGTTGTTGGCACGCAAACTGTCGATTTTCAATCACAACTTTATTGGTCCCAAAGTATAAAGCTAGGTCAAGTTGATGCGTCGCGAGATGCGACCTCCTTGGATGAAGTGCCGCATTTAGTATTGCCCATCAACAACGCAACCAAAGCGTACCCCAATGGGTTTACCGTCTTTGCACAGACAAGCTGTTACGATGCACAGCTGGCCAACAAAATTCATGTTGGTAATCAAGTGGTTGTTAATACTCAAGAAGCGTTGGCGGGGGAGTTTCATGTTGCTGGCGTAACCATACAGCCAAGTGGTGCGATGATGGATGAGCGAAACTACTGGAGCTTACTCAAACTGATGTCGTTTAACTTATCGCAGCTGTTGCAAGCAGAGGACGCCAAAGCAGCGCTCACTGGCTTTTTAAAACTCTTTGTTAATGCCAATGCGACTCACCAAGAACTCAATGCGATTTATGATGTTTGCGCACAGAAAATCAACGCGCCTTTCTTGGTTGAAGGTCGCATGATTTTTGTGCCTGGGTTATCGTTAACGTTGACGCTAGATAACTCCGAATTAAACGCCGACTTTTCGCTTTTTGCGGATTTACTTAACGACTTTCTTGCTGCGCAAACACCTTTTGATCGATGCAGTCAGCTGATAGTTAATTACACAAGCTACAACTGGCCAGCGAAGTGTTTTGATGCACAGTTAGGAGTGAGAGTATGCAGCTAAGTAAACGTTTATTTAGCAAAGTATCATCAACGCTGCATTTCACTCGGTTGCTCAGGTTGTTTGGCGCCAAAGAGATTAGCTTTAAACAGCATTTATTTTCAGATACGTATGGCAAGCGAAAAATAGACTATCAGCAGTTGGCAGAGCAGCACTTTGTGGTGGATAGTAATGAAGAAACTTTATTTGGAGAACGAGGTGGGTTACCCCACTTTATTCTCGATTGGCTCAAAGAAGCGTATTTGAGAAACAACCGCGCTTATCTTCGCTTTCTGGCTATTTTTGACAACACGTTTGTACATCAATCATTGCAAATTAAATCTTTTGCTTCTCAGGTTTTTCGCGCGGAAGCGACAGTTACGCAGCAACAACAAGCGCAATTACTTAAGAGTTACTTCAGTTCTTTAACAGAGCATTACGGCAGTTTATCTATGCTGCCTGCTACGCTGATGACACGAGCTGAACATTACTCATTGGAAAATTTACAACGTCTGCTAAAACACTATTTTCCCCATGCAATTCAACTGAAAATGAGTCAAACGCAAGTGAGGGAAATTCCTGCTAGTGCTCGTAGCCGATTGGGGCAATGCCAACTCGGTCGAGGGGCCGTACTCGGTGGGCATTTTACGCAGTTGGGAAGAACACTTACAGTGACAGTGGTATTTGAAGATGCCACGGCTTTTGCCAAGTTGGAAAAGCAAGATGCAGAATATGTCAGGTTATTAACGGCAATCAAGTTAATGTGTAGCCACTATGTAAATCATGAAGTGGCCGTTGAGGTTGAAGCACAATACGATGGCTCCGTTTCCTCTGACTTGGTACTGACGAACAATAAAAAGGGCATTGTGTTGGGTGTAAATGCTAACTTAGCAACGCACAATGGTAACCACAAACGAACGGTAAGGGCTCTATAGAGTTAGGGATAATTATGTCTCAAGTATCTATTTCAAAACTAATTTCATATTTAGACGGCAATTTAAAAAATGCGTTGGAATACGCGGCTGCGGATGCCATGAATGGGCACGCTGGCGCGATAGAAATTGAGCATTGGTTTGTGTCGCTACTCAAAGGCCGAGACCCCAAGCTACAGCAATTTTTAGAGTCGCAACAAGTCAATATCGCACAATTTGTGCAAGAGCTTGAAAGCAAACTCAATCAGTTGGCACCCAGTCACTCTGGTCAACCGACTATCAGCCCTGAACTGATAGATTTGGTTAAATCGGCATGGCTGGTGGCGTCAGTCGAGTTCTCACACTGTGCTGTTGCGGGTTTGCACTTATTGTTGTGTGTGCTTCAGCCCGATCCTCTGTCATTCAAACAAAAGGAATTCGCCGCACTAAAAAATGTTTCAGTAGAGAGCTTAAAAGAGCATATAAAAAGCTTATCTGTTGCGGCAAAGACGCCAGCAAAGGGCACCAGTAGTGCACCTCAAAGTGTGGTGACAGGCGCCTTGGATAAATATACGGTGAACCTAACTCAAGCAGCCAAAGACGGCGATCTAGATGTCGTATCAGGGCGCTCCGACGAAGTAAGACAGGCGATTGATATTTTGTGCCGTAAGCGACAAAACAATCCTATTTTTGTAGGGGAGCCTGGCGTGGGTAAAACTGCGGTGGTTGAAGGGTTAGCGCAAAAAATTGCCGCAGGGGAAGTGCCTCCGGTGTTAGCTGGAGTGCAAATTCATTCATTAGATTTGGGTTTGTTGCAAGCGGGCGCAAGTGTTAAAGGTGAATTTGAAAACCGCTTAAAAGATGTGATCAACGAAGTTAAAAATTCACAAGTGCCCATTATTGTCTTTATTGATGAAGCGCATACTTTAATCGGCGCTGGTGGTGCCGAAGGACAAAATGACGCGGCCAATTTATTGAAGCCAGCTTTAGCGCGGGGAGAATTTAGAACATTGGCGGCAACCACTTGGGAAGAATACAAAAAGTATTTTGAAAAAGACCCCGCATTAACACGCCGATTCCAAGTTGTGAAAGTCGATGAGCCGAATGCTGATGATGCCCTACAAATGCTACGTGGGGTCGCAGAGTCGTTAAAAACTCACCACAATGTGTTTATTACTGAAGCGGCATTACAGGCCGCGGTCAATTTATCGATTCGCTATTTACCGAGTCGAAAGTTGCCAGATAAAGCCATTAGCGTGCTTGATACCTCTTGTGCGCGTATTGCGCTCACGCAAAGTGCTAAACCCGCCAGTATTGAAGCGACTGAGCAGGGTATTCGCTATTTGGAAAAAGAGCTGGTATCACTGACAAAAGAAAACGACATGTTGTCGAATCAAGCCAGCGTGCTAGTTGAAAAAGAAGCACAAAAGGCGCAGCTAGAAACTGAGCTGGCCGTCCTTCACGCGCAGTGGGATAAAGAAAAAGCCTTGGTGGATGAATTAGCACAGATCCAAGCAGGTGAAAGAGAAGGGAGCTTTACGACCAAGCTTGAGGAGCTGAAGCAATTGCAAGGTGAATCGGCGATGGTGCATGCCATTGTCGATGAACAAACAATCGCAGAAGTCATTGGGGCGTGGACAGGCATCCCAATCGGTAATTTAGTAAAGGATGAAGTGGCCAAATTACTTGGCTTAGAGTCATCATTACAGCAACGAATTATTGGTCAAAAACATGCGATGCATGAGCTTTCAAAGAGCATTCGCGTATCACGCGCAGGACTAACGGATAAGCGTAAACCTGTCGGCGTATTTTTGATGTGTGGTCCAAGTGGCGTGGGTAAGTCGGAAACCGCATTAGCACTTGCTGATCAACTATTTGGTGGTGAGCAAGATATGACGGTCATCAATATGACTGAATTTAAAGAAGCACATAAAGTCTCAATGTTACTGGGCTCGCCAGCCGGTTATGTTGGCTACGGTAAAGGTGGGGTACTCACAGAAGCGATACGTCGCAATCCATATTGTGTGCTATTGCTTGATGAAATGGAAAAAGCACACCCCAGTGTGCATGATATTTTCTATCAAATTTTTGATAAGGGCTGTATTCAGGATAGCGAAGGCCGCAATATAGACTTCAGAAACACGTTGATCATTATGACGTCTAATGCAGCGGATAGCGAAATCGTTGATTTTTGCAATGTCAGTGATGTTCGACCCGACTTAGTTGAGCTGGTTGACAATATTAGACCCGCGTTACAAAACTACTTTAAGCCCGCCTTTCTGGGGCGCTGTAATATCATTCCATATTATCCATTAAATACTGAAGAGCTTGCGCAGATCACCGCTATTTCACTCAAACGCGTTGCCCAAAAATTGCAAGAAACGTATGGTGCACAACTCGATTACGACCAAGCTTTCGTGGATTATGTGGTTGCTAAAGGTAACGAGCCTACGATTGGGGGTCGTGCTATCGAGCAGATCATTAACCGTAATTTGATGCCGCAATTGGCCGAGCGCTGTATTGAGCGCATAAGCCAAGGTGAGTCTATTTCACAGGTTGCTATAAAAGGTGCGGCAGATGCCTCTGGATTTGAGTTATCTATAAGCTGATGAAATGATGCGAACTATCAAATTAGTGAGAGGCCTGATACTGGGCCTCGGTTTAACTTCAACGTTAGGCATGGCAAAAGAAGTGGTGCAGTTGGCCACGCATAATGCTTTTCCTTACCATTATGTTGAAAATGAATCGGTTAAAGGCAATGTGATCCGCCAAGTTCAATGTGCGTTTAGTCGTATGGAAACGCCGTATCGTGCTGAGTTTAATAGCTGGGTAGAGGCGGAATTAAAACTGCGTACGGGGAAATTAGATGCCATTTTTGCAGTCGCACAAAGTGTGGCTAGAAAACGCTACGGTACTTTGTCGATCCCCATGGAAAAAAAACACTTGTACTGGTATTTTTCCGGTGCTGAAATGGAGCTCAGTGATAGCAACCCTTTGTATAAGAAATATAAAGTATCGGCTAAATTTGGTTCCGATGAATGGTTTGATATCAAGCGTAAGGCTTATAACGTGCAAATGAAGCCAAGAAATAGCAGCGCCTTATTGAAGTTGCTATTGGGCCATGAGGTTGATGCCATCTTGATGGATGAGCATGAGTTTGAACATGAATTAGCGAAATTTAAGTTGCAGCACACAAATTTTTCACGGCGTGAGTATGGCACAATTGAGTTAGGTGTATTGTTTTCAAAGGTGTTCTTAAAAGAGCGTCCGACCTTTCTTGAGGCCTTTAATACTGCCGCCTCGAATTGTATTGTTGCCGATGATAGGAATGTATAAATGAATGCAGCTATGTTGCAAGTGACAGAGTGCCCCGAAGATGTCCGACTGCTGTCAAGAATGGCAACGGTTTCAAAAGCTGGTGTGGTTTTAGGTGCGTCTATCGAATGTGACTTGATACTGCCTCATGCTGAGCAGGAAACGCAGCAGCATGATGTCTATGCGCGCATTGAACAAGATGAGAGCACTGGGCAAGTGCGTTTATATACAGAAGTGGAAGGCGTAAGTGTCAATGGCAGGGGGCAGATCACACACTCCTCAATGGCTCTATCAGATGGTGACATTATCGTCCTGTTTGGGTATACCTTGCTGCTTTCTAACCAATCGGAGCAAGACCAAGTTGCATCTTCTTCGCAAACTCAAGAAGACGCATTTTTTGATGTAATAGAAGAAGTGGAGTTTGATGCGAGCAATATTTTTGCGGATCTTGAAACAGAACTTGACGAGATAAACACACAGAAGTCAACGCCAGAGCAAGCTGAGTTTGTAGAGTATACTCAAACTCAAGTAGGGCCGCCAAGTGAAGCAAGTGCGAGTCTAGATCAAGCGGCAATTGAGCGAAAGTTAGATAAATTACTCGAGGCATCTCGCAGCCCTTGGCAGCAGCAAAAACAAATGTTGATGATGCTAGACCAAGTCATGGATGAGTTTTTAAAAGAGTTTGACCCACAGCTGATAGAAGACATGGTTGGTGCGCCGTCTAGGTTCAACACAAAACATTGGGCGGCATACAAAAATTATTACACAAGAAAAATGAACGAAGGGCACTTTAAACGTCAATTTAAAGCGCTATTAATCGAATGTATGCAAAAGTAATCGTTGTTTTATTAATGGCTTGGTTTATGTATGGCTGCTCTAGTGCAGATCCATTACAGCGCTACTCGTTACCAATACAGTTGCAGTTAGAGGCCAATGATAAGCTCAACTGGGCGAATGATGAGGCGAACCCGGTGGCGGTCAGGTTATATCAATTAACGAATTCAGAGCGTTTTTCGCAATCGGGTTTTATAGATTTGTTTCGGTCAGATACACAAATTTTGGCTGAGCAATTAATTGAAATGCAGCGGCTATACCCTGTGATGCCCAGCAGTAACGATCAGAAAGTGATCAAGTTATTACCAGGTGTCCGTTATTTAGCTGTATTAGTTGAGTTTACTGATTACCAAAAAGGTGCTGCAAAAGCTGTGATCGAAGTGCCAGAAGATGTCTCTGAAAGCACTGTGATATGGCTCGGGATCCAAGGCACTTCAGTCAAGTTTTCAGTGATCCCACAACAGAGTTGGATGGATAGTATATTTGGTGGGGGAGCTTAGCGTTGAGTAACAAGATAGTTTGGCGAGAGGGCGCTTTTTTATACCCTCAGCACTTTCAGCAAATGGAGTCGCATTTAGAAAATGTGACACAACAATATAGTGCGCTGACGACCAGTGAGTTTGCACCGCATTGTGGCTTAGCGCAATTGAGCATCAATGAGGGGCTGTTAAAGCTGGGGCAGTTTTCGCTTGTTTCATGTGAAGGAATATTGCCTGACGGTCAGTATTTTAAGCTTGATCAGGAAGTGGCCTTGCAAATTCCTGAGGGCACCATCGATCAGATGGTTTATTTAGTCGTGCCCGCATTGTTGTCAGGTAAAAACAGCTTTGATAATGGCGCTTCTAGTTCTCGGTATACAACGCAATTTAGTAAAGTATTTGATTTTACTAATAATGAAGCGGCTGAGTTAGAAGTTGAAACAGCGAGATTGAACGTTGCTTTGAAACTTGAGCAAGAAAACCTAGATGGCTTTGTCAAACTGGCTGTCGGCAAAGTACTTGAAGTGGACGGCAATGGTGCGGTGATCATAGATAGAGCCTTCATTCCTGATTGCTTAAGTATTGGTGCTGCAAGTATTTTACTAGAGCGAGTAAAAGAGTTGGAAACGCTTGCCAACGCCAAAGTGAATCAGTTACTTACACGGTTAAAGTCGGTGGTTGATACACAAAGTAACAGCGCGTGGTATCGTGAACAGCAATTACTTACGGTGATATATCATTGGTTACCTTGGCTTGAAGCAACACAGCAAACACAACACTACAAGCTGGGACGTTTTTATCATGAGCTCAAGCAATTTGAGGCCGCTTTACTGAGTATTGACTTTGAAGTACGCACTCCTTGGACGCCTTTGACCTTTGAAAGTTTGTATGAAAAGTTTCACACGGTTATTGCCCGCATTAAAGACAAGTTATCTATCACGCAACAACAAAATGTAATTGAGTACACGTGGGATAAATCTCTGTTTGATAGTCGTCGCATGTTATTAGTGAAAGTAAAACAGACCGACATCAGTCAAGCCCAACGCATTGTTATCTCAGTGACAAGCCCGCAAAACCTTGCCAAGGAGCTGTTTACGACTGGTTTTAAGCTGGCTGGCAACAAGAGCATTATTAATTGCATCAAAAATGCCACGCCAGGCGTGCGTGTGAGTGCACTACCTTATGCGCCACCTGAATTAAAAGAACAAGCGTCAACTGAATACTTTCAAATTGATTTAGAGGATCCACTTTGGGTGAAGATAGTTGAGAACAAAGAAATGCTGGCTTTGCACATCGATGCGCGAATTCATGTCGATGACGTTAAATTATTTTTGATTAGTTAAGTATGAGTGTTGCTAGTTTTACGGTTAATCAGTTCTCGCTCGTTGATGAGAAGAACGCCGCATTAAAAGACTTGCTAACGGAGTTTAGTTGGCAAGAGGAAGCGCTATTGCAACTGAGCTTACCTTTGCTGGCTATGGTGGAAGCTGTTTCTTCGTTGGAGGATGCAGCCACACTTGAAAGTTTCAGGGCAAATTTGATCACAGAACTAAAAAGCATAAAGCAGCGAGGGCGTGAACGCGCCATTTCTCCTGCCTTGCTCGATAAACTTTGCTTTGTTTGGGCTGCGTTTTTTGATGAACGGATCAGCTATGGTTGCCATTTGGATACCACACAATGGCAAAATAAAACCTTGGTAAGTCAACTGTTTGGTATTCGAAACAGTGGCGATACGTTCTTTAGTTTAGTCTCTCAGCTGATGGAATTTCCGAAAAAACACTTAGCCCTTTTGAAAATTTGCTACTTAATCTTGCAGTTAGGCTTTAAAGGAAAATACCACAATGGCCGCGTTGCCGAACTAAAGAAGCTGACGGCGGATATCAGTTTTGCATTGAGTGAACTCAATGCATTTAAGTTAGTCGCCAATACAGACCAAACCGTGCATAACGCGAGTAACTCAAGCCGACGTTTCGGCTTGTTTACTGGCTTTTCACCGGTGAGCTTTTGGCTTGTATTTATGGTGCTAATGATAGTGGGCTTAGTGATTTACAATAAATATTTTGGTGATATTTATGAGCTGCAAAATCAAGAGTACCTCAATATGGCGGATGATACCTATGAGCATATTCGCCAGTTGCAGCCCAAAAAAATGTTTATAGAAAATGCAGGTTTTTATGATCAGCAGTACAGCTATGAGGGAGTGCCTGAAGGTGGTAAAACCCCCAGTGCTGCGACGCAGATAGCCAGTGAGGAAATTAAGACGTCGACTTCTGCATCTGTCGAACCCAGTCAGGCCGAACATAGTCAGGTTGAAACGAGTGAAGCAACTGCAACGCTCAATAATGCGCCGACACAATACTTAGTACAAGTTGGGGCTTTTCAAAACCTGACTCGCGCGGAACGTCTACAGCAGCGCTGTAATAACGCGCGTTATCCTATCGTCATTAAAGAGTCTGGCGTAAATCAATATGTGGGCTATCTTGCTACCGGTTATGCTCAAGCCAAAGAAGTCAGCCATTACTTGGCCGAAATCTGTAATGTCTCTGCGTATATCAAGGAGTATCAGTGAAAACCCCTTTAGCTCGCTTGTGGATTGGCGCATCTATCATAATCATAGCCATTGTAATGGCTGTGCTCAGCATGTTCTTAGAGCTTGCTCCACACTGGTACTGGATGAGCGCCTTTGCAGTCGTCATTGGGTTATTAGTGATTTACGTGCCAAGTATTAACCGTTTTGTGACAAGAAAATACCAGCGAAGGAACTTTTTTAGACAGTATTCAACGCTTTACAAGCGGATTGCGAAAAAGTTGAAGTTAAGCAGCAACGTTTATAAAAATGCTTGGTATTTGGTGATTTCTGAAGGCAACACAGGGGATTCATTTGCGCAATTTAATCGAGTTAAATTAAATGGTATGCCTGCTAATATTGGCGTATATCATGTGCAAGGAGCATTGATCTGGCATGTACAAGGTCAGGTTGACGAGCAACAGCACTTTTTAGCTTGGTTGAGCTTCATTCGTGGCAAACAGCCGTTAAATGGGGTGCTACTTCTGAGTGATGCGTTCAGTGTTATTCAACGCTCTCAAAAAGCGAAACAAGAATTTATTGCAGATTTTAAAGCAAGGCTCGAATCTATATACCTGCGCAGTGGCTACCCTGTACCTGCACACTTGTTTCTGTGCGGTATTAACAAACTGGATGGCATGGCTGAAAGCCTCAATGAGCGGGTTGAGTTGGCCGACTTGTCCATTTATTTTGACGAGCATGGGCTGCAGTCATCGCAATCGCTCAATCAAGCATATGATGACTTATTCAAAAAGCTTTTTGCTCACAATTTACAGCAAGTGTCACTTCAATTAGATGATGAGTTTAAGCGAAAGCAGCTACTTGGCCCTATTCAGCTTCAATACTTAAAGTTAGCGGTTGAAAACTTTATTGATGAACTGGCTGATTTTAACGGCCAAGCTTTACCCTATAAAATTGAGAGTTTCCATTTAGTTGAGTCAGAAAGCGCTGAGCAGCGTGTGAACTTAGCGACAGCCCATGCGCTCATTGAAGTGAATCAATCCTTATTACCCGTGGTGGCTGAAACAACCTTAAAACCCAAAGCTGAAATTACCAAAACATTTGCTAACCAAGTGCTGCCGTTGGCCCATTTGGCGCCGGTAAACAAGTGGAAAATATGGCGGCATAGCTTTAGGCAGCTGCTGATGATAGGGACTGCTGCGAGTGCCATACTGAGTGCGACTTGGATTGGCTGGCAAGCGTATATTTACAACCAGTCACTGCATCAAGAATTCAGCAAACTACATCAAGACTATAAATATATACTCAACAAAGAAGTGCTCAGCTTTGATGAGCCAAGCTCTTTAATTGAACCGCTTACTTTGCTGCAATCAGGCTACAACAGGTTTAATGATAATAAAACGGCGCAGCCTTGGTACGTTTTGCCATTTCTAGCGTCTATAGAGCGTGACGAGCATTACCTTGCGCTTTATCAACAACAATTAGCGATTACACTTGAGCCCACTATCAGCAAATACTTAGAGCAAGAGCTATTTATATATTTGGAGCTCGAAGACTATTTAAATGTGATCAACGTAAAAGACATTTATTTATCCTTTGCCAAAGGAGAAGATAGAACAATTGTTAAAAATCACTTAGCAGCATCACTGAGTCAAAGTGGCGTACTGAGTGAGTCGCAAACACAGATGATGCTGAGCTTTATCGATGATTTGTATTTTTTAGGCTACGACAAGATTGACACTAATGAAGAGCTGCTTGCATTGGTTGATAGCCAGCTTGCTTTACAAGATACAAATCAGTTGATGTATGAGTATGTGAAGCAACTTCCCGAGTTTGCCAAACTTACCGACATTAGACCGACCTTACTTACCAAGCATAATGATCATGTCAGCTTGTTTGAGGTAAACCAAGCAAACACGCGCTTTTTAGTGCCAGAGCTATTTACCCCCAAAGCGCTGCAAAAATTGTCATTTTTACCTGATTCTGAGTTTATGCAGCAACTAGTGCGTGATAATCACGGATTGTTTCAAACTGAGCCATCGAGTCGAGAGCTGACACGAATAGGTAATTATATCAAATTCAGTTATATCAACGATTACATCAGCTTTTGGCGACAATATTACTCGGGCATTCACTTGGCATCGGATTTGTCTTTAGATGTGCTTTTGTCAGAGCTGACAGAAAGTGAAAAATCACCATTATTACAGTTATATACCACATTGCGCGCTTATGTTAATTTGCAAGGTGTGGCGGTGCCCAGCTTTGAAAGTACCACAAGCATTGCTGCAAACGCCCCTGCAAAGTTGGCGACTAAGGCAAAAAAAGCACAGCAACTTATAGACAAAGCGGATAAAAGTTTCAATAAACAGCAGCAGTTGGAAATTGCTCAGGCAAAAGAGTTTAATGAAATTGCGGGCAAAATTCGCCAAGCGTTCTCAACAAGTCCTATTCTAGTGCAAAAACAAGAAACACTGTCGCAGGAATATCAGGCGTTTGTGGCTGAACTCAAAGCGCTCAAAGATTGGAAAACACAAGTTGATAGTGAAGTGATCCCGGGTTTAACTTATTTTGAACAATTACAAGACGCTAATAATTTCAAAGATTTTTCAGGACTATGGCTAACTCGATACGACGAACCTTTAATGGCGGCGTTAGTCGACTTAGTGTTACGCGAAAGCGCGGCACACGTAAACAGTAAAGTATCTGATTATTTGCAGCAAAAGTGGTTGAACGACATAGTGCAACCGTACACGAAAAATGTGGCTGCGTACTATCCATTTAGCACCTCAGGAGAGGACTTGAAACTCAGTGCGTTAGCGGCTTTCTTTGCGCCAAATAGCACGATTAGTCTATTTGAAGCGCAAGTGCTAAAGAAATTCGTGTCGGTCAATGGGGTTCTCACTTTTCCGGTCTTTGGCAACCGAGCGAATTTGTCTATTTCGCCCGATGTTACGACGTTTTTATCCACGTATGAAAAGTTACAACAAGAACTGTATGGGCTAGATGGTAACTTGAAGCTCAATATCGTGATTGCGCCGCAGTCCATGTCTGCCTCGTTGAGTGCTTTTGTATTCAAAGTGGGTGATAGCAAACTAACTTATACCCATGGCCCTCGAGTTGAAACAGTGTTTGCTTGGCCTACTAGCTTTAGTGAGCAACCTTTGGAAATCGAGCTGACCGATTTAAACAATCAAAAATCAAGCGTAAAGCTTGATGGTGTTTGGGCCCCCATGCGCTTAGTTGAGCGCTACCAAGTCGCTTCTAACCCCGAAGTGGTGAAGGTCGCTAACAAACAAGGTGCATCAATTGCCTTTTCCATTGCGGGGGCGTCGGATGAGGCAAGCTTATTGAACCCAAGTTTCTTTTCTCAATTGAAAGTGCCAGACACGGTGCTGCAATGAGCGCTAACGACTTCGAAAAGGTGTACTAATGGAAACTTATATTGCAGGTGAAGTGAGCTACTTAGTTGCGAAAACGACCAGTGGCAAAACTTACCGCCTAAACTATTGCAATATCAGTGATGAGGTAGACAAAGGCGTTTGGGCGCAGGTGGAACTCATCACAGATGGTGACGACATTGCTGATTCGCTTGGTGAAACACTGACAGTGAATTGGTATCAGGATGTGGCTGGCAGGCCAAATAACCTCTTGGAATACCAAGCTTATGTGACTGAAATCACAGAGTTGGATAGTCACGCAGAAACGGTACGTCGCTTTAAACTTACACTCCGCGCTTGGCTATGGTTGCTTGGTTTTAATCGAACCTATCGCATTTATCAAACCCAGTCGGTTAAAGATATATTGTCGGATATTTTCGATAATGCCGGTTTTAAGGGCATGTACAAGTTTGGCACTATGCCCAGCACTAAGCTGGAATATTGTACGCAGTACGATGAAACCGACTTAGAATTTGTGCAACGATTAATGGCTCAATCTGGGGTGATTTTCTTTTTTACTCAATCAAGTGGCAAACATACTTTGCAAGTACAAAGTGCCAGTGCACCCTTTGACAGTAACTCAAAAGCAAAGTTTGATCATGCTCAGGTCAAAACGGCAAAAAACTTGTTGTTAAAGCGCTTTGAAGTGCAGCAAAAGTTAGTGAAAAAGTCCTTATCTTTGTCGGGCTACAACTATACAAAAGCAAAAGTCGAATCTGCAAAAGCACAGGTGTCCGGCAGCAATGTGACGACGGTGACTAGCAATAACTTTGAACATGTTGCGTTGAGTAGTGATAGTAATGATTTTAGCGATGTCAGCACGTTGGCGACTCAGCTAAATAACGCGGAGCAGGGTAAAAGTGGTGACATCGAGTTGGAAACCGATGCTAACATTATTTTGGTTGGCAGCAAGTTATCCGTTGCCAATCATATCAATAGTCAATTTGAAGGCGATTACAACGTTCTGGCGCTCACCCATCGCATTAATGTACAGCAAGCCAATCAAGGGGCTAGCTATCAATGTATCGCACGATGTAGAGGCGATTCACTGCCTTTGACGCCACCTCACCCTATTAAGCCAGTATCGAGAGGGATTACTTCAGCCGTGGTTGTCACTGAGAGCGGCTCGTTTGATAGTAAAGGGGAGATCAACCAAGATACTGATGGTCGTATCAAGGTGCACTTTTACTGGGATACGACGGATGAAAAGTCCACCAGCTGTTATTTACGTGTGATGCAGCAAACCGCAGGGGCTAAGGCTGGGATGCAGTTTATTCCCCGTATTGGTGATGAGGTCATAGTTGATTTTATCAATGGCGATATCGATCAACCAATCGTGATAGGCAGTGTATATAACAGCAATACCAAGCCCTTATATCCGCAAAAAGATGCAACCCAATCGAGCATTAAAACGGGGTTTGCGGATGACACGGCACATGAGATCTGTTTTGACGATAAAAAAGGTGAGGAGCTGCTTTCTATTACGTCGGGCAAAGATTTATCGGTGACAGTCGCCAATAATGCGACTAGCTTAGTGAATGCCGATGACAGCGTGACGATTAAAAAGAATCAAACGACCACCGTTGAAGAGTCTCAAACGGTTACCGTCAGCAAAAACTATAGTCTTAAGGCAGACAAAATTTCTCTAGAAGGCGACACGGAAATTGAGCTTAAAGTCGGCAGCAATAAAATTACTATTTCAAGCTCAGGTGTTAAGATTGAAGGCTCGAAAATAGAGTTAAAATCGACCCAAGATACTAAGATATCGGCAATGAATTTAACGACCTCAAGCCAAGCTTCAACGAAGATAAGTGCCACGGCTAATTTGGATTTAAAAGCAACGGCGCAAGCGAATCTCGAAGGGACTGCCGGTGCTAATGTAAAATCTACCGCAATCGCCAAGCTAGAAGGCACAGCAGGCGCGCAAGTTACGTCTACCGCGATGGCTAAACTCAGTGGTGCCGCGATGGCGGAGATCACCGGTGCGTTAGTGAAAATTAACTGAGTGTATTGATTTAATGACCCGAATTAATGAGCAAATTGTTGTACAACTAAAGCAGACATCCATTGCCACTATTGTTGGTCGGTACAAGCCATCCGAACAGGCTAGTGCGATCTTGCACCCTACGTGGGCACCCAAAGAGGCCGTCGCTCAGTTGCTCAAAGCAGATCTTGAGCGTGATGCTATTCAGTTGATAGCCCATGGCTTGCCGGTGATGGTCGCAATTCGTTGGGGTGTACAAGTTTTGCAAAAAGCGGGTTGCACTAACGATGATGAGCGTAAAGCGCTCGGTTGTGTGGAGTCTTGGTTGCAATCGCCGAGTGAAACTTTGCGTATCCGCGCTCAACAGCTCGCTGAGAGAGTGGGTTTAGACAATGCTTTTGGCTGGCTCGCGTATGCGGTTTTTTGGTCTGGAACAGGGTCTATCGTTGCGCCGGAGCTGCCAGTTGTGCTTCCGCCTGAAAATATGGTTGGCCATGCTATCAATGCTGCAATATTATTGTCTATGATTGAACAATAGTAGCTATCATTGAGCGGGAGCTTTCATGCCTTTTGCGACCAGTCATATTCTGAACACATGGCGTACAGACACGAGTATTAGATGGGCCCCTAGAGGTGGATTGTTGCGAAAAGTAGACGATAAGGTGTCTACTTATTGCCGATCCGCGACACCGGAAAATTTTAGAGAGTTAAAAAGTGCTTATTTTTTATGGCAAGTAAGTAAAGAGGAAAAGTACTTAAAGTTAGACGGGTGGCGCTCAAGTATGCGCAATCTAGCAGAAAATAACTTTCCTGTTGAGCGCTTACACAACTTCCTTTTTCCTGAGAAACAAGATCAAGACGTAGACGACTTTTCTTTGCTATTGGCTAAAGAAGCAAAACGAGATTGTGTGCGCATTTTATACGGTAGCCGAGCTAAGTTCTTGTATAAAGACGATCTCAAAGAGATGGTGAAACAAGCCAAAAAAGACATCACTCAATCTAATCGAGAAAAACAGGAAAAAGACCGCCAAGTTCAATCTAACTATGATGAAGAGCAACGTAAAGAGTCCTCTAACGTTCATCGCATAGCAAACGCCATTGCCAATCAAGTTAAAGTGGGCAATGTTATGGCAACGCCTGTGTCGAAAAGTTATGGCTGGATGAAAGATGTGGCGCAAACCATTATCGATTTTCTCAAAGGCATTGCACAAGATTTTATGCTGTTTGTAAAAGAGTGTTGGGTGAGCATTCGTGCCTTGCTGGTGAGCCTCATCGCAGAGATCTGTATTGCACTTTTGCCCGGTATTAATGCGATTGTTGCCGCTGCTCAGTCAGTGAAGGAATATACAGAGGCTTTCAAATTGGCAGCAAAAGCATGCCAGCAACGTTTCAAAGACAGCAAAACGATTACCTTGGCAAATAAAACCTACCAGCTCAGAACGGCACTGACGACGTTTGCAAACAATCAATTTCTGTTGGCAATGGCGGAAGCAGGCAAGCAATTGGTAAAAGCGCTCGAAAATAGTTTTGCGGTTGCTTCAACGATTGCATTGCCCGTTAATGTCACTAAAATTCTGACATTAACGGCCTTTTATGTGCAAAAAATTGCGGTATTGGCCAAAGAGTATTATTACACCCGCAAAATCAACAAGCATTTATTGCAGATCAACAAGCACCACCCCTACCTAGATGACAACTTACTCAAAGATCCTTTAATTGCTGCATATTTGATTGTTAATGCCACGGACTCGACCTTATTTGCCACAGTACGGGATAACACAGATATGGCTGTATGGCTCGACTACTGTAATGAGCACTTAAGCGAATTTGAATCGCTCAAAGAGCGCGCCCAAGAGTATATAGAATCGAGAAAAATTCGCTTAAAAGACTTAAAGGTCAAAGCCAACGAAGTCGGGCCTGCGCCATTTTTACAGCAAGTACAAAATTTTGATCCATCACTGCTCAGTAAGGTGGAGCTGTCTAAACCAAAATCTTTACTAGAAGAAGTGCGCGAGTTTGACTCTTCGTCATTAAAATCGGTATTGACCAAAGAAAAGCGTGGACACGGCCTGCTGGATGATATCGAGCTGTATAACAAAAGCACGCTAAAGTCCGTCACAACCGTTGAAAAGCGCGGGCTTGGTGTACTCGATGAAGTGACGAGGTTTAATCCGACTACCCTTAAGCAGACGCAAACGCAAGAAAAGCGTGGCGTGAGTGTGTTGGACCAAGTGGAGCTGTTTAACAAAAGCAAACTCAACACAGTCAACACGCAGGTCAAGCAAGGGGTGAGTGTATTAGATCAAGTTGAGTTGTTTAATAAAAAAACACTGAAACAGCAAAGCAATCAGCAGCTTGATTACCTTTCACAACTGAAAAAGTTAGAAATGGAATTGCGTACGCTGGACTTTAATATCTTGAATAAGACGTTATTGGGCAAGAGTTCATTATCTCGGGACTTAAATACACTTGAGAGTACCCCTGTTAATACGGCGCAATGGAAAAAGCTCACTTGGGTGAAATTTGGCCGAAGACATGAGATCACAAAATCGATAGATAGCGGTATTGGTATGTATTACAAGTATTTTAATGCAAATAAGAGTGCATTATTAAAGCCTAAAAAATGTGAGCAGATCCCGGCGTGTTTGCGGTTAATAGCCAAGCGTATTGAAATCTTACAACGAGACGTACTTTATCCTACGCAAAAGTGGCTTGCCCAGCTTGACTCGACACACAGAACAAGCCCAAGACGTCCGGCTATGACTCGCTTGAATGCATCGGGTCAATCAGAGCGGAATGCACTGCAAGCATTAGCGATGTCGTTAGAGCAGTTGAGCCGCCGCTATCAAGTGTTAGCTGGATATAAACCATAAACCCGAATAGGTTCTGTCTGGGCGAAAGGTTGTATACCAATTCGCTTAACTAAGTGGTCTATTTTGAGGTGTTATTGCGAATTGGTATTAGCCTATCAACACGTTGGGCATTCCAAGTATGATGGTGCCGCCGTGGCTGGTGGTATCACCCATTCTGACAGCGGGTCTGCCACTGATTAAAACACTGGTGCTGCCTTTTACGATAGAGTCTGGTGGTCCAACACAGACCGCCAAATCGCCAACCACAGCGGCAGGCATGCCACCAATTAAAACATTGGGAACGGATGGTCCCGAAATTGGGCCTCCCACGTGAGGAACAACGCCAGTCACCATAGAGCAAACATGCATATCGGTGATCCTAGCTGCGGGCAATCCAGGCATAAGGCCTCCTATCTATTCTTTCAAAATGCCCTAAGGCAAAAGCGTGTCATTCGAGTGTACCTGAGCTTTGACAATTAGAAAATTAAACGAAGGAAATTATGCGTGTTTGGCTGTTGCGAGTGAAGGAAACTCATAGATGTGGGGCTAGAGGATGGCAGAGCAAGGAGCACACAAATGTGTGCCCCTAATATGTTTTAGAAGTTATAGTTTGCGCGCAACACCACGTTACGCTCGTCACCGGGCATACCACCTAAGAACATGGCTTTGCTGTAGTACGACTTATCAAATAAGTTGTTTACTTTTAACTGAACACCCCAGTGTTGGGTGTTGTATGAGATTGCTGCATCAAATACCGTGTAGCCCGGTACATAGCCATCAGGAATACCAAATGAGGTTGACTGAGTGCTTCTTTCATCCACATACTGCATACCCAAGCTAATATCCACAGGTGTATCTTGCGTAAAGGCATAGCTTGAATGGGTTACCCAACTACCAACCGTGACATAAGGCACGCCTTTTTGACGTGTATCGAACGAGTCTCTGGTAGGGTCTTTTTTATCGCGCGCATCTTGGTACACGGCATTCACGTTGACTTTCCATTGCTTATTTAAGAAGGCGTTTAGATCTAACTCAACCCCTTTGGTTTGCTCTTTCCCGTTGTAAAAATAACGCGGTGTGCCAGCAGGTGAGGTATCTTCATCAAAGTCAGGGTTATTGTAGCGTAAATTCGTGCGACTCGATTCAAACACCACCAATGACGCAACTAACTGGTCATCAAATGCTTTTAAACGTACACCAATATCATTACTCACAGACTCTGAGTCTTCTCTATCGCTTTCATCTCCTAAAATTGAACCCAACACACTGTATGCGGTACGTCCCTTTGAATGGTTGGCAAATACAGAAAGGTTGTCAGTAGGCATATAAGTCACACCAAAGTTATAGGTCAGGCCATTATCTGTAGTATCTTGTTCAGGAATGGGCTGGGCAGCGCTTGCTCTGTAACGTGCATCCACACCTAAGTGCTCATAGCTCTGCTCTATTTCGTTATATGCGGCACCAATTCGCGTTGTTAAACCAAAGTCAAAATAGGCAACGTGCTGAGCACCCACACCCCACGCACTGACGGTTTTGTTGTAGTTGCTGGTATTTAAGGGATCATGATCTTCAAAAGTACCCGCAGCCCAGTTAGGGGTACGTATATCTAAAATGTATGGCAATGAGCCTTGATAAATCACGTCTCCGTCTGAGTTCTTTATGACTTTGTCGGCATCATAGATAGAGAACTGTTTAAAACGAATTTCTCGGTCTTCGTAGTTGGCGTTGACTAAAAATTCGTTATCGATGTCGTTGAAGGTAAAGTCGTAACGCAAGTCGGCAAAGTACTGCCATGAACGCTCGTTAGCCTCCACTTTGCGGTACTCTTGGCGACGAGCAGCAAACGGGTATAGCTCACCATCAATTACGAGTGGTGCACGAGGGTCTGCGTTAATCGTGCCTCGACGATTCCAATATACATAGTTGTAGGCACCAGTTTGGCGCGCAAATCCGGAGTCATAGTCGCGATATTGTAGCTGGTGGTTGAAGTATAAGTTGTCAGTAATATCAATATTATGAGTTAGCTTAATGCGCAGCTCTTCACCTTCATTGTCTTTTGCCATGGGGGAAATAATGCCATTATGACCAAAGGTATAAGGCGTTAAACCATCATTACTGGCGAGAGAGTCCGCTAACTGTTGACGTTGTGCATCGCTGAGCTGCAAGCCCGCGCCGTTTGGATCGTTAATGAGATCTTGCCACGTCACTTCTCCTGCGCTTTTACCATCGACAGAAGCTGAGTTGAAAATACGAATTGGGTGGCCGATTGAGTCAACGGCAATACCGTCGTTGATATATGCCGTTGAAAGCATCACATCATGACCGTCGTTAAGTACATATTTAAAGCTCACATAGGCTTCATCTCGGTCATTGCTTAAATCGCGATAGCCATCGCTGCGTGCTGATTTAACCAGTACGCGATAGGCAAGTTGTTCGGTTAGTGCATTGGTTGAGTCGACTTCAAATGCGTAAGTATCCCATTGGCCGACTTCAGCAGTAACAGAGTGCGCCGCGTTAAACTGCGGTTTCTTCTCAATCAAGTTGATAACACCACCCGCGCTACCCATACCATACAGCCCTGTTGCAGGGCCTTTTAATACCTCAACAAATTCAACATTGGTCATAGAACGCGTTGGGTTAAAAGTATTACCGAGGCCCGCACCACCATACATGCCATCGTAGGTGTAATTGGCACCTAAACCACGGATCACTAAGTTATCCCCAATGCCATAGTTATTACCTGCTTGGGTTACACCACTAATATTGCGTACCACATCCTGTAAGTTAGTGATCACTTGAGCATTGAGTGTGTCACTATCAACCACCACGACGGCCGCTGGTGTTTCCATTAAAGACATATCCGATTTAGTGGCAAGGCCTGAATTCATCACCACTTGGTTTTGACGGCTATATACACTGATTTTTTCTATATCAGTGTCGACTTGAGTCGCATTTACAAAAGACGATGAGGTAGCACAAGCCAGTGTCAGCGCAGACAATTTAAACAATTTCATAGGGGATTTACATCTTAAATAAAATATTATGCAAATGATAACTAGTATCATTATCAATGTTCAATGGGGTAGATAGCGGTTTAACTATTATTCAATTAAACAACAAAGTATCGGCACAAATCATTTACAACAAAAACACATTTCAGTTCACAGAATGAACGATTAAAAATAGTTCAAGATAAGAGATTACAAATAAAATCAATAATTGTTACTATTTGCAATTATCTGTTTTATTTACCTCGTACTGTGACTCAATCTCGATCCCCTAAAATAAAATTCAATCAAGAAGTCGTTTTTCGTGTGCTGACCATAATTAGCTTTGGTTATCCACTGACTATGTTGGTTGGCATTGTGATCTCTTATCTATTACCTCTGTCAAAGCCTGATGCGGTTGCCGCAGCCTCCATGCTGAGCTTTTCTCTATATACGGCGTTTATTATGTGGGCATTTGCACAAAAGTCGTGGCAGCAAGTACTGCGCGTTAGCACCCTATTGCTTGTTGCTTTTGCTCTGCTGAAGGCACTTTTAACATGGAGTGTAGAGGTACTATGAAGAGTGGCTTTAGACAGTCAATGGCATGGTTGCATACCTGGACGGGGATTATCGTTAGCTGGCTTTTATACTTTATCTTTGTCACTGGAACCCTTGGTTATTTTGATAGTGAAATTGATGCTTGGATGAAGCCGGAACTGCCGCGCAACAAAGCCAGTGTAGAAACAATGCTCAACCAAGCACAACGTCACCTTACACAATATGGCCAAGACGCCAAAGATTGGCGAATATATTTACCGCTTTCGCGTACTGAGCCGCATTTGTGGCTCGGATATCAGCAAAAAAATGATGCGGGCAAGTTGGTGCGTGTGCGTCAGCAAATAGACGCAACAACTGGGCAAGTATTAGAGAGTCGGGCCACGGGAGGTGGGCAAGCACTCTATCGTATGCATTATCGCCTGCATTATATTCCCACTAAGTTGGCTTATTACTTTGTTGGTGTATTTACGTTGTTTATGTTACTTGGCTTGGTAACGGGCATTGTGGTGCATAAAAAAATCTTTAAAGAGTTCTTCACTTTTAGGCCTAAAAAAGGCGCTACGTCTTGGCTTGATGGCCATAACCTGATGAGTGTGATGAGCTTGCCATTTCATTTGATGATCACCTATTCAGGCTTGATCATGTTCACCTTTACCTATGTGCCGTTTATTTTTAATGCCAGCTATGGCATGGGAGAGCAGAGTAAAAAACAGTTTTTTGATGAGTATTATCAACGTGGTGCACCGACTCAGGCATCAGGCATAGAAGCGACTATGTTACCGCTTACCGCTCTTTATCAACAGGCCACGGTGTATTTGGAAGCACAAGGCAACGAGCAAGCAAATTATGCTATCCGTGTTTATCACCCTAATGATGAAAATAGCGTAGCGGTATTCTCGCCTGAGTTATCAGAGGCGAGCAATGATGGTACTAAGTTGGTGATGAATGCCATCACAGGGGAGGTTATTAGTTATCAGGCGCACTATGAAGGGGTACGTCGTGTTCAGTCGGTATTTTTAGAGTTACATGAAGGGGTATTTGCTACTTTGCCGATCCGTTGGCTTTATTTCCTATCAGGTCTGACGGGCTGCGTGATGATAGCCAGTGGCATGATACTGTGGACCACTAAACGTCGCAAAAAAGCGTTGAGTCATCCACAGGGGATCCCATTTAGTTTTAAGGTGACGGAAGGGCTGAATATCGGCACTATTGTCGGTTTGCCTGCGGCGGTGGCCATTTACTTCTTAGCAAATAGAGTGCTGCCCATTGATCTTGAGGGACGCGCGCAATGGGAAATGCATAGTTTGTTTATCACTTGGTTGGTGTGTCTGGCTCATGGCATGTATTTTACTTGGCAAAATAAAGGGCGTGTTGCTTGGTATCAGCAGTGGTTATTTGCTGCGATACTGTTTATTTTGGTGCCGATAGTGAACGCTTTAACCACATCGCGAGGACTAATTAGCAGTGTTTTACAGGCCGATTGGGTGTATGTGGCGTTTGATTTCAGCTGCTTGGTGGCGGGTGTCGTTTGTCTATGGGTCGCTAAACGTGTTAACCACTCATCAAAACAACAAGTGAAGACACCTCTGGTAAAACGTAAAGGCGAGGTGGAGGCGTGATTTTACTACTAGTCATTATGTGTATCTATCAAGCTCTGTGCTTATTTTTACTGGCAATGCCCAAATATACCAAAGTGTTAGGTAGAGAATTTAAGCCCAGTGAACGACAAAGCAAAATGCGACGGGCTGGCGGCTGGCTATTGATTGTGGTCAGTAGTTGTTTTGCCAGTGTTGAGATGGGGGTTGTGAATGCATTGGTGTTTATGTTGGGCACGTTGACGTTCACAGGAACCTGTTTGGCGCTGATGTTTCAATATTTTCCTAGACAGGCGCTACGACCCATCATACCAGTTGGCCAGTTTATTAGCTGGCAAACGTGGCTATTTTTAACGGTGCAGCTGAGTTGTGCACTGTTGTTAATTAAAATGTAGCGTGGCTCATCTGTTCCCTTAGCCAACCCATAAACACCCTTAGACGCGCTATTTTGTTCGAGTGTGCATCGTAAACAAAATAGCGTTTGACTGGATTAGGGTGAGCATGTTGGACCGGGATCACCAGTTCTCCTTTTTCGAGCTGTGATTGGCATAAATAAGGCGCTGCCAACGTTACACCATGACCGCTTAAAACGGCATTGATGGCCATATCGGTGCTGGCAACCGTTGTCCATTGAGTATGTTGGTCAACGCCGTTAGTATGCGCGCTTGCAAACCAGCAAGGCCAATCATAAGGCCCCGTGTTTCCTACCGAGACTAACCAAGTCTTGAGTAAGTCTTTGGGTTGTTGCAGATTTAACTTATGTGCAAGGCTCGCCGAGCAAATGGGAAATACCGGAGATTGCCCAAAATAGTCACATATCAGCTCACTGGGAGTATTCTTTTCAACTTGTGTGCCAAAGCGTATTGCCAAATCGAGGTGCGCACTTTTTATATCTTCAAACGAGGCGGAAGAGGTGACATGGATTTGTATGTTTGGGTGCTGCTTGGCAAAGTCATGCAAGCGTGGCATCAACCACAGTGTCACAAAAGCTTGGGTCGAGTTGATGGTGAGCTCGCCTGCGAGGTCTTGTTGTTGGATCTCCCCAAGTCCTTGGTTTATCAGTAACAACCCTTTTTGCACTTTAACGTACAGTGCATGCCCTTGTTGGGTTAGGCACATTTGGCGGCTTTTGCGAATAAATAACTGGGTACCAAGTTGTTGCTCTAGGGTGCGCATTTGCTGACTGACAGCCGCTTGAGAAATGCACAACTCGACGGCGGCCAAACTATAGCTCGTATGCCGTGCGGCACATTCAAAAGTCACTAACAGGTTGATGTTTTTGAACACAATACGTCTCAGTGCTAGGGCAGAGAAAGTCGCATTATAAGGAATGCTTATATTTAAAGTCGAATTATATCGTTGGTGTTTATTGGGAGTTGGTAGAACAATCACTAAAAACTAACTTCGAGAATGACATTATGCATACCTTTAAACAGCTTCACCAACAAGCGACACCGTTAATTATTGCCAATGTATGGGACGCAAAAAGTGCACAACTAGCTGAGCAAGCAGGTTATTTAGCGGTAGCCACGTCCAGCGCCGCAATTGCCGAACTACTGGGCTATGAAGATGGTGAGCAGATGCCGTTTAATGCTTTACTATTTATGGTTGAGCGTATTGCTGCGGTGACGCAATTACCACTTAGCGTCGACATTGAAGCGGGCTACAGTGAAGATCCAAAAGTGATAGCCGATCACATTGAGAAACTCGCTGAGCTGGGGGTTGTGGGTATCAATATTGAGGATAGCCAAGTCAAAAAGCAGCGCGAGCTGCTAGATGCACAGGTTTTTAGTGAGAGATTAAGAGGCGTGTGTTCAGAGTTAGCGCGACGAAAAGTTGAGGTGTTTATCAATGTGCGTTGCGATGTATTTTTGCTTGCTGAGCCTGATGCATTGATACAAGCTTGTGAGCGTGCCAAGGTATATCAAAGCGCTGGCGCGGATGGTTTGTTTTTCCCTTGTTTGACAGATCTCCATGAGATACAAACAGTTGCAGCCTCTACGTCTTTGCCATTGAATGTGATGGCGATGAATTCGCTAAGCGATTTTGAGCGTCTTGCACAGTGCGGTGTTAAGCGTGTCAGCATGGGAAATTTTGCTCACAGTGCAATGCACATTACATTGGCTAACATGTTTACGACGGTGCTCGCTAAACAAGCGTGTGCACCTTTGTTTAATTAAGGAGCCGGCTTGCAACAAATTAATATTCAATATTTTAAGCACCCTTACGCCGAGTTTATTCTTGGTAGTGCCGACAATAAACTTTGCTTATGTGATTTTCGCTATCGAAAAATGCGTAACTCAGTAGATAATCGCATTCAAAAAGGCTTAGGTGCCCACTATGTTGAGCAAAATGATGCCGTTCTAGAGCAAACAAAAACTGAGCTTGAAGAATACTTTATGGGAAATCGCAAGCAGTTTGATTTACCGCTGTTATTTGTAGGCAGTGATTTTCAAAAGTCGGTTTGGCATGCTCTGATGAACGTCGAATACGGGCAAGTGTCCACATACAAAGCGTTGGCGCAGGCGATTAATAATGAAAACGCGGTGCGAGCGGTGGGTACGGCCAATGGTGCTAATGCGATGTCCATCATTGTGCCATGTCATCGCATTATTGGTTCACAAGGTGAGCTGGTAGGTTATGGCGGTGGGTTGGCGCTTAAAAAACGTTTGTTAGATTTAGAACAAAACCTCTTCATGCTTTGAAGTTAACAGCGAAGTGCAAACAGGGCGCAGTGGATGTTTGCACATCAGGCTGAGTAGTCGCATTAATTACAAAAATTGCTGTTGTATTGATAAACGGTTTGCGTTTTGGTTGTTGAGCTGGTGGCATTCCATGTGGTTAAAGTTTGCATAGTTTCAAACGCAAGTTTTGCTCGTTTAACTACTTTTTGCGTGTAATAGGCGCTGTTGTCTTCATATTTGAATGACGCTTCGGCGATTAAAGGCACTGAGCTGGATGGAGGCGCACCGGCATACCACAACGTGACGCTGAGTTTGGCATCAATCGAGCCTAAGTCAATTTCGGCACCCTTGTAGACGCGTTCATGAATGGTTAGGTTACCAACCTGTGTTAAAGCGAGTGAATCACTAAAGCCGTACTCTGATTCAAAGCCAGGAAAATGAGTGTTAATGTCTTTAAAATCGTTAATCGTGCGAGTATTGGGGGCTTTGGTTGAATGACCATAAATCACTTTGAACGTGTCGCTGCCCTTTACGCCTACATCAGACTCGAGCTTGGTTTCGGCGCCGCTGGTGGCACTGGAGAGATCTTCAAAATCAGCGATGTAGCGATCAGGGCTGCGAAACTTTAAGGTGACTTCTGAATTACCACTCTCAATGCGCTCGCGAAAGACATATCCTATTTCGCTTAGTTGACAGCTATTAGCCGTATCAAAAAACTTCACTGTACGTACTTTGTTGAGTGACATTGAGCCTGTAACGTCGCGCGCTATCGCCTGCTCTACATTGGCTTTAAATGCAGAGAAATAACGGGTTACTTGGCTTGCTTCGTATTGGTAACTAAACAGACTTGGGTCGAGTAAAAGTTTATATTCTCTGGATGTCACATCTGGGTTTGCCTGAGCGCTCTGAATGCACAGGGCAAGGCTAACTAGTGTGAATGAAAGCGTGGCTTTTCTCATTGTTAAATGCCTTTTTTAAAGATATAAAAAAGGCCGCAAATGCGGCCTGATTATTAGTTTGTTGCACTTAGATTTAATCCGTTGACGATATAAAGCGTATTGCCATCTATCACGGATTGGTTGGCGTCGAGATACTTTTGCTCGAGTACGCCACCTGTTGACCAAGTGGCAAAATCGTCATCGTTGATCACCCCAAGGCGATTATTATCGATGAGCCACAAACCTTCCATTTTGTCGTGTGGGTAGCCAACTTCGGCGACCATATCGACAATAAGTTCTAGCTTTTGTGCAGGCTTAATGCCCTTAGCTTCCAGCTTTGCCCAGCCAGCAGCATAATCCCCCTCCAGCGCATTTTTGCTGATAACTTGTTCAAGTGTACTGCCTGCGATGGTTAAGCCAAGTTGAGCATCTTGCTTGAGTTCGCCACCCGCCGGCACAGCTTCTAAGTTAGTGGCATTGCTGATATCAACTTTATATACGCGCTTCATCGCTGTGTTATCGAGGTTATAGAATTTACCATCGCGCTCTAACACCAAAAATTGGGTGTTGCTCAGTGCTTTGATTGCGGAGTTTGAATTCGACCCTTTTTCTTGCTTGTACAAATACTGTGCGGTCTCGCCCGTTTCAATATTGACTGTCACGATACGGGTGAGGTTGGTACGGTTTTTACTTGGGTTATCAAGGCTTGATTGCATGATACCGACCAGTGTTTTTTCATCTGGTGTGATAGTTAGACCTTCCATGCCGCGATTTGCCCATCGGTTCGCAAACTCTGCGGGTAGGGTGTGCATGTTACGCGTATCGTCGCTGAACGGATTGATACGTGCTAACTCGACGCCTTCTGCACTGTAATGCACTATATGCGGACCATATTCGTCACTCACCCAAAATGTGCCATCGCTCATCGCTACAAGGCCTTCTGCATCCAGACCATAATCATCGATGCGAATTGGGTTCGTGGCTTCATCGTACGGCTTGCTCATATCATTTCGGATCACTGTACCTTGGGCATCGTAAGGCGTTTCGCCCGTGCCACCCATCGCTGAGCTATTGGGTAATCCACTGATCGCATTGCCCGCTTTGTCTTTCAAAAGAATATTTTTGACTAGCTTAATTGAGCCCGTTGCTTGTACTTCAAATAAGCCGATACGTGGAGTGTAGTCAGGGGTTGGAAATATTTTGCCTTTGCCCTGCTCACCCGTAAACGTGGCATTTGGGCCACGGTCCGTCAGCGCATAGAATTGCATCGGGTTGCTCGGGTGAGCATCCATGTCTGAGCCATAGCCGCCATTGCGTACTTCAAAGGTTGAACCTGCAATACTGCCGTTTTCAAGGTCATTTCTAAGTACTGAATAGGGTAAACGTACGCCGTTGCTGGCAAAATTATCGGGGTTACACACATAGGAAGTATCCATGACTTCTTCGCTACTTAAGGTGTTATCACGATTTGTGTCTAAGCCAGATTCAATTTTCACACCACCTAACCAACACTGTGCGTCACCTGTGGCCAATTGCGTTTGCAATACCAAGCTGCTCAGGCCATTTTCGCCATTACTGCCATTTTGGCCGTCGATACCATTGGCACCATCTTTGCCGTTATTACCATCATTACACCCAGTTAAAGCGAGCATTGTGGCAATAGCGAGTGTTGACAGATTGAGGGATTTCATATTTGTTCCTTAAAGAGGTTTATTCTGAAAACACTAAGATATTTTTTTAGTATGACGGTTTTGTTTATTTATGCGGAAAAGGTAATTAATGTCATGGTGTTATACCGGTCCGTTTAACTCTAGGTCTATTTTGAACGCAGATAGCGTCAGGTTTAATCCTTCAAGATGATCAAGTGTGATTGCGGATTGGTATCATGATTTTAAGGCTGGCAGTGAAAGCATAGCGTATCGGTCAATATTTCTTCGTTATCAAAAAAGAAGCTTTTTATCATATGCTTTTGCAATCAGTGTATTGAAACGAGGGAGGAAAGATACTTTGAAATAATGAGGAAGCACTATTTTACTTCAGGCATTTCGCCGATGATCGCAAGAAATATTGTGAATTTGGGTATGGACGTGAGCGAGCTGGTGACGACTAACACTCTGAAAGATGCGATAACAAAAGCTTATGAGTATGTTGGTTTTAAGGTAGAGCAAGTGCGATGAATGCACTGCTTTCGCATATTTCAAAAATCGGCGGTGTGCTGGAGTTTGATCTCGCGCTAGAGGATTTAGAAGAGGATCATGCGTGTTAGATGTTCTGAGAGCAAACACTTTGCTTTATGAGTGATAAAGTGATCATTATCAGCAATTTTTAGAAGATAAGCGTCGCGACAGTGTACTTACACAACATGCTAAATTGGCATCGATGGGGGAAATGATAGGGTCGATAGCACATCAATGGCGACAGCCATTGAATGAATTGGCTATTCGTATTCAAACCCTAGAATATCAGGTTAAGCAGGCTGAGTTCGTACAAGAGAGTATGACCACCAACACTTTTATGAGCAAAACCATTGATGACTTTCGTAATTTCTTTCGAATAGACAAAAAAACAAACGTTTTGTTTGCGTGATGCGGTAGAGCAGGTGTTGTCGATGCAACAGGCTCAAATGAGCAGTCATGGAATTCAGGTTGAGGTGAAAGGCCCTGAGCTTGAAATTCAGAGCTATAAATCAGAAGTACAACAGGTTTTACTTAATTTGATAAGCACCGCGAAGGATGCATTTAAAGCGTCTCAAGTTGAGAATAAGCAGATCAAAATCGTACTCGAACAAGGCAAAGTGCGAGTTCAAGGTAACGCTGGGGGAGTGCCAGATAGCGTTGTGTCACGGATTTTTGAGCCTTACTTCACGACCAAAAAGCATGGAGAAGGACGGGGGGGGCCTATATATGTCTAAACTGATCGCAAACGAAAGCCTGCAGGGTGACTTGAGTTTTCAAAATATTACGCCTGAGTTAGGTCAAGGAGCATGCTTTTCTTTGACTATACCACCCTAACCAGAGGCGGGGATTTGCTAATTAATCCCTCAAAAGGATGTAGATTGCTTAATTATGCCTAACAAAGTTTGAGTCGCGCAAATAATGGTCTACGCTCAAAGTTATTAGTTTACAACATGTTCAGCGTACCCCTTTGTAAATCAAAGGAGCCATCTTTAGACGAAATAGCTGTGTGAAATAGCCGCTAACCTTTTTACGACTCACGCTTATTTTTTCATGGCTTCGTACGAGGAGCTTAATTTTAAGCGATAACTTGCAGCGCGAAGGATGTGTGAAGCGCCCCTAGGCACATCTATACTGGGTAAGGTGATGGGGTTTAGGTCTTTTTCATGAAAAATCAAAAGCAGCTCATCATTACCATGTTGTTATTTTTAGCCGCAGCGATTGCTTTAGCGGCTTGGGTGATCAGTATTAAGGCTAAGATAGAGGGCTATTCTCAGAATGTCGCCCGCACGTCACACGTCAGGGAGCGAGATTTTACAGACTTGTACTATTTGCAGTCTGCGATTGGCTCTGGTGGTTTTGTGCATAATTTAAAGAATTACGCGCTTACCAATGAGCAGCGTTATCTTGATACGGCCAGCGATAATCTTGCCACTGCAAAATTACATTTAATGTCACTCACTCGTCACGCGCAAAAGCACGAGGAGGCATCCTTATTGCTCATTGCTTCAACGCTCGAGAATTACGAACAAAGTCTGTTAAATATTAGCTCACGAGATGGCAGCGAAAGCAGCGCCTTGCTAGTACAAAAACTGATTGCGTTTGACAATGAACCTATTCTGCAAGCATTAGACTCATTGACCAGTCGTGTGCTGAGTGATTATCGTCAACACAACGAGCTTGCTGAAGCAAAGTTAGGTGATGTGCAAACGCAGCTCAATTTTGGCTACGCAGCTCTTTTGCCCATGTTACTGCTGGTGCTTGTGGCGATTTCTTTAGTCAAAGCATTGCAGAAAAGAGCGCAAGCGCTCGAGAATTCAAGGCAAAATTTACAAACGCTGCTTGATATTACACCCGACTGTATTTTGTCTGTTTCTCAAAGCGGAATAATTCTTAAAGCAAACGTATGTGCGAAATTATTTTTTGGCTATGGTGACGAATTAGAAGGCATGTCAGTGGAAGACTTAATGCCAGAAGGTTTTCGAGCTGAGCACCGTTGTTTAAGACGCATGTTTTTTAACTCACCTGACAATCGGCTCATGGCAAAAGGCAGAATAGTGCAAGCCCATAATAAGTTTGGCGAGCGTAAAGATGTGTCGGTGAGTTTGGGGCATGCGGAGCTTGATGGAGAAAATGTCGCGGTAGTGAGTTTGCGAGACGTAACCGAAGAAAACAGCAACCGATTACAGTTACAAGATTTTAAACAAAGAGTTGAGTTGGCGTGTCAAGCAGGGGCAATGGCTTTTTGGTATTGGGACAAGCATCGTAAAGTCATTGTCACCGATAGGCCAACTGACGTCTGGGATGGTAATGCTTATCGAGAAGAAAAAACCATGAAGCAATGGTTAGAGCATATTCACCCAGATGATCGAAAAACCTTTGTAGATGGCTTAACTTGCTGTGAGCGAGATGGTGAAACGGTCGTATTATTATATAGAACAAAAAATGACAAAGATAAACAAAGAGATATGCGAGTTGTTATGGTGCCGCAAAAAGCGCCAGATGTGGCAGATAGTGTATTTAGTGAAGCGTTTGCAATTCGAATTGTAGGTATGGTGCAAGATGTGACTGAGCAGCGAGAAGCAGAAGAGCGCTTGCAAAAAGCAATGCGCACAGCCGAGTCAGCCAATCTCGCTAAGAGTCAGTTTTTAGCAAACATGAGCCATGAAATACGCACTCCCATGAATGCCATTATCGGTATTTTGACCTTATTGATGGATGCGCCTTTGCCACAGAAACAGGCTCGTATGATCCATAGCGCGTGCAATGCTGGCGAGTCATTAGTGAGCATAGTGAATGACATTTTGGACTTTTCTAAGCTAGAAGCTGGAGAAGTAAGGGTAATTAATGAGCCGTTTAAGCTGGATGAAGTGCTGGATAAGCTCGTTGATCTATATGGTGTTGTGACGCACAGCAAAAGCATCACATTACAGTTAAATGTGCGTCCAGATGTGTATATCGATCTTATCGGTGATGCACTACGCATCGGGCAAGTACTCGGAAATATTGTGAGCAATGCCATCAAGTTTACTCAAGCTGGAACCGTTAGCATTGATGTGTCGTTTGTTGACGCTTCTCGCTCAGCGTGCAAGCTACGTTTTTCCATCATTGATACGGGCATCGGTCTAAGTGATGAGCAAATTGAACATGTGTTTAAGCCCTTTCGTCAGGCAGATATGTCGACGACAAGAGAGTATGGCGGCAGTGGCCTTGGTTTGAGTATTTCGCAGCGTCTATTGCGTATGATGGGATCGCACATTGAGGTGAGAAGTACCAAAGGTAAAGGTGCTGAGTTCTTCTTTGAAGTTGAATTCGATTTACAAGCCAATGCAAAAAGATACTCCGACCTAGTTGCCGATAAAAAGCGAGTACTTGTGGTTATTGCTGACCATGATTTGCATCACACAGTAGTTGAATATTTTGAAAAGTGGAAAATAAAAACAGTTAGTTATCATAGCTTGGCGCAAGCGACTGATTCCTTGACTCAGGACATTCAGGCGTTTGATAATTTATTGATACACCTTGCTGATGAAAGTGACTATGACCAAGTTGTGAATTTGTGTCGTCAATGGCGGCAGTTACACAGCGCGACTCAAAACATACTCACTGTGATCAGTGCGCAAAACTACATTGATGACCTTGCTCTGATTAATTTACATGCTACTTTTGTCACGCACCCACCAACGCCTTCACGTTTGTTTGATGCGATCAACTCAAATGGGCAGAGGCCCTTACATGCTAGCGATACCAATTTAGTGCAGTTGTCTCGTGAGCAAACAAAAAACATAGTTGGTGCTAAGGTGCTGTTAGCAGAAGATGTTGAAACAAATCAGGTGGTGGCTGTTGACCTGCTGGAAACTCTTGGATTACAGGTGGATGTTGTGTCTAATGGTGCACAGGCGGTGGAAGCTGTGCGTAGTAATCATTATGACGCAGTTCTAATGGATTTTCACATGCCGATCCTGAACGGTTTAGAAGCAACAAAAAAAATCCGCGCGCTGAAGGGATTAGAACATTTACCTATTGTTGCAATGACGGCGGCCGTATTCGAGCAAGACAAACAAGCTGCAATCGACAGTGGTATGAATGCCCATTTGGCTAAACCGATTCAAATTTATCAACTGGCCAGCGTATTAAAAGAATATATACCACAGAAAGACTATCCAGGGAGCGATAAAGCACAACCAAGAGTTGCTTCTGCCGATAGCAAGGTGGATTTGAGTGCGTTGCATGATGATATAGATATAGAGGCTGTTAAGCTTAATTTTGGTCACAATCAAATGGTATACCAAAACTGTTTACGACACTTTTCTAATGATTTTGCTGATTGGGTTCAACGCATTGAGTATGAAATAGAACAAGAAAATTACGCCCAAGCTGCGCAATTAGCCCATAAACTAAAAGGTGCTGCAGGCAATATTTACGCCACTGCAATTTACTCGCAATCAAGCAAGTTGCAACAAGCGTTAAATCTTGGCCACCAAGGACCACTTAAAGCTTTAAAAGGGCAACTTAATGCTTTATTAAATCAAATCAATACAGTGCTGCATGAGCAAGACGCCAGTGCGACAGTGGGAACCATAGTGGCTAATGGGTCAGGAAATAGTGAGTTCATTGATTGTTTGGAGCAGGTGAAAACGCTAGTGATGAAAAGTCGTTTTGTCGAGCCTGCGCTATTATCACAATTTGTATCAAATGCACTTTGGGTAGACCGTGTAAGTGTTGAACAGTTTAAACAAGCCGTTGAAACGTTCAACTTTTCTCAAGCGAGATTGTTATTAGATAAGATTGAGCTGGCATGGAAAATTAAGGAGGAGCAAGCATGACGATGAAAACAAAAACGTCGACTATTTTAGTCATTGAGGATGATGTATCTACCCTGACTTATATTAACGGCATACTGTCAGATGAATATGATTTAATTATGTCAATTAATGGCCACGATGCAATGGCGCAGCTTTGGCAAAAACCCGATTTGGTCATTGTGGATAACGGCTTGCCGGATATTAAAGGTGTGGAGCTCGTCAAAAAAATACAATCGGAGCCCGATTTTGCTAGTACTCCCATTTTTTTAATGACTGCGGATTTTAACACTGACTTAGTTGAAGCTGCGTTTAGCGCTGGGGTGTCAGACTTTATTCACAAACCGTGTTCGACTGTAATATTGCAAGCACGAATACGCACTCATCTGGAGCTACAACATCGAAGACAGCTTTGCGAAAAACTAGCGAGCTAAATGATGTTTGATTAATCAAAATGACGCCATTATGCACTATTTTAGATCAGCATGATTTTGAGTAAGCTATATTAAATCCATAGGATTAGTGCGATTTTTACTAATCTATTTACGAGTAGACTGATTAGCGATTAGACTGGTGTAAGTCTAATGTTTGGTGATCAGCTAGTATGCTTGTAATTTAATATTGGGCTTTGCGATACTTAAAAACGATAATAAAAGTGAATGAATTCATGATAGATGTATCAATCTTGCCGGTTTTTTTATAGCTGTTTTCTTTCTAGCCATTTCTCCTGGCCCTGACCTTTTATTGCTCTCTAGCTACTCCTCAACACGTGGTTTTATACCTGGCCTAATGCTAGCTGTAGGTATTTTTTTGGCTGGCATTATTCAAACTACATTGGTGGCTTTTGGGCTGGGTCAACTTATGCAAGCGTTACCCCCATTAGTTGTGGGGGTTAAAGTTGTTGGTGCGCTTTATCTCATTTGGCTGGGTGTGGGTATGTTAAACGCTTGGCGTGATGGTGAAATTAGTCATGGGGAGGTTGTTAAAACGATAGATAGCCATCGAAAGTTAGTTTTGCAAGGGCTGCTGAGCAACCTAGTAAACCCTAAAGCACTGCTATTCTTTAGCTTATTTTTACCCCAATTTACCGTGACACAATTACCTATGGTAGGGCAAATCTTCACTCTCGGGGTGATATTAAGTACACTCACATTGTTTATAAATGCAATGTTTGTTCTTTCTTTTAGTAAGTTATCGACTACTTTTAACAAAAATGCGCGTTTAAGTCGTCATGTGGATGGTTTACTTGCGTTGGTTTTTTTTGGTTTAGCGGCGCGCTTGGTAACGAGTAAGTGATGCAAGTGGTTAAGTGCGAATTCTTGAAATTAATCAAGCAAGCGCTCCTTTTGCTAGCATGTTTAATGTGGACAGTGTTTTCTTGCACGGTCAATGCAAATATTAAAATTGGGGTAGTCGGTAAAACGAAAAATGATAGCTTTTATCAAAAGTCTCATCGTGGGTGTGAGGCGTTTGCTGAGACTCAAAAGGAACTTGAATGTGTGTATGATGGCGCTGATGATTATCAAGATGTTCGCACTCAAGTACTGATTGTCAATGATTTAATCCAAAAGGGGGTCGATGGCTTATTGATCTCCACGACAGATTCCTTCTATTTAGTTGAAGGCGCACTGAAGGCTGCATTTAAGAAAGGTATTCCTGTGGTGACCTTTGACTCAGATCTGCTAGCTCAACATAGGCAATATCGTTTGGCATATGTCGGAACTAATAACTTCGATTTTGGCAAGGCGCTAGGCGAAGTTGCGAAAAAGTATAAGCGGGAAGTAATTCAATCTATTTGTATCCAATCTGGACATCAAACCACCCCAAACTTGAATGAAAGGATTGAAGGCGTTCGTTTTGCTTTGTCAGGCAGCAGTGAGCGATTAACGGGAACAAGTGGCTGGGTCGAACACCCTCGTTGTCCATTGTTTACCATGGGCAGAAGGGATGATGCTTTAAAGCAGTTAGTGAGCATGATAAAACTCCCTAACTCTCCAATATTTTTGGCGGTAGCTGGATTTGCACAGTTTAATCCTGATTATATGGAAACAATTGAGCCTTTTAAGAAACAAATACAAAATAAACAAATCAGCATTATTTCTGCTGATACAGAGCAGCTGCAATTAGAGGCTTTAAAAGCCAGTTTATCCAGTGAGAATGTCGGGCAAAGACCTTTCGAAATGGGTATGAAAGGCGCTGAACTGTTGTATCATTTCATTGTTAAAGGGCAACGACCTTTTAAAGATCAATATTACTTGGATTATCATTACTGTTTGCCTAAGAAGCTAGAGCACTGCACAGATAGAACTATGCAAGAAATGCAAAAGTGATAAGTCAGAGACTTTGTTTCACTGTTTTGTGTTCGCTTTATCTGATTTTTATTTGTATTAATTTTATCTTGAAAAACTTATTCAAAATCGTTGCGTTACATTAACAATGTTCTTGATTTAAGTGTGACCAAATAAATGATACCCTTAATCTGAGATACATCTTTCTATTGCCAGTTATGTAAAGAAGTTCTAACATCTCTGCGTGCTTTGTTGCTAATTAGTGTATTTGCTCACAGCTACCAACATAAATAGCTGGTGTTTTTTTTGATCAAGATGTGTTTTTAGCTTATCGCAATTGAGGTGTGGTTGATTTTTGTATTGGCGAGATTTGCGATGATATTGGGCATTACAATGTATGGCTTAATGCTTTTTAAAAAAATTCCAGCAAGAGACATGATGCGACTTTTTAGGATGGCTCTACCTTTGTTATTTTTGTGCTCATTAACTTTGTTTCAGCAACACACGGAGGTGTCAGGATGCAACCACTAATCATTGGTATTGTGCTTATGGTTATCTCGTTTGGACTTGTATTGATGGCTATCATACATGGGCAGAGGAGACTTAAGTTTGAGCAGGGGATCCGAAAAATCTTACTCGGAAAAAAGGACGATGACTCCCCACCAGAAGAGCTGCAGAGTCAAGCCTACCATATTATGATGGAACTGGGCGAAGCACTTGAAAAAGATGAATTTGCTCAACAAAAAGGCGTCAAGAAGGCTTTATCTAAAGTCACTGAATTACACGCGGAGACCTCCGAGTATGAAGTTGATGAATATGAAGATCATGATTTTGAGAATTCTAAGCAAGGGAATAAGAAAGCCAATTTGAAGGTGATAAAATAATCGTAATATGCTTTCGAAAAAACAGTTCTAACCATACCATTTGTGAGCGCGTTAGAGTAGAAGAGGCAAGATGAAAGCGCTGTATGTTCCCATTAGTGATGTTACTTTAACGCTTCAATATATCTGCTTTATTGTTACCTTGTTTATCTATTGGGAAAAGGCCCCCTCTATCTCATTGTTAAAAGGGCACACACTAAAATCATCAGAAGAGCATTTCCTATATTCCTTTTTCATTGTTTCTGGGGCTGCACTTTTTTTTGGGGCTCAAGGTCTTCAGATTGGCTCTGAACTTATCGCCTTACAAATAGATGTTATCGACAGAAGAAAGCTGTTTTATCTTGCTTTAATGTGTAATGGCTTCTTGTACCTTTTAACACTGTATGTGGTACACCGAATAAAGGGTTGTAGCTTTTCGAGAGAAGCGAGAGCGATTATGTATCTTGTGCTAACTGGGTGTAGTTTGAACTTTACTCAATTGGTTTTAAGAGGGTATTTAGACATACACGTACTCTATGAGTACAACATTTACGGTATCGCAATCGTGATAGTGAATACGTTAGCGTTATACGTATTAGCTGGTTACCCAGTGCGCTATTTATATGGCAAATTTATTGCTATTAAGTAGAGTTTTTCTGCTATTTCATAAACTTTGGTATGGCTATAAACAAGTAACCTACTAACTCAATACTGATTTATAAAGTTTTTTTATCATTTTTATAAGATAAAGGGTTCTATTTATTAACTTCTGGGTTAATATAAATATCTTCATATACACCCTCAAGAAAAAAGCATATTTTTGATGGGGAAATACAATTGACACCCGTTTAAAAGCGGGGTTAATATTTGGTAAATATTTTGTTCTTTAGTTTGGCGCACTTGGGAGGCGTATTATATGCAGCCGTTAATTATAGCTTTTGTTGTGATCCTCATCGCACTTGTGTTGGCGGTTGGGATGATAGTGCAAGGCCATGGTTGCAATTGGTTAGAGCAAATTGTTCGACGTCTCTTTTCCAGTCGTAAACAAGAAGAAAACGTGCCTGAAGACTTACAAAATACTGCTTACTATCTGGTTATGGAACTGGGTGAACTGCTTGAAAGTGAAGATGATGTAGAGCAGTATTATGGTGTTAAAACGATTTTTAATCAGGTGAGCGCACTTCGGGCTGAAACATTAGCTGATTCTACGCAGATTCCGCTTAGACCAACCCCCACCCCCTCTTATTTAAAAGTGATCAAGTAGCCCTTCTGTCATTATTTAACCTTGGGTGCGATTATTTACCCAAAGGTAGGTGTATGTAAACTTCGGTGCCAAGTTCATCGTCTGTGTGAAAGTCTATGCTTCCGCCTTGTACCACGCATAGCAGTTTAGCTGTGTAGGTGCCCATTCCCATATGATGCGGTTTGCCATGGCTGACAAACTTATCAAAAAATTGCGTTCTTACTGCTTGTGGAATTGGATCTGAATTCTTAATAGTAATAACCACTTGCTCATTGCTTTGGGCTGCCCCAATGTGAATGATTGGGCTATGCCTTGAGGCTTCAATTGCATTTTTAAGTAATTGGCTGAGCAATGTATGGGTAAGCGTTAGCTCCCCATAATACTCGAGATATTCTGGGACATCTGCTTTGACATGGCGTTGCTGGTGTTTCAAGGTTTCTGAAAAGCTGGCCAACACATCATCAATAACAAAGGCTAGGTTATGTGATTGTGGGTTTAACGCATAATCATTACGCTCAATTTGGGTCAATGCAGATAAACCATCAAGGTTTAATTGCAATTGAGTGCAGTGTTGCTGAATTGCTTGAATGCAGTGTCTAGCATGATCTGGCTGGTGCAGATTGTCGGCCAATTGTTCGGTGGCTTGTTGTATTTGTGTTATTGGTTTAGCCAATTCTGTTTGGTTCATGCTATCAAATTCATCCCGCAGCCGTGCATTTTCTAGCATGGTATCAATTTGATTACGCATCAGACGATTCGATTCAATACTGCGACAATGGGCTTGGACTCTTGATTTGACGATCGCAGGGTTGGCGGGCTTAGTGATATAATCCACGGCCCCTAACTCTAAACCGCTGACAATATGTTCGGTTTGTTCTAATGCTGATAAGAATATCACGGTGATATGCTGTGTATTGGGGTCTTGTTTTAAACGCCGACATACTTCAAGCCCATCCATTTCAGGCATCATAATATCGAGTAAAATGATGTCAGGTTGAGGTTCTTTATGACACAGTTGTAACGCTTTTGCGCCGTTGAGTGCGGCTTTTACTTTATAGTCCTTGCGCAAAATATCGCTGATCACTTTAATATTATCGGCGACATCATCAACGATGAGTACCTGTATTTGCTCATCAGCTGCATCTTCAGCGACGTTTTGCTCATCATCTCGATAAGTCCTTACGGGGCGAGTGAGTGCTCGCTGAATACGTGATTGAAGTATTTTGCTGGAAAAGGGTTTGACCACAAATTCAGACACACCACATTGAATGGCTTTAACAACATGGCTTTGCTCTATGGTTGAAGAGGTCATAAGAAAAGGGGTGGTGGCAGTGCGTGCTGTTGTGCGTACGTGCTTTAAAAATTCTAAGCCAGTTATATTGGGTAGTTGCCACCCGGCAATAATGAGTCCGACATCGTGATATTGTAATTTCTCAAGCGCGTCTTTGCCATTTGGACTCTGTATGATTTTAACATTGCCTAGCTCTTTGACAACTTGAGTGATCATGGTGCGGATGGTGTCGAAGGGTTCAACAATTAATACGCAAAGAGGTTTGGTTCTATCGGTCATATCAGCACATAATTGGCAACTTAGTCTTTTCATTGTAATCGCTTAAAGCTCAATCGACGAGCGGTGCAGGGTAAATATCCTTTATCACTGTTATAATTTAACTTTATTGCTATATCCGCTAAAGCATCACGATGGTTATGTGGCCAATTAGGAGTATTGAGTGATAACGCTGCATCCTTTCAATTCATGCATTAATTTATTTGCTTATTGTATTTGCCTTGTACTGATATGCATATCAGGCAACACGCTAGCACTAGGTCGTGGCGATTTAAAAATAGAACACATCTCTGCTTATAATGGTCTCTCTAATCCCCAGATTTACGCATTGGCTAAAGATCCTCAAGGCTTTATGTGGTTTGCCAGCGCTGATGGTGTTATGCGTTATGATGGCTATCAATTTGTTACTTTTAAACATGACAGGCAAGATCCTCATTCTTTATCTGCCAATAGCGTGGCGACCATTTTATTCGACAGTCAGGGTCGCTTGTGGGCTGGCACTTGGGGTGGAGGGCTCAACCTATTCTTAGATAATCAAACCTTCAAACACTTTCGCTTTGATGAGCAAAATGGCAACACACTGGGTTCAGATAAGGTGCAAACACTTTTTGAAAGTAGAGATGGCACTTTATGGGTTGGCACTAACGGCGGTGGACTTAATCAGTTATTGCCTGATCAGGAAAGCTTTAAGCGCTTTAATTATGCAAAACAAGACCCTCACCACGAAGGGAAAAACCGAGTTTGGAGTATAAGCGAAGATAAGCAGGGATTGATCTGGGTAGGGACGTCCCATGGACTGCATTATCTCGATAGAGACAGTGGTCAGATACATAGTTTTGATACGAGTACCAGCAAGCTTGATCACAATGAAGTACGACAAGTCTCATTTGATGAACAAGGGCGTATGTGGGTGGCAACGAGACGGAGTTTCGGTCTTTTTTCGCCAAGGACAAGACACTATCAAACATTTGACTTGCCCTCAGGTGGGCTACCGAGTGTTTCCAGTATTCAATATCAACAAGGTGATATCTTGTTGTCTACTTTTGCAGGTGTGTATCGATTTTCGGTGATGCTGCGGGAGTTCATCAAAACGCCACATGCGAAGGAGCTCGCGTTATTACCCAGTCGGGATGTACGTGAGGTGATGGTTGATGAAACAGGATTGCTTTGGGCAGCAACGCGATATTCAGGTGTTATTAAAGTGTATCCGCATCCACCCATTTTTAAATCTCACCGAGATTACTTACAGAATTATTTATTGTCAGGACTATTTCGCCAAGTGCAGAGTATTGCGAAGGCGTCGCAGGGAGGGGTATGGCTGGGAACAGGGCGGGGCCTTGTTCATTTTGATGGTGAAGAGCGGTTTACACCATTTGCTCGTTCTCAGGCGTTGACAGAAGACTACCGGTTGCGTGTGCATAAGCTGGCACGGGATCAAAAAGGGCAATTATTTGCAGCTACTAATTTTGGCTTGTATCAGGTGGATGAAGTTGGCAAAGAGCTGAATGTGGTTGAGTTGGGTTGGTTAGACGAGGTGAGGCATGGCGTGGATGACCTTACTTTTGATGACACAGGGGCTGCATGGCTTTTGTTGACGGGTCAAAAAGGGGTGATACGTTGGCATATCGGCACGCAAAAGCCTGAAACGATTTTGCCTCACGTCGAAGCCAATTTTTTAGTTATCAGCACTGATCAGCATGTCTGGGTTGGTACGGATGGTGAGGGGGTATATCGGGCAAATTTGGATGGTTCAGAACCTGTGCAATTTGTTTCTCACAGTGACAATGCGAGTCTAAGCGACAATTATGTGAGCGCAGCGATGGAACATGCTGGCAGAGTTTGGTTCGCAACCAGCGGCGGTTTGACAAGCTACGACTTGCGCAAAAAACAGTTTGCCCGTTATACCCACACAGCATCAGATGTGCCACTCAATATAAAATCTATGATTGCTGATAAACAGGGTTTTTTGTGGTTAGCGACGAGCACAGGCATATACAAGCTAGATATTGATAGGCAAGTATTTCACCACTTTACCGTGAATGATGGTTTGGCCAATAACCACTTTTTGGCGCGCGCTCAGGTCATGTATGAAGATGAGATCATTTTTGGAAGTGTGGATGGTATTACCCGCTTTAAGCCAACAGAAGTGATCGCAAATGGTAAAGCCCCTAAACTGATGTTCACGCAAGCCTGGGTTGATAATCAGCGACTCGCCAATGTATCACAAGCAATTACCCTGCGCCCTAATGAACATACTTTAACAGTGCATTTTGCTGCATTAGATTATCAAGCAACACAAGATAACCGTTACCGTACTTGGTTGTATGGTTATCACTCAACTTGGAGTGATATTAGCGCTGATCATACTGTCACCTTTAGAGATCTTCCTCCTGGGGAGTATGAACTGCGATTGCAAGGGAGTAATAACCATGGTGTTTGGAATCGTGAAGGTATCGCGATACGGGTCATTCGAGTTCCAGCATGGTATCAAACGCGTTGGTTTCAAATTATCACACCTATTTTATTTGTGATATTGGTAGGTGCAATAATAGCTTGGCGCTTCAAGCGTTTGAGTCTTGCCAGTCAACGATTAGAGCAAAAAATAGCGCAAAGAACGCAAGATATACTGGTGCTTGGAGAGGTAGGAAAAGACGCCGCAGCTTCTCACGATATGAAGGTGATCTGCCAAACCATCTATGATCATATATCCACTACAGTGTCTTGTAATTTATGCGCTGTTGGCATTTATCATGCAAAAACTCAGCAGATCGAATATATCTTTGCTGAAAAAGAGGGGCGTTCATTTAGTTTGTTAGACGCATATGCTTACGAACAAAACTCACCAGATACATATAGCATTCGTTATGAACGAGAGTTTTTTGCCGATATACCCGAGCGCTGGCGTGATTATGCTTTGAGCGCAGCTGATTGCGTCAATGGTGAACAAACAAAAACAGCTTTTTGTATGCCGCTTATTGTTGATAGGGAAGTGGTTGGTGTTTTAATGGTGCAGTCGGATGAAGCACGGGCGTATAGCGAATCACAGCTCAATATATTACGTGTGGTTGGTAACCATTTGGCTGTGGCGTTAGCTAATTCATTGTCTTACGGTGAACTTAAAGATGCAGAGCAGAGATTAGAGCTTGCTATGCAAGGTGCTAATGCGGGCATGTGGGAATGGGATAGTGAGCGAGATATGTTGGTTACTAACAACATTTGGTCAACTATGCTTGGGTACTTGGATGGGGAATTGGAATCTAAATATGGAACCAGCTCAACGCGATGGCGCGTATTGATCCATCCTGATGATTTTGCTCATGTTGAGCAAACGTTAGTGGCGTACTTGAAAAAACAAACGCCAATGTTTCGCTGTGAATTTAGAATGCGTACTGCTGATGAACAGTGGAAGTGGATCTTGAGCATTGGTCGGCGAGTTTATCGCGAGGGACGTCAGCAAATAAAAGGTATTTTTGGCATTAATATGGATATTTCTGATGCTAAAAAGTTGGAAAATGCACTAAAGCACGCCAAAGAGAATGCGGAGAGTGCCACTCAAGCTAAATCTGATTTTTTATCCAATATGTCTCATGAAATTCGCACGCCGATGAATGCGATTATAGGTATGAGCCACTTAGTGTTGGACACAGAGCTTAATCGAAAACAGCGAAATTACGTGGAAAAAATTCATCGCAGCGGTGAATCTTTGCTCGGGATCATTAATGATATTTTAGACTTTTCTAAAATTGAGGCGGGCAAACTGGAAATTGATAAGGTGCTCTTCTCTATCGAAGATGTTGTGTCTCATAGTTTAGACGTTTTAGCTATCAGGGCACAGAAGCAAGGGTTAGTGCTCAACGTGTCTATCGACCCGAATATACCTACTCGTTTGCGAGGAGACCCGCTACGTATCGGTCAAGTGTTGTTGAATTTAGGCAGTAATGCAATCAAGTTCACCGAACGGGGGGGACACGTTATCATCAACGTGACTTTGCAAGCGGTGGAATCACAACAAGTGGTACTAGCGTTTGCGGTTATCGATTCTGGCATTGGTATGAGTGAGCAGCAGCAGCTGCGTTTGTTTCAGTCGTTTAGTCAAGCTGATACCTCAATCACTCGAAAGTATGGTGGAACAGGGCTTGGGCTTGCCATCAGTAAACAGCTGGTGGAATTGATGGGCGGGCAGATCCAATGCCAAAGTATGCCGCAGGTGGGGAGCACTTTTTCCTTTACTGTGCAATTAGAACAATGGCAGGAATCCTCACCTTCGATATTGCACACGAACATTCAAACTGCTTTAGTGCTAGATGATGACCAATATGCGAGTCGTGCTTTAAATGCTTATTTAGAGCATAGTGGCATTACAACCAACTGTATTGCGATTGGTTCATTCACGCAAGTTGAAGGCGGTTTATCTGACTACGATGTGATTTTTGTCGATGAAAAGGCACAATCGGTATTAGAGCGTATTGAGCGAAAGCCAAAAGCAGACAGTGGTGGGGGCCCAGTTGTTATCATGTCGCTGTACGATGCTGACTCTTCGGTATATCAGTCTTTCGAAGAAAAAGGGTTTAGCCTGATCAGCAAGCCGATTTTACCTTCTTCGCTCTATCGGTGTTTAGAGCAAATTACTCAGCAACAAGGAGACGATAGCCAAACAAATGATACAAAGATGCTTGTTGAGCCACTCGCGGGTATGCATTTATTATTGGTTGAGGACAATGAGCTCAATCAGGAGCTAGCCGTTGCACTATTGGTGAAGCATGGTGCGCAAGTGCAAGTGGCAAGCAATGGTTTGCGAGCATTAGAAATACTTGAGGAAGAAACATTTGATGGCGTGTTAATGGACTGCCAAATGCCTGAAATGGATGGTTATGAGGCCACCAAGCGGATCCGTGCTCAAGCAAAATTTTCTGATCTACCTATTATAGCGATGACAGCGAGCGTCACGATTGATAACCAAACGGCTGTAAGGGCACAAGGGATGAGCGACATTATTTTTAAGCCTATCAATGTGGCAAAAATGCTCTCGACGATTGTGCAGTGGGTGACCCCAAGTCATCCGAAAAGCAAAAGTTACCAAACGCACGCACCTTCGGTATCTAGCGAACAACTTGGTGCGTTTGAACATATCAGTGGCCTAGATGCCAAGGCAGGGTTACAAGTAGCGGATGGTGATTTTGCTTTGTACACCCAGTTATTGCAACGCTTTGTGAGTAAACAATGCGGCTTTTTAGCCGAATTCAAAACCGCATTAAACAACGAACCTCAAGATCCACAAGGTCCTCAAAGAGTGGCGCATATCTTAAAAGGCACAGCAGGCAATATTGGTGCGCATCAAGTGCAAAGGCTGGCTGGCGAGCTTGAGCATGCATGTGTTGGCAAGGTACAGCCCATAACGTCTTATGCCAATGAGCTCAATCAGGTGTTGATGCCACTGATAGAGGCGGTTAGCCAAACATTGGAGACTATAAATCCAGTGATTGAGTGTATCGATGAGTACCCATCTGAGGATAACAGCTTGGTCTTAGAAAAGTTACAGTCTTTAAAGCAGCTAATTGAAGACAGTGATACCGATGCCATAGACGTCGTGGAAGAGCTATTTGGGCTATTACGCGCCGCGCGATTTCAAGGGGCGTTAGAGTGTCTTACTCGCGCATTGGATGATTATGACTTTGAGCAAGCCAGCCATTTACTAGATGAACTGACTACCGTATGGCAGCGAGAAGCGTATTCAAAAGAGGAACTCAATGAGTAAACGGTACTTTTAAGGGGGGACAATTACGTTTTATAATGGTGATAATGGCAGTGTGATATTCCGCTTAAGCTGCGCCGATGCGAATTGAAAATTAAGGACTTTTTAATGTCTAAAACGCTGATTGTGATCCCAGCACGTTATGGAAGCACTAGACTTCCTGGTAAGCCACTTATAAAACTAGCTGGCAAAGAGATGTTACTACGTGTCGCTGAGACGGCGCGCTATGTATGCGCTTCACGCACTGAGTGCGACTATGTGGTGGCGACCGATGATGAACGTATATCGAGTTTATGTCAGCAGCATCAAGTACCGGTGATAATGACTTCTGAACAGTGCAGTAGCGGCACAGAGCGTTGTTTTGATGTGCTCAAACAACTGCCAAATAAACCTGATTTTGTTGTTAACTTACAAGGTGATAACCCATTTTGTCCACCTTGGTTTATCAGTGCCTTGATAGACTCTTGGCAAAATAGCAATGTGGGGGAAGTGTTTACGCCTTACGTTGAATTGAGTTGGCAAGAGCTAGATAAGCTAAGAGAAGTGAAAAAAATCACCCCATTTAGTGGCACGACAGTGCAAGTGACGAGCGAGCAATTGGCGCTCACATTTAGCAAGAACATCGTTCCTGCGATCCGCAAAGAAGACCAGTGTCGCACGCTCAGTGATATGTCCCCTGTCAAGCGTCATATCGGCTTGTATGGCTATACCAGTCAGGCCCTAGAAACTTATTTCTCTCTGCCTGAAAGTGTTTATGAGGCGGCAGAAGGGTTGGAGCAAATGCGCTTTTTAGAAAATGGCATTGCCGTGAAGATGGTTGCGGTTTCCTATCAGGGACGAACTGGTATGAGTGGAGTTGATAGCCCAGAAGACATTGCTCGAGCTGAAGAGATCATTGCCCACGATGGCGAATATGATCTGTGTTTATAAAAAGCGTTTGGTTAAACACAATAGGTAACAAATAATGACGACACGTTTAATCGTGGTAAGACACGGCAATACTTTTTTACCCACAGATACGCCGACACGTGTTGGTGCTCGCACGGACTTAGACTTGGTTGAGCAGAAAAAAGGCACGGCTATTGGGGAGTATTTGCGCTCGAGTAAATTGGTACCAAATGTGATTTACAGTGGACCATTGAAGCGCCATGTTCAAACTGCGCAGCTTATTTGTAAGCCTTTGGGGATCGATGGGCAGTCAATCCAATTCGAGTCATTCTTGAACGAAATTGATTATGGGCCAGATGAAAATCAGGTCGAGGAAGCTGTGATGTTGCGCTTAGGTCAGGGAGATATGGCAAAAGGTAAAAAGGCGATTGACGATTGGAATCAATACGCAAAAGTACCAGATGGATGGCTAGTTGAGCCGCACGACTTAGAGCAAGGTTGGCATGCTTTTGCGACTAATGCACTTGAAAAGCACTTAGGGCAGACGGTATTACTCGTCAGTAGCAATGGCCTGATGCGCTTCAGTCATGTATTGGATAAGCAATTTGCGTTTAATAACTTGAAAGTGCCTACGGGTGGTATTTGTATTTTTGAAAACCACACCGGCAAGCGCGACGATTGGCAGTGTTCTGAGTGGGGCAAAGTGCCTGGTAAGTAAGGCTTCAAGAGCACGGAAGCTCCGTGCTCTAATTGACGATAACTGGGTTATTGCAAGTCGAATCTATCCGCGTTCATGACTTTATTCCATGCCAGAATAAAGTCTTGTACAAACTTAGGTTGATTGTTCTGGCAGCCATATACCTCGGCTATAGCACGCAGTTGAGAGTTGGAGCCAAAGATCAGGTCGACTCGTGTGGCCGTCCATTTTTTTTCTCCTGTTTGTCTATGGTAACCTGTGAATGTATCCGCGCTATCATTGTCGGCACGCCATTGAATGTCCATATCAAGCAGATTTACAAAGTAGTCATTGGTTAAGGTGCCAGGCTGATGCGTGAATACACCGTGTGGACTTTGCTCATAATTGGCATTTAAAGCACGCATACCACCGACAAGTACGGTCATTTCTGGTGCGGTGAGGGTAAGCAGTTGAGCTTTATCTAACAACAGTTCTTCAGCGCTCACATTGTAGCGACCTCCAAGGTAATTTCTAAAACCATCGGCGATAGGCTCAAGCACTTCAAAAGACTCAGTGTCGGTCTGTTGCGCTTGGGCATCTGCCCGCCCAGGGGTAAACGGCACAGGTGTTTCAATACCGGCATCTTTCGCTGCTTTTTCTATGGCTGTTGCGCCAGCAAGAACGATTAAATCAGCCAAAGAAACCGCTTTGTTGGTGGTTTGAGATGCATTGAAAGATTGTTGGATCTGGCTCAAAACAGACAACACTTTCTGTAATTGTTGTGGTTGATTCACTTGCCATTGATTTTGCGGTGCTAAACGAATTCTTCCCCCATTCGCACCACCTCGACAATCAGACCCTCTGAAAGTAGAGGCTGAAGACCAAGCGGTGTAAACCAATTCGGAAATGGTTAAACCACTGCTGAAGATCTGAGCTGAGAGGAAGTCAATATCGCGTTGGTCGACTAGTTCGTGCTCGACAGTGGAAATAGGGTCTTGCCAAATTAAATCCTCATCGGGTACTTCTGAACCCAGATAGCGAGATTTGGGTCCTAAATCGCGATGAGTGAGTTTGAACCAAGCGCGGGCAAAGGCATCTGCGAATTCATCTGGGTTGTCATGGTAACGTTGGGCAATCACTCGATATTGAGGGTCTTCGCGCATTGCCATATCTGCGGTGGTCATCATAATGCCCGCCCGTTGATTCGGGTTATGCGCATCTGGCGCATGATGGTGAGCAGCAAGATTCACCGGCACCCACTGGTTAGCGCCAGCAGGGCTTTTAGAAAGAGTCCAATCATAGCCCAACAATACCTCAAAATAGCTGTTGTCCCACTGAGTTGGGGTGGGTGTCCAAGCCCCTTCAATGCCGCTGGTAATGGTACTTGCGCCTTTACCTTCACCATAGCTGTTGTGCCATCCAAAGCCCATTTCTTCGATGGGTGCGGCTTCAGGTTCAGCACCCACATGTGTGTCGGCCCCTGCACCATGGCATTTACCAAACGTATGCCCTCCTGCTGTGAGGGCAACTGTTTCTGCATCATTCATCGCCATACGTTTAAATGTTTCGCGGATATCTTTGCCTGATGCAACTGGATCTGGATTACCATCGGGCCCTTCTGGATTAACATAGATCAAACCCATTTGTACGGCGGCGAGTGGTTGCTCCAGTTCTCGACCATCACTGTAGCGACTGTTGTTTAACCATTCTTTCTCAACGCCCCAGTAAACGTCTTCTTCGGGTTCCCAAACGTCCTCACGACCACCCGCAAAGCCAAAGGTTTTGAACCCCATTGATTCTAAAGCAACATTTCCAGCCAAAATGAACAAGTCAGCCCATGAAATGCTGTTGCCATATTTTTGTTTTATAGGCCAAAGCAAGCGTCGAGCTTTATCTAGGTTGGCGTTATCAGGCCAGCTGTTGAGTGGGGCAAAGCGTTGGTTTCCCGTCGCTGCACCTCCTCGACCATCGGCAGTTCGATAAGTGCCCGCGGCGTGCCAAGCCATTCGGATCATCAGCGGACCATAATGACCAAAGTCTGCCGGCCACCAATCTTTGGAGTCAGTCATTGCATGGTTGAGATCTTGTTTAACGGCTGCCAAATTTAACTGATTAAATGCCTTTTTATAGTTGAATCCTTCACCCAAAGGGTTGGACTTTTTATCATTTAAATGAAGAATTTTTAGGTTTAGTTGATTGGGCCACCAGTCGGTGTTTTTGGTTCGTTTATCACCAACACGCGTATTACTGCCGTGCATAACGGGGCATTTAGCTGCACCACTTTGCTTGCTCTTGTTCATGCTTTATTACCTTAACAGACCGTTATGCGAGTACAGCTACAGCTGTTGCCGTCATATGCGTACGCGCAATGAAGAGTATTGATAGTAGTTTAGACTATCAGGATAAAGTTGCTATGAATCGTGCAGTTAGCAATTTGGTGCGCAGGTTGGTTAATCTTTTCGCTCAACTCGCCATGGCGGGTTGAGTCGGTTTTCTCCCGCCCAATAAAGTATGATTTGATTTCCACTCGGATCGGCCAGTTTTGCTTCGCGCCACAAATAACGTTTATCTTCTGGCAACTCTTTAAATATAACGCCTTTTTGTTGTAGCTGTTGCACCCATTTATCGAGCTGTTCGTGCTCGAAGTACAGAGTTGCACCATTGGTAAATGTATCTTCTGTCAATGATAGAGAAAAAGTAGCCCCATTTGGGCACTCAAAACGGGCATAGTGTGGTGTATCAACAATTTGCAAAAATCCTAGTTGTCGATAAAACGCGCAGGCGTCGTCCATGTTATTCACAGGTAATGTGATTTGATTTAAGTTCATATGAGTCTTGTCGATAGAGGGTAACTGCACAACAGACTAAATGTTAAGCGTATCAATAGGCAAATTTAATGTGTAACAGGGTGTCAGTTTCAATTGATATGATTAGGTGGGAATGAAGGTTTGGAAAAAATATAAACAAGTACCAAAGCTTCACAGCCAGCAACGCACAGTAAAACCCAAATAGGCGGTTGACTAAAAGCAAGGATAATAAAGCCAAGTAGCATCCCCAAGGCTGCGCCGTATTTCCCCTTAGGTGGGATCACCTGATGTGCTTGCCACTGTTGCAGCGAGGGACCAAATTGCTGGTGTTGCAAGAGCCAGTTAGCGAGTTTTGGATTAGAGCGAGTAAAGCACGCAAGCGCTAAAATGAAGAACACGGTGGTTGGCATAACCGGCAGCACAATACCCACAAAGCCTAGGGCAACAAAGGCGATGCCTGTAACGTGCAGCCAAAAACAGCGATTAAAAAGCTTATGTGCCATAGGTGTCTCTTTGTTACGTGATATTTAAAGCTTATCACAGCTTTAAAGCTTTGCGACTTTTTACGCCTGGCCTGCTTTGAATGCTAGCCTGGCGTGAGCGGTTAAAAATAATAACCAATATTAATATTGAAACGTTGCTCGGTATCATCGCTGTCGCCTGCAATAGAGCCGCCGACGAAAGGCTGGTTTTTAGCATTTACAAAATCAAAGTAAGTGAAAAAACCACCTGCTGCGACGGATACTCCGGTAACGTTCATCCATGTATCTTCGCTGTTATCAGACTTGTCGTAGATAATGCCAAAGTCATTGTAAAACTGTAATCCCGTGACCGCGCCCCACTTTATGGGTAGGCTATACGCTACATTGATATTAGAGCTAGTTGCTTGTGCCGCGATACTGTCGTAGAAGGCGTAAGCGCCCACGGCCATCCGCTCAACGTTATCTATGTCGTAGTCATATTCGCCGTGCTGAAGTTGGAAATTCCAAGCACCAATATTGGAGTTAACGTGAACAGCCCATGATTGATAGTCACCTTCGCGTTCAATACCGTTGTGCAACCCGCCTGTTTGTCCAGAAAAGCCGACTTCGGTCGTGCCACCTTTATGTTTAAAATGGTAGGCATAGCGTCCGGCTAGGGTGTTGTATTCGCCAAGCGGTTGCGTCGGATTGTCATACACACCGTCACCAGATTTACGATATCCAACTATGTCGTAGGAATAACGGTCGCTTCGGTCATCAACATAGCCGTCCACACCACCGAGTTCATCATTTTTGAAAAAGCCAATATCGAGCTGCCAGTTGTCTTTTAGTTTGCGTTTAAACAATACCCCTAAGTCATGGTCGTCTTCTAACCCAATGTAGTAGGTGGTATTAAAAAAGTAGTTGTGAGAGTTATATGGCCAGTTGCCAAAGGGTACTTTGGTGATCCCTGCTTGCACCTGCCAATCTTTCGCAAAGTCATAGCCAACATAGGCATACTTGATGGCACTCATGTAGTCGAAAAATCGGATCTCGGCATTAAGGGAAACATCACCAATTTCACCGGAGAAGTTAAACCGAAAAATATCAAAGTCGAAGTCGCCGCCGCGATTTTTATTGCCATCGTTGTATGATGTGTGGCTAAAGTTTGTACGCACGGCGCCGCCAACTTTTATGCCTGAACTTGATTTGCTGGCTTGTTTTTCTGACTTTTTTTCGAGTTGTTGGAGCTGCTTTTGCAGATCCGCCAATTGCTTTTTTAATTTCGCGATATCGGCATCATTATTTGCCTGCGCAAAGGTTGGTATTAAGCTCATTGCGAGTGCGAGAGATGTTAATTTATGCATGGTTACCCACTTTCAGTTACTGTGATAGTTACTTGTATGTATTAGGGTAGACCATTTTAAGGCCTTATCTCAACTAGGGAAGCCAATACATATTTTAAAATTCAGACGATTACGTTGCGTATGCTTGACCGTTTAGTGACTCGCTAACTATATTTTTATGAATGATAGTCAATGGTGGTATGGGTATGAGAATTTCGCAAAAGCTGCGCCTAGCATTTATTTCGGCCATTGCACTTCCCCTCATTATTATTGCAGGCTTGATGATTTCCCAAACGCGTCAAGCATCTTTGGACAACTTCACCGAAATGGCCAACCGTGAAGCGCTACAAATAGATAATGGTATTTCTATGTTTTTTGGGGAAATTGCGAAAAATGTTAACTATCTAGCAAGCCATCCAGATGTTGTCGCTGCTCGCACGGGTGTTGAAACCTACTTTGATAAAAGTGGGGCCACCAATCTTAGCTCTTTGAAAAACTCAGAAGTTGAAAAAAAAGCCTATCAAGTCTTTGAACTATTTGGTGATACGCATCCAGGCATTGCTTATATCTATATGGGCAATACAGAGGGGGGCTATATTCAATGGCCGCAAGGTGAAGTGAATGGGGGTTATGACCCAAGAACGAGGCCTTGGTATCAGACAGCAGAGCGTGGCGAAGGTGAAGCTGTACGCACCAATGCCTATTATTGGCCACCAGATGATATGGTGATTGTGTCAACTGCTAAGGCGATTATGCAAGGAGGAAGGATCATTGGCGCACAGGGGATGGATGTATCGCTGAATGACTTAACAACTATCGTTAAGAAAATCCGCTTGGGAGAAACGGGCTATCTCGTTCTGGTTGAAAACACGGGAACTGTGCTAGCTGATGCTAAATATCCTGATCATACTTTCAAGCCTTTTGATGAGGTAGCGGGTGGTGTTTTTAAAGGTTTAGCTGGTTTTGATTCGGGTTTACATGAAGTGACTTTGGCGGAGCAGGACTATTTTGCCAATATTTACACCTCAAAATCGCTCGGCTGGAAGTTTGTGGGTCTTGTTCAGAAAAAAGAAGTTATGGCATCGGCTAATGCAATGACAATTACAATAGTCGTGTTAAGCGCGATCCTCATTGCGGTATTTGTTGCTTTGGGGACTTATATATCTCGTTTGATATCAGGGCCCATCATTGAAGTCAGTGATGGACTCACTGTGATTGCTCAAGGGGGAGGTGATTTAACCCAGCGGCTAGACATTAAAACTAAGGATGAAACCGGTAAACTTGCCAATAGTTTTAATTTGTTTTTGAATCTGATAGCGCAATTGGTTACCCAAATCAATCAGTGCGCTCAGCAAGTTACCCAAACAGCGCAGGCAACTTCTTCGCAGGCGGTGGAATTGACAGAATCAACGGCACAGCAGCAACAAGCTATGGAGATGGCGGCTACCGCCATTAATGAAATGGCAGCAACCGCAAATGAAGTGGCAGCGAGTTGTGCCAATGCCGCAGAGTTGGCTTCGCAGACCCAACAATCTTCAGAAGTTGGACAAAGTGTGATTGGCGAAACAGTCGAAAGTGTTGCGCAGTTGGCTTCTGTGATTAATAACGCAACATCAGATATTACCCAGCTGGATAGCGAAAGCGAAAACATTATGTCTATTTTAAGTGTGATTAGAGGCATAGCTGAGCAAACTAACTTACTGGCACTCAACGCGGCTATTGAAGCTGCCCGTGCAGGAGAGCACGGTCGTGGTTTTGCTGTGGTTGCCGACGAAGTTAGGGCGTTGTCGCAGCGCACTTCAGAATCAACCGAAGAAATTGCTTCACAGTTAGATAAACTGCGAAAAATGACCGAGCAAGTTTCTCAAGAAATGAGTAAGAGCTTGGCGCGTACAGAGCAAACGGTGGAATTAACTCATTCGGCGCAAACCCAGTTCGCCGATATCACTCAATCAGTACAAACGATTAGTGATGTGAACATGCAAATTGCCACTGCGGCGGAACAGCAACAGCATGTTGCAGAGGACATTAACCGCAATGTGACGGAAATTAAAAATGCGGCGGATAACGTATCGGATGTGGCAAATAGTACTGCGCAAAGCGGTGAGAAAATGAAACAGCTTTCGAGCAAGCTCAGTGGTTTAGTCGGGCAATTTAAAGTCTGATTTTTGTATATAGTCTGCGGCCAAGGTGAGGATACTTCATTATTGGCCGTTTGTTGTTTACTCTCGCCCACCTTATTCGGTAATGTAATGCATAATCACATTTCAATAATAAGGTGAAATATGGAGTTATCGGCATCAGTCTCAATTTTACGAACTGACAGCGGTCTTGAATATATCAATGTTGATGGTCCAAAGTGCTCGGGTAAAGTTTTTTTACAAGGTGCGCAATTGACGGAGTATACACCTAAAGGAAAAAGGGGGTTGATTTGGGTATCGGCAGACGAAGATTATCAAGAAGGTAAAGCCATAAGAGGTGGTATTCCTATTTGTTGGCCTTGGTTTGGTGTACATGAAAACCCTGAATGGCCGATCCATGGTGTCGCACGTAAATTACTCTGGCGTGCTGAGGAAGTAATTGAAAAAGATGACTATATTTCAGTTAAGTTATCACTTCCAATGCGCTCGGTGGAGGAAACTTATTGGCCACATCACTCCAAATTGGAAGTGGAGTTTCGTTTTGCTGAAGATTTGAAGGTTAGTTTAACAAACACTAATTTGGGTACTCACGCATTTAGCCTAACGCAAGCACTGCATACTTATTTTCCTACCTCAGCCATTGAGCACACGACAGTGGACGGTTTACAAGGAGCTCAATTTATTGAGTTTGGCGAAGGGCCGTTTGAGCAACATGATATTGTGAGCTTTACACGAGAGACCGATATGGTTTACACCCAAGCAAAGGGAACGCAAACAATCAATACGCCAGAGGGCATTATTGAAGTGTCGAGAGAGAACTCAAGCTCTTGCATCCTGTGGAATCCATGGATTGAAAAAGCCAAGCGTTTGAGTAACTTTCGCGACGATGAATATCATACGATGTTGTGTTTAGAAGCGGCTAACGTGATGGATGATAAAGTCACGGTTGAACCAGGGCAAAGCCATACTTTGACAACTACGCTTCGCTGGTTGTAAATATCTCGTTTCGTATCCTGAAGATCAACACGTATTAATCTTCGGGATACGAGCAAACCTATCACGCCATCAAAGCTGTTCTGCGCGCTTTTATGTAACAATTGCAAACACTTTCACACACATAGCACCCATATCTTTGGCATACTAGTGTTATGCATAAATAAAAATGATAAATCATGGATTTCGCTAAAATCATCAAAGGGTGTTTGTTCATTATCTGTATGTGGGTTTTATCACTTAGTGCCAGTCCAAACTGGCATACAATCCACACTGAGCACTTTAACGTCCATTATTCACAAGGGCATGAACAATGGGCTCGTTCAGCCGCGACAGAATTGGAAATTGTACGCGCTAAAGTATGGCAACAGCAGCAGCGAGCCCTAGATAAGGTTGCTGATGTTGTTGTCTTTGACCCCTACCATGCTGCCAATGGCTTTGCTTTACCTAGTACAGGGAATCCACTGATGGCGCTTTTCACTACGCCACCGCAATCGGATACAGTGATCGCCAATATGGGGAGTTGGCAACAGTTATTGATCTTGCATGAGTACATCCATTTGGTCCATTTGTCTCAGCCTAGTCGACATAGCATGAAGCAATTACTAAGAAACATATGGGATGTGTATGACGTTGCACAGGCTGTTATGCCTAGATGGGTCGCTGAAGGCTATGCCACCTTGATGGAATCAAAAATGACGGGGCGGGGTCGCCTTTACGATAACCACAGTGAAGCAATTTTAAAAGAGCTTGCTCAACAAGGGGCATTGTTATCTTACGACCAGCTCAATTCGGGTAATGAAGAGTACATGTCTCAATCAATGGCCTACCTTCTGGGAGGACGGTTTTTAGCTTGGCTGGAGATTCAGTACTCTGAGCAAACGCTAGATGCAGTTTGGACGCGTATGCACGCAGTACAAACGCGAGATTTTGAGCAAGCCTTTATAGGCGCATTTGGGGAGCATCCAGGCACACTTTATCGACGTTTTATTGCTGAATTTACTTATCAAGCAATGGCAAAAGAGCAAGAAGAGCCTGCGCTGTCAGCCACACTATGGCAAGACTATGCGTTTGCTGCGAGTAGTCCCACCGTGTCACCCGATGGCAGTATGCTAGCGATTGTTGAGCGTGATAAAAAAGAGCGTGTTTGGCTTAGAGTTTATGATACGGCAGATGACCATGAGGCTCAGCAACGTTTTATTGAAAAACAACAGGCTGTATTGGCTGAGGACCCGAGCGATATCGCCGATATACCACCAAAAGTATTTGCGAAAAAGACGCGCTTTGAACTCGAACCAACGAACTTTGCGGGTATTCGCTACCCACAATGGGTGGATGACGAGACATTGTATTTTGTGGCGTCTGTTACTGATAGCCATGACAACCATGTCCGTAGGGGTGAGTTGTTTAGTTGGTCATTGACTACGGGCAATATCGAACAACTTACATATAACGCAGGCATACGGCGTTTTGCGGTAAAAAATGACAAGCGCACAGTTTATGCTGAACAAGTCGAATTTGGCTTTTCCCAGTTGGTAAAATTGGATTTAGTTACAGGTCAAAAACACAACATGGCGCATAAGAAGCTTGGTTTAGCCTTTGATTTTCCGGTCTTAAGTGCGGACGATAAGCGGCTTGCTTACCTAAAAAGAGATTTAAACCAGCATTGGCAGTTAAGCATCAAAGATTTACAAAGTGGTGAGTTGATACAGGTGCCCATGCCAAAAGGGTATCAATACCTTAGCCAGCCACGTTGGTCGCGCCAAGGGAATGAACTTTACTTCGTGGCAGGCGTGCAAGGTAATGTTGACTTATACCGCTATGAATTGTCGACTCAGGCTGTGTATCGATTGAGTGAGGGCCAGGCTATGGTCAGTTACCCCTTACCTTTGCACTCGGGTGAACTGCTGTTCTTATCCAGTCGTGCAGAAGGAGTGGATATGTATCAACTGCCAGCGACATGGCGTGGTACTTTGGTGAATGACCTAGCAGTAACACCGCAAGCTAAGCGTTTATCATCAGCACCTGTGCAGTTGCCAGACGCACAAATATATCTTAATAACAGTGCTGCACAGGCATACAACCCTTGGCAGCAGAGTACCTCTTTCGCTATGGGTTTAAGTCACTATGCAGCGAGTACGTCGTTATTGGATTTTGCTGTAAAGGGGTCCGACTTTTTAGAGCGGCTTAGCTGGCATGCGGGTGTTGCCTATGATCTTGAAAATGAAGCCTTAAAAGGTGGATTTATAAATATTCGTTACCAAAATGAACAGCTTAAATGGGATACTCAGCTATTTGATTATGAACTGACTACGCATAAGCAATCTTCATTATCAGCCCATGTTCAGCAGCAAGAATCAGGCATTTTTAGCCAAATGAGCCACGTTACACAGTGGCAGCAGCTGAAACTGATTGCAAACGTGGGTGGCCTGTATGCGCGCCAAACACACAATAACCGTAGAGCAGACAATCACTGGTGGCGTATGGGATTAACGCAGTCTTGGCAGTATGATAGGCAGTCATTTGCGGTTGGACAAAAAATATCGGCAAGGTGGCTATCAGGGGAAGCTCATGGACAGAGCTGGCAAGGCCATGACTTTTCCGCCCACCTTTTTGGGAAGGCATTTCATATGCCGCTATATGTTAACTATCAACAGAGCAAACGGGATACTGATTTGTTGAGTTTAGGTGGCTTTAGTTCGTCCCTTTTAACCAATGAACGAGAGAGCCATATTATTTATGCGCCTGAGTTACCTTTCTTTTCAACACAGGGGAGGGAGTATCAAGGGTTTGGTGCTGGATTGAGTTGGCAAGAGAATGCGCCATGGGTTTATTACATGCAACATCAGATGGATAGTCAGATATTTGCACAAACTTACGGCATAAAATGGTCTCAGCGTTTTAATGGCAGTAGTTGGCTGGCCAAATTCTCTCCTGCAGGGATAAGCGATTTACGCATAGACATCGGTTTGGGCCGTGTCGAAAGTGACACTCTAAACGATGATAATAGAGTGTGGTTGGGGTTTTGGTATGACTTGTAAAAACAGGGGTTCAGCTGCTTTTTCAAAACCCTGAAAAAGGCGACAATGAGTTGTCGCCTTGCGCATGAAACAAATATGGAGAATGATACTGCACGTCAGGTTATCATTTGACCAAAGCCAATGGGCCTTGATCTGCGTGCGAACTCCCCGATATGCCTTAGTTAGTATAGTCGGCGATTAGCTGTACGCCATTAAATGCATCAAAAGCTCGGATCATGACATGATATCGGCCAGACCCATCATTTTGTGTGCACGTTTCGCCATTGCCCCAACGATATGGGCGGCAATCGTAAGTTGATGTCGTTGGCTTTTCGCCTTTACGAACATATAAGTCTGCATCACCCGTACCACCGGCCATTTTAAAAGTAATGTTTGATGCGCCAGCTGGTACATCAAAATAGAAGAATTGCTCTGAGTATTTCTCACCGGCTAAATCTTTTTTAGCCACGCCTTTTTGTAATTGAGCCGGATCATCTGCATTGGTTACTGAAACAGTTTTGCTTACAGAGGCTGTTTGACCCTTATCATCAGTGACGGTGAGTGTAACAGAGTAATCACCCGAATTGGCGTAGCCATGAGTCACCATGCTACCAAAGTCATTATTACTGCCATCACCAAATTGCCACTCATGCTGCGCAATTGTGCCGCCGGTGACTTTTGATGCTGAGCCATCAAATTGGCAATTGAGTAGATCACAAGTGTAGGTAAAGCTAGCTACTGGAACGGGATCACCATTAGGCTGGTCACCAACTGGCACCTCATTGTTGAAGTGTGTTGCAACTTGTGGCCAAATTTTGCTGATTTTTGCACCTTTGTTAGTACAGCCACCTAAGTGATGTAGTGCAATAACATCTCGTGTATCTGCGGCCAAAACCGGTGAGCCCGATGAACCACCAATGGTGTCACAGTAGTAGCCTAAGTCGGTACCTGTGCCGCGACCATTCGCATTTGCTTCATTGACCTGACATAGACCGTTTGCGTCCTGATCTGATTCAATTGATAGCTCTTTAGGGTTACCCGCACCATGCTGAGGAATGTAAATACGTTGTCCTTGCGTTGCATCGTTTACATCAAGACCAAAGTAGCCAAATGGGGCTGTTTGTTCGAAGTTGTTCACCGTGAATAGCGTGTAATCTAGGGTATAGTCCGTTTTTAAAAAGTCTTTACCGGTTACTTTTACAACGGTTTCCTTTGTTGTGCCGTTACACGTCGTATGTTGGTAGTTAAACCACACTTCCGTTGAAGTGAGCTCTGAAGCGGTTTCTACACAGTGATTGTTTGTGAACATGCGGTTATCTGCGCCAACACGCCAGCCTGTACATAAACTACGACCGCCAATAACAAGCCGTGCGACTGGGCGGCTACGTTCAAATTCTTCGGGGTGAGAGTTTGCCCAACACTGCACATCGCGGCGTTCCATTGCCCCACAAGTAGAGTCTGTACCAATATCATCGTCACTGAGTTGGTTTTCAATGCCAAAGTGATAATAATCAACTTCAGGCGTGCCCAATGTTGTATTTAGATCTGCACCTGGTGTGTATTCAACAATCACAGAGTCACTAGACACCGACATGGCGGCGAAGTGATTAATGCCATTGTCACCCTTTTCTAAGGTCGCTTTGCGCATATCGGCTGCGGTGTATTCGTAACGTTCGCTATTATCCAAGGATCTTACTACAAGCTTACCACCTCCCTTTAGGTTAACATTTTTGAAGTGCAGTTTGATGTAGCTGGCATTGGGGTGAGAGATAGTTTGTAGCACGGTGTTTTCTTTACCGCTAAGCGCCAGGTTTAAAGTCGCAGTTTTACCGATGATGGCTTCGCTTGTTTTACTGGTGAAGCCCATCATTTGTGATTCTGTTAAAGGTGCTTGTGCAAGCGCTGTCATTGAAGCTAAGCCTAATAATGGCAGGAAATAGCGTTTTTTCATTGTTTATCCTTACATGTTTATTTTGTATTTATCTAAAAGTTAGACACATATAAGGTAGGACGAAAAAACGCCAAGGTAAATTAATTGTTAATAATAAATTAATTTCTAGTTTGATTTTGTTCTTCCATTTCGTTATAACCCTGTGAATATTGCTTGAGTGTATTGAGCTTTGCTTGGTAAACCCCTTGCTTTTCCTGATCTTCAGCTCTTGCTAATGCTTTTTCCAAGTAGCTTTGCGCTTTTCTTATGTGGCCCCTTTGATAGTAGAGTTTTGCTAATACAAAGTAAGGTTCAGGGATGTAAGGTGTATAAGTAATGATCCCTTGAAGTAAGTTTTCAGCATTCGTGTAATGCTTTTTCTCAATGAATCGTTCGGCTAACTGAAGCGAGTCAAACGGGTTTTTAGCGTTGAATTCAAGTTCCTGATCCAAGCGTGCTACCAGTGCATCATCCTGCAATTGTTGAGCAAGATAAATATAGCTATGTAATAGGTTACTACTCACAAGTTGGTTACTCATTGCATACTCAAATATTGATTGCGCTGTGTTAAGGTCCCCTTTTCGACGATGTAAAATAGCAGCTAGATTAATGAGTTCAGGGTCATAAGGGGCATAGTCGAATGCCTTAAGTAATAATGAGTAACTATGGTTGAATTGATTTTTGAGCAACGCTTCCGTGGCTAAATTAGCGTAGTATTTAGCGAGTAGATCTTGATAACTTGCTTTACCTAGAAAAAGAATGTCATTGGCAGGGAAATAGTCGATAACAGTGCCTGGTCGGATAATTACAAACCAGTTCTCGTTTTTTTCTTCTTGTGGTGCATATAGCTTAGTTTTGAAATGAGAGGAAATGAGTAGTGTGTTTTTGATTTTTGAATACACAGGCATAGAAGCAACTTCTGAAAAACTGGTTTCTAGGCCAATTAAATTGGCATAGGCCTGAGTTAATATTGCTAAGCTAATACAATTGCCTTGGTTTTGTTCTATGGTTTGACTGGCATTGAGTGTGGCGCCATCGTAGGTAAAGTTGCCCATTTTTGATTCTAGGTAATCGGCGACAATTCTATCGGCTCGTCTGTTTTGCTGTTTGGCTCGTTGCGCATAGGCTAGGAACTTTTCTTGCTCTTGCTTTGGTAGCACAAAAATGGTGTCTTCAGTTGGGACGTTAAATGTTTGAAATGCGGTATGATTAAATAAAAGAGTGGCTTTGGGTATAGACGGTTTGACTGCTTCTTTTTGCCTTTGTGAACACCCCAGTAACATCATGATAATCAATATAATAGCGATGTTTTTCTGCATGCTTTCCATTCCTTTTTTGTTTTTGAATTTAGATAATCTCGCCATTATTTGCAATACATTTTGTGCCAAGACCCATACTTTTCTATGAGAGGTGTCTGTCGCACAATAGAGTTTTAACTTGGCTATAAAATGAGCGGTTGGCTAAAATAACAGGATTGCCTAATGAGCCTGTTATTGAGTGATTACTTAGTCTGTAAAGAAAATGAGTACACTGTTAGAAAAAAGCGTGTAATCAAATAACAGAAACTTACAAATGTCACGTTTTCCTCGCGCGTAAAATTGTTACTATAGATGCAGGAAAATTATACGAGGTGAAGTCATGCAAACGAAACTTTTAAAATGGATCTTACCCTTCGCGGCACTCACTGTGGGTGCAGTAGGTGCAGCAGGAATTAATGCCGTTGCTGCGGATCCAAAAGCAAAGGAACCTGTTGATAGTCGACCCGTGGTTGAGGTAGAAGCAATTTCTGCGCTTGATCATCAAGTGGTTATTAATAGTTATGGGGAAGTAAAACCGTTTGAGCAGACGCAATTATCAGTACAGGTGTCGGGGGAAGTAACTTATTGGAATCCGAGTTTTGTTGCTGGTGGTGTGATAGCGCGTGGTGATGTGCTGATGCGCATTGAAAAAGATAATTATGAAGCTGCGGTACTTCAGGCTGAAGCTGAACTGTCTCGCTCTCAAGCTGCCCTTATTGAAGAGCAAGCTTTAGCAGAGGTCGCGGCCGATGAAGCAAGACGCTTTCCAAGCAAAAAACACACCGACTTATTTTTACGCAAACCACAGTTAATGAGTGCAAAGGCTGCTGTTAAATCTGCACAAGCAGGATTAAAGCGTGCACAACGCGATTTAGATAATTGTAATGTGGTTGCGCCTTATGACGCGCTTGTTGTATCTCGAGATGTTGGTTTAGGCCAATTTGTTAGCGTGGGTGCGCCAGTGGCCAAACTAAACAATATCGAAGTAGCTGAGGTGATCATTCCCATTGCCGGGTTTGATAGCGCCTTCTTACCTGAGCGTTTGGCAGGTACTGCTGCAACGATCAAACAAAGTGGCTTAAATGGTTTTACACGCACTGCGGTGATTGATAGAGATTTAGGCGTCGTTGATACCCAAACGCGTATGGTGAACTTGGTGGTACGAATTGATGACCCGTATGGATTGAAAAACAAACAGCCTGCGGTTAAGTTTGGTTCGTTTGTGCAAGTAGACTTTACAGGTAAGACGTTGAATCGAATTTATCGCCTACCTCAGGAGCTTGTTAATAATCAAACGGTTTGGATCTTAAAAGATGACAACACGCTTGAACCTAGGAAAGTGCAGGTTATCCGTGAAGAAAGTGAATATTTCTTTGTGAGCATTGGCCTGAATGACAACGAAAAGTTGGTCACAACAGTACCGGAATACCCGCAAGAGGGGATGTCAGTGAAAGTTGCCGGTGCTGACTCTTCAAGTGCTGGCGACGCCGCGCAGACACTTTAAAGGCAGGCTTGAGTTATGAGTACACAACAACACGCAAAGCAAACGGGACTTATCGCCTATTTTGCCAATAACCCAGTGGCTGCTAATTTATTAATGTGGTTTATCATTATTGTGGGGACGGCTTCGTATTTGACGGTACAAAGGCAAATGTTTCCTAATGTTGAACTTAACTACATTAACGTTGAGGCAAGTTACCCCGGCGCATCTCCCCAAGAAATAGAAGAAAGCATCTTAGTAAAAATAGAAGAGTCTTTGAAGGGGATCACCGAGATCGAAGAAGGGGTGTTTCGTGCATTTCGCAACGGTGGTAGCGCGACGCTTAAAATAGATCCAGATGTAGAGCTTGCCGATGTGATGGACAAGGTGAAGCTAAGGGTTGATGGCATTGCGACTTTCCCCGCTGCCATGGAGCCGCTCACGGTGAGCCAAAGAGAGTTTCAGCAAGATGTGATTGGTATGACAGTGTCGGGTAACCTGCCACTGTCCGATTTAAAACCCATTGCCAAAGCGCTAGAAGATGAATTATTACAATTAAGCAATGTATCTTTGGTCGAAGTTTTTGTGCCATCCGATGAAATTGCTATTGAAATCGATCCCGATATGCTGCGTCAATATAATTTAACCATCAATGATGTAGCACAAGCTGTACGCAGTTATTCGACTAACCTTTCTGCAGGCCAACTTCGTACAGGTTCGGGGGTGATTTCTGTTCGAGTTGAAAATCAATCATATACTGGTGAAGAGTTCCGCCAAATTCCGGTTAAAGTAGGGGCCAATGGCGCGAAGTTATATTTGAAAGATGTCGCTGTTGTAAAAGATGCATTTACTGAAGGTGAGCGTTATTTCAAGTTGAACGGCGAAAATGGCGTATATATGACGGTAAAGGCAACCAAAGATCAGGATATGATCCCCATTGCTAAAACCGTTTTAGCGTTTATTGAGCAGAAAAATCAACAACTGCCTGCCGGTGTGCATATCGATCCACTTGTTGATATGACGTACTACCTCAATGGCCGCTTAGATATGATGAAAAGCAACTTGCTTCAAGGTGCAATATTAGTTGCCATTATGCTATCTATCTTTTTACGCTTTAAGCTTGCTCTTTGGGTTATGGTGGGCCTACCTATTTGTTTCCTTGGGGCGATCATGGCTATGCCGTTGATTGGTGTCACCATCAATATCGCCTCATTATTTGCCTTTATTATGGTACTGGGGATTGTGGTAGATGATGCTATTGTCATAGGTGAGAGTGCTTATACAGAAATAGAGACTAAAGGTCCGAGTGTTGAAAACGTCATACGCGGCGCCAAACGAGTGGCAACGCCTGCGACGTTCGGGGTACTGACAACCATGGCGGTGTTTGCACCATTGATGTTCTCCAGTGGCCCAGATAGCTCTAACTTTATTGCTATTGCAGGTGTCGTACTACTGTGTTTGTTTTTCAGCTTAATTGAATCTAAGTTAATTTTACCTGCGCATATCGCCCACACAAAGTTTGAGCCGATGGCTGAAAATAGCTGGCGCGTTAAATTTAATAAACGCTTCTTTGGCTTTGTTAACGGGCCTTATAAACGCTTTATTACTTGGTGTGTACAGTGGCGCTGGACCGTGTTGTTTGCGTTTATTGGCATGTTTGTAATGAGTATGGCGTTAATTAATAGTGGCGCTGTTCGCACGGTATTTGTGCCAAAAATTCCTCATGACTTCCCTGCGATTAACCTAACAATGAATGACAACGCGTCTGATGAACAGACGATTGCTGCGATTCAAAAGCTCGAGAAGGTGATCCTTGACGTTGATAAACAAGTTGAGCAGGAGTATGGCCAAAAAATGGTGCGTGACGTGATGGTGATGAACCAAGGTCGCACCGAAGGTCGAGTGCTCGCGCCGTTGGTTGATGAAGAGCTGCGCCCTTTCAATACTTTTGAGTTAACACGTCGCTGGCGTGAACAAATGCCTGAAATTGCAGGTGTGAAATCTATTCTAATCGAAGAAGAAGTGATTAACCTTGGTAATAATGGAGACTTTGGTTATCGATTATATGGGTCAGATATTGAAACCTTGAATGCGGCTGGGCGTCAGTTGATCCGCATGCTGCAAGATGAAAAGGGTTTATTTGACATTAGCTCGAGTATTGATCCCGCAAGCAAAGAGATCCAAATCATATTAAAGCCAGTGGCGTATGACCTAGGCTTGAATCTGCAAAATATCGGCTCTCAAGTTGGTGCGAGCTTTTACGGTGGTGAAGCGCAGCGTGTGATCCGTGATGGTGAAGAAGTCAAAGTGATGGTGCGTTACCCCAAATTGACTCGTGAAGCTTTCTCCTCGCTCAAACATACGGTCATCACAACACCACAAGGCAAAGAAGTCATGTTGGGGGATGTGGTTGATTTGGTTGAAAAACCAGGGATTAGCTACATACGTCGTGAGGAAGGTTATCGTACAGTTTATGTCTACGGTAACATTGATGAAGAAGTGGTTGAGCCAAACGAGGTCACAAAGCGCATCGATGACGTTATTTTGCCTGAGTTACTTAAAACCTTCCCGTCAGTGAAAACCAAACTGGGTGGTTCTGTGGAAGAGCAACAAGAGCAAGCTAACGAGCAACTGGCGTTTTTTGTTGCGGGTATGATGATAGTTTATATCTTGCTAGCCATTCCATTGAAGAGTTATGCACAGCCATTGATAGTGATGTCGGTTATCCCATTTAGTTTAGTTGGGGCAATCTGGGGACACTTATTCTTTGGTCTAGATTTGAGCATGATGTCGAGCTATGGCGTTATCGCAGCGGCCGGGGTTGTTATTAATGATTCCTTGGTGATGACTGACTTTGTAAACCAATCGAGAAAAGAAGGTGTAGGCTTAAAAGAAGCGGTTATCAATGCAGGTTGCGCGCGCTTTAGGGCTATTACGCTAACATCAATAACGACCTTTGTGGGTGTACTACCTATTATGTTTGAAACCAGCCTACAGGCTATGTTTGTTATACCTATGGCCGTATCTCTTGGTTTCTCTGTGGTGTTTGCGACCTTGATCACCTTAGTATTGGTACCGTGTTTATACATTATTATGACTGATGTACGCGGTGTATTTAGAGGAATGGGGCGTTTTATCCCTGCACGTTTTAGTAAGCGTAATAGCATAGCCGATTCCTCGGCTTCATAGCCCAAAGCAATGATAAAAAAGGCCAGTCGTGAGATTGGCCTTTTTATTTTTGCAGGTACTTCACGCTGCCATGCGGCGGCGGCTATGTTAGACTGAATAAAAAATAAAAATAGGAACATCTATTGTGGTAGATAAAGCATCGGCACCCATTGCCAAAAAAATCCCACATTCAATGACACATCATGGACATACACGAGTTGATAATTACTACTGGATGCGTGATGACCATCGACAAGACCCTGAAATCCTTGCCCATTTGCAAAAAGAGAATGCGTATTTAGAACACCACATGTCACAGCATAAGTCGTTGCAAGAGGGGCTGTTTGAAGAGATGAAAGGCCGCATCGTTAAAGATGATAGCTCTGTGCCTGTCAAAGATGGTGCCTACTGGTATGTGAGTGATGTACAAGGTGATGATGAATATGCCAGTCATTATCGAGCGACTGATGAGGCGCTCAGTGATAAAGCTTTATTGCTTGATATTAATGAATTAGCCAAAGGTTATGAGTATTACGATGTAGGTGAGATGACGGTGAGTCCTAATGACGAATTGTTGGCCTACAGCGAAGATATTGATGGCCGCCGTATTTATACGATTCGCTTTAAAGATCTAACGAATGACGCTTATCTAGGAGATGTACTTGAGAACACAGAGGGCCAGCTGGTTTGGGGAAATGATAATAAGACCGTCTTTTACGTAAAAAAAGATGCGCAAACCCTGCTCGGCTTTCAAGTGTTTAGGCATATTCTGGGTACACCACAAAGCGATGATGTATTGGTTTATGAAGAACAAGATCGTCAGTTCTATATGGAACTTGGTAAAAGCCGAGATGATAGTGAAATCTTTGTTCATCTAGCAGCGACCCAAACCAGTGATGTATTGGTTCTGGACGCCAACGCGCCGTTCGGCGAATTCAAACGTTTATTTGCACGTACTGAGGGCCATGAATTTGGCATCGATAAACTTGCAGGCCATTACTACATTCTGTCGAACCATCAAGCAAAGAACTTTCGCTTATTAAAAGCGAGCGAACAAACAATTTCTGACATAGCGCAATGGCAGGAAATGATAGCCCACCGAGAGCAAGTTTTGATTGAAGGTATGGAGTTATTTGATTCGCACTTTGTGATCACCGAGCGAGAGATGGGCCAGATCCGGTTCGTAGTGCATAATTATCAAGGTGAAAGTTATCATTTGAGTTTTAATGATGCCTGTTTCTATGCGGGTATTGGTTACAATCCAGAACCCGGTGCGAGCACTGTGCGTATCTACTATTCCAGCCTGACTACCCCAAGCACAGTGTACGATTGCTGCTTATCAACAGGTCGTAAAATACAGCGCAAACAACAGCAAGTATTGGGGGATTTTGACGCAAGTCGGTATGCTTCAGAGCGAATATTTGTGACTGCTCGAGATGGCGTACAGGTGCCCGTTTCTTTGGTGTATCGAAAAGATACCTTCCGAAAAGATGGTACAAACCCGTTATTCCAATATGGCTATGGTGCATATGGCATCACTATCGATCCCAGCTTTACCAGTACGACGTTATCGCTTCTTGATCGAGGCGTTGTGTATGCCATTGCGCATATTCGTGGTTCAGAAATGCTGGGTCGTCACTGGTATGAGCAAGGTAAAAAAGCGCATAAACAAAATACGTTTAGCGATTTCATTGATGTGACCAAAGCCTTGGTTGAGCAGGGTTATGCAGATAAAAGTAAAGTGTTTGCCTCTGGCGGCAGTGCTGGTGGATTGCTCATGGGAGCGATTGTTAATCAGGCTCCTGAGTTGTATTTAGGCATAGGGTGTCATGTGCCATTTCTAGATGTACTGACCACCATGCTAGATGAGTCTATTCCACTGACCACCAACGAGTATGATGAGTGGGGTAACCCGAATGAAGAACAAGCTTATAAAACTATTTTAAGTTATTCTCCGTATGATAATCTGAGTGCTCAAGATTACCCGAATATTCTTGTCACCACTGGATTACACGACTCTCAGGTTCAATATTGGGAACCTATGAAGTGGGTAGCTAAGCTGCGCGAGCTAAAAACAGATAACAATTTATTGTTGTTCAAAACCGATATGGAAGCTGGGCATGGTGGCGCATCAGGGCGTTTTAAAAGCTTGCATGACAAAGCCCTTGAAATGGCTTTTTTCATCGCTTTGATAAATAAGTAGGTTAGCAATTGTAAGCAAGGTAGTTTGTATGTTCATTGCACATGGTCTTTGGCGAATACTGTTTTGTCCTCCTTATGCTTATATGGGTCTCAAAGGGGCGTTTAATAAAGAAGGCACGATCGCGTTTCAGCACGAGTTGATGACAAAGGCGGCACAACTTGCACCCAATAGCTTGTCTCATGCTGTCGTTGACTTAAGCGAGTTTGAGATGAGTACGGCCGATAGTATGGAAGAAATTAAGCAGTATTTTGCAGGGGTCACACAGCGAGGCGTTCAGCATGTCAGTTATATTGGTGCGAATGCGTTGGCTAGATATATACTGACTCAGTTGTGGCAAGATACCACAACTGAAATCAGTTTTTTTGACGATATGGATAAACTAATTGCAACGTACCCGCACCATCAACCTAATTTACTTCGCTTAGTTGAGATAAGCTTTGAGCATCCACACTAGTTTTTCTTGCTCTTTGATATAGTCACTCATTAACGCGGCGGTGCCTTCATCTTGCGCATCGCCAGCTTGTTCTAGAATGTTGCGCTGCATGGTGATCAGTGTTTTATATCCAGCTAAAATATTATCTAGTGCTTGTGTACCGTCACTGATATTTTTCGCTTCAGCAATCTGACTATTTTGCAGATAGTCGGAGAAAGCATGTAGTGGTTGACCTTCAATCGTCAAAATTCGTTCAGCAATTTCGTCCACTTTTTCGAGTAAAAGTGTGTAGATCTCTTCAAATTTTAGGTGTAATTCAAAAAAGTTACGGCCTTTGATATTCCAATGAAAACCACGGGCATTCATATATTGGATCTGATAGCTGCTTAGCAGGGTATTTAAAGCTGTAACAAGTGCTTGGCTTTTTTGATTGTCTAAACCAATTGAGTTAGTGGTAGTCATAAGTGTCTCCTTGTTTTGATGTGACCAGTATGGAACATGGCGAGTAAAAATCCAATCGAGTAAAAGCTATGCAATCAATCTAAAAAACCGATTGAAATTGTAGTTATGTTCTGAAGCTGGGCCTAAATTTGTGCATGCAAGATGTCGCTTGGAATAAAGCTTGCCAAAATTTCGAAAATTAACGCGCTTTTAACTGCTTGTTGATCCAGCGCAAGTAGGTGATTGCGGTTTAAAAATGCAGGTTCAGATTTTGATTTAGGTCAAAAATCATTCAGCATGAAGGCGCATAATCATGACAGAACAAATCAAATCAGTTAGGAGAATGATTATGCAAGGTAAAAGCGCTTCACAACATAAAACAGAGATAGTCGTTGTTGTCATTGCTCTGGTGGCATTTGTGGTTGGTCTAGTTGGTCATTTGGCTGGCGCAAGTTTTGCCAACTCGGATGCGTTTGGCTATATTGCCGCCCCTGTGCCTTTGATCACTGGGTTAATTGCTTTAGTAGCTTATAAAATTGCGGCACGAGGCGATCATTGATTGGTGTTACTCTCATCGGGTTGGCACAGCAGTTGATGGATGTAATTCATCACTTGGCGAGAGTAAATCATACTGGTATGGCTTAGGTGGAATACCTTGTGTTCAGCCATACCTTTAAGTTTGGTTTCTTCTAACAGCACTGTGCCATCTGAACTGCTGCCTTTTTTCAATAGTGGCATCAGGCCAATAGGTAGGTCTCCCGCGATACTGTATAGCTTGGCTTTAAAAGGCCAGTCTTGATTGTCGCTGAGCAAAAACTCAATGCTATATTTCAGTAGCATGTGAAAGCCCTTGTCATGCATGTGTTGGGCAATGGCACTGCCCTTGTGTGGTGTACCCAGCGTGATCACTTTTCCAACCCATTCGCTTTGTTGTGAGTGATGCTCTAAATAGGCTCTGGCAACCAGTCCACCCATGGAATGGCACACGAGCGCGGTCGGTGTATTGGCAATAAACTCATCTATTGCAGTAAAAATGGCATTTTTGTCTGGCGTTAGGCTGCTGTAACTTAAATTTAGGATCTCAAATCCATCATTGCGTAACTTGTTGCACAATGGCTGCATAACAAACCCTGACATGTATAAACCATGCAGTACAACAACCTTTTTTATCGCCATATGGGTCCTTACTTTAAAACTGCTGGTACTAAGTGTACGCTTTGCTGCTCATTGCTGACCCAAATTTCCGAGTCTTGCACGGTAATGGTCAGTGAAATAGAGCGAGCCGCCATCGTTGCTAACTGCTCAGTAGCAGAGAAAGGCAGGCTTATTACTGACAAATTGTTATAACCTGCCAACTTAGATTGGTTTTTTTGCCACCACATAGTTTGCGTATTTTCGCCATAGGCATACAGCACGACTTGTTTGGCTTTATTGCAGGCTTTTTTTAGTCGCTTTTCATCGGGTAAGCCCAGCTCAACCCAAAGCTCAATTTCATCACTATAGTTTTTCACCCAAATCTCTGGCTCATCATCGGCACACAGACCCTTGGTGAATTCCAACTGTTCCTGATATTGCAAAGCATAGGCCAGCAATCGGATCATTAATCGATGTTCATTTTCCGACGGGTGCTGTGCAACCGTTGCGGAAATATCTTGATAAACATGTCTATCCATATCACTCAGTGATAGATGTGTTTTTATAATAGTGGACTTTAACGCCATATGAATATGTAACCCTGATAATTAATGCCGCTAGTATACGCAATTTAATTTATCAATTCGGGAATTTATAAATATTGGCGTGTAAAAAATATGAATTAGAGTGTGACATGCCATAGCCAAACATGATCTACACAACAGTTTGAAAAGAGTATGCAGATCATGGTGACTATGTTATCGAGCGTGTTTATTAGTATATCGGATCTGAAAGAGGATGGTTCACTAACAACTGGTTGTTACGGGTGCTTAACGGCATTGTCAGGGCTGGGTTGGTATATTCTTTGCCAAATATTAAATATATTTCATAGGCTTGAATTAAGTTCATCACTGTTTTTCCGCTTTCAAAGTTGCTGATAGTCGCTTGATCAACCCCCAATAGCGTGGCAAGTTGCTTTTGTGTAAGGCCCTTTTCTTTTCTAAGTGTGCGGATCATGATTTGCAATTCGCTTTTAAATTGCTCTATCAGGACTTTTCTGCGCGCGGTATTATGTTTCATGCACATCTCCCTATAGCAAAATAGTGTTAACTAAATTAACCGCTTGATTGAGTGGCATGGCTCGTTGCCTTACTAGTTCACCAGATAATCCTTGTATTGCCTCATAATCGTCTAAAAAAAGCACTAAATCATACCTGCTACTATTTTGACTTTTCAAATGGACTAAGACGAAGCAACGTAGGTGTAACACATCAAGCTGGCGTATTAAGTCGATATCTTGTGCGTTCATATTAGGTTTAAGGTGGTTGCTTACCTTATTGGCAAATACATGCTTTATATAAACCGCTTGCTTGTATTTTTGATAAATAAAAGTGTTTTGAAAACCTCTCACCGGTTTGATAGTGGCATTGACGCCGTGTAATAAATTAGTACCATCCATAGTGTTTCCTCTCGTCTTGTTATGCTTGCCATGTTTTTGTGAACTAAATGTTGTATATTTCTGTGCGGGTATAGATAAATAACAACTAGCCAATCGTCATTCTGTGTTTATAGCCACAATGAAATGGAGGTTTGCTCCTTATCTCGTTCACTACTTTTGTTAGGCAAGATATTGTTAAAAATATAAAATTAGCTCTAAAGGTGCTTCGCGAAAAAATATAGCAGAGCGAAAAGGAAAAAAAATTCCGAGATGTTAACAAAGCGGTTTTTTCTCATATTTTTTACATTTATAATTGATTTATTACATTACTACGATTGTGCGAATAGGGAGAGAATTTGCGTAAGTTGCCTAAGTCACCGAATGACATGACTAGACGCTCTGCAAACGAAGTAAGGCTTATGCGCGAAGAATTAGGCTACTCTGAGCAAGACTGGGCCGCTTTAGTTGGCGTGGATGTCAGAACAGTCAGGGCGTGGGAAAACATTGAGTTAACCAACTCCCCCGATCTGCCCGAATACTTTATAATGCAGAGTATTTATAAAAGGCAAGGTGCTTCTTTTCTAACGAATGAGCATACCATTTCTCAACTTATTAATCTTTTCATGAGCTTGCCTGCCGGTCTAAAGAAAAGGCTGGTTGCCCTTTTCCAAGAAAAAATCAGAGATGAAAATTAATGGATATTCTTTTTTCACTGTTCAATTTTGTCAAAAGCTCCAATGAGCTTGCGAGCATCATAGCGCCTGCTTTTTATACAATATTATTTGCGCTTTTTATCTTTAACTACAAAGATCCACATAGAGTGTGGATAGCAGGGTCGTTTTTTATCTGGTGGACTGTAGATAATTTTGTACTCAGAGTGTTCCTCCCACAAGAGTTAATAACGAGGCAAATTGCCTACTCCATTCTTGATGGAGTATTAGTACTATTGTTGACTTACCGATTGTTTATTTGCGCTAAAATTGCCAATTTGCTTGGCATTCATAATGAAAAAAATTATTTTGCAAAAATATTGATGGATATAGGCGTTACAAAGCAAGAATATAGGTTAAGACAAGTTGTAATTTGTTCAATTTTTATTAATGCGCTGCTGTGTATCGAGCATTTAATCAGGCACCCTGAGTTCTTTAGTTCTAAATGGTTCCCTATCGAACCTAACCCTGACTTAATGAGTATCACCTATGTATATTATGCTTACCCGTACCTTAAGCTGTTCCTCGTTTTTTTACTTGTTTTAGGCCTCACTTCTATGAGCCTTGACGGTTTGGCTCTTGCGTATAAAAGAACAAAAGAGCGGTTAAACAATTGATTTTGGCTACCGTATCAGCACAATGTAGTGAATGCACAATTGATAATAGGGCAATAAATATGAAACTGGCAGTTAGGCGTCTTAAAATTTTGACTCACAAACAAGCTAAAGAAGTCGCGGGGGGCACTTCAGGCAGCTCAGATCAAGGCGGCAATCCACAACAAATGCAAGCAGGGTTTAATGTTTCCCTTTATTTATCAGGTGAGTGTATTATAAAACCTGAAATTACCATGACAAAATAGGTGAAACCCCAAATATTGTGAGGTTAGTTCATGAAAGTATCAGTAAAAAGATTATCAACAAAGGAAGTGAGTAAAGTGGCAGGTGGTGCACTTCGGCTTGAACTCGCGGGTACTTAAAAGAGCAAAAGAACGGTTAACTCATTGAGTTTTCCTACCTTATTAGCACAATTTAGTGAATGCACAATTAACAATAAGGCAATAAGCAGTTAGGCGTCTTAAAGTTTTGACTCATAAACAAGCTAAAGAAGTCGCGGGGGGCACAACTGGTGTCACAGATCAAAGCGGTAAACCACAACAAATGCAAGCAGGGTTTAATGTTTCCCTCTATTTATCAGGTGACTGTATTATAAAACCTTAAATTACCGTGAGAAAAGTAGCTGAAACCCCAAATGTTTATATCCAGACTACAGGCCAAGGTGGCAAGCCGCAGCAATTTCGAGCCGCTTACTATCCGGTAGAGGAAATGATTAAGCCTTGATAAGGGGTTTGATTGTCATATTCACTTATATGAGAGCTTATAAATGTTGTGCAAACTGCATTGCAAAAGTGCCGAGTTATAAAGTCTATCACACGTGCGCAGTACCTGATGAGCTAAGCGATTCATCAATCTTTACTTTTGTAGTAAACTTGAACGATTAACGGCAAAGCCATCATATTGAAGTGCTGTGGGCTTGGGTATTTTTATACCGCTTGACTCCCCCAAAGGCATACTTCGTACAGTAAAGGTTTATAAAACAAATGAGTAGAGCAGGTATCCAGTGGTTTCCTGGGCATATGAACAAAGCGCGCAATGAAATTAAAGAAATTATGCCGCAGATGGATGTCATTATTGAAGTGCTGGATGCACGTATCCCATATAGCAGTGAAAACCCTATGGTATCGGCACTGCGTGGTGATAAGCCGGTGATCAAAATCTTAAATAAAGCTGACTTGGCTGACCCAAACTTGACCCAACAGTGGATGACTTATTTTGAACAAGACAGTGGCGTTAAAGCCATCGCTTTTGGTCATGATAAAGCGGCTGAAGTGCACAAAATCAATGAGTTATGCAAGAAGTTAGCCCCTCATAAAGTCGGTGCCGACAAACAACTTAAAGCCATGATCATGGGCATTCCCAATGTGGGCAAGTCGACGTTGATCAATACATTGGCGGGGCGCATTGTCGCTAAGACGGGTAACGAGCCAGCGGTGACTAAAGCGCAGCAACGCATCAAGTTAGAAGATGGCATTATGCTGTACGACACGCCGGGTATGTTATGGCCGAAAGTGGAGAACGAAAACTCGGGCTATCGACTCGCTGCAACGGGGGCGATACGAGATACGGCCATTGATTACGAAGAAGTGGCCAGTTATACCGCAGAATATTTACTAGCGGCTTACCCTGACCTACTTAAAGCGCGTTACAAGCTTGATGAACTCCCTGAACAAGATTGGGAATTTGTGGAAATGGCCGGTCGCAAACGAGGCTGTATTCGTGGTGGTAATCAGGTTGATACGCACAAGATGTCAGAGATCCTGATCAACGAATTACGCGATGCGGTAATTGGCCGAATTACCATGGAAACCCCGCAAATGCGCGAAGAAGAAGAAGTGATGGTAGCGCAATTACGGGCCGAAGCCGAAGCGAAAAAAGCGGCGAAAGAGGAAGAAAAGCGTCAGCGGCGTGCTCGTGCACGTAAAAATAGACGATAATACTTGCCGCTTAAGCAGCCAGCTCAACCCTGTCTCGGCCTAACTTTTTAGCTCGATACAGGGCATCATCGGCGCGTTTTAGAAATTCATCTTCCGTTTCATTATATCTGTATTGTGCTACACCAACACTGATGGTGATGGAGACTTCACAATGGCTTGAGGCGAGTTTTTCACGCAGTCGCTCACTCAGTTGCTCTGCTTGTTTGACGTGTGCATCGGGCATTAAAATCACGAACTCTTCACCACCCCAGCGACAGATAAAATGACTACTGTGTGCCACTGTTTTACATAGCTGTGCAAAATGCTTGAGTACTTCATCACCCACTAAGTGGCCATATTGGTCGTTTACCTGCTTAAAGTGGTCGATATCGAGCAACAGGATGCTCAATGGAACGCGACCAAATTTGGCTCGACCTAATTGCTTTTGTAGTTGCGGCTCGAATGCTTGGCGGTTCAACACATTGCACAACTTATCGGTATGAGCGAGTGTTTCTAAACGGGTTTGATATTGGTTAAAGGTCAAATGGGCAATACTGAGTATACAGATGGTGATCAGCGCACCGAGTAATAAATTGGCAATCAGCGCATCAGTCAATTTGTTTTCTGTGGTAAAGGTTTGCTCAACCATCAGAAACCAACCAAGCTCTGGAATATATCGACTATTAACTAAACGTTTTTCACCATCTCGCGATATAGAGAATTTATAGTTATCGTTTTGCAAAATGGCGTGGCTATTGTCAGCAAACTCAGATGCGAGTGTACGGTTGGGCAGCAAAGAATGGTTGTAAAAGATGAGTTGCCCTTGATGATTCGCAAAATAAACTTTGCGTTTGTAGAGGCGTTCATAGTTGGTGATCAGTGTTTGTAAATCAGCTAATTGAATACCAACGCCGGTGATCCCAAGTAATTCATTGTCAACGAGTATTTTGTGATTTACATAAACAATCGCTTTAAAATTATCGATTGGCATGAGATCGACATTCAATACATAGTCGAGGTCTGGTTGTGCGATGGCTTCGTTATACCAAGTCGCATCTTGTGAGCGCGTATCCAATTTTCTAGTACGTCCATCATAGTGGTAATAAAGCTTATTTTTATGATCAACTAAAAAGCTGGTTTGGCTTTGAAATAATTCTTTGGTTTTTTTTAAAAAAGCGAAAAGTTCACTGCTATTTGCATGACTGTCTTTAAGCCAAAGGTGCACGAAGTGATTTTGCGCCATACTCCGTGCCACATAAATTGGGCCTTGCAACTGTTTTTGCAGGTCGGTACTAATTAAATGGCTGGTGAGCGGCAGCGCATCATCAATTAATCCTTCGCTGAGCGAATTATGTGCCATATAAAAGCTAAACCAACTCGTGAAAGTAAAGCCTGTTAAAAGTAATAAGGCCAAAGTAATGTTGATACGACGTCGTGCGTGGATCATGAATAGTTATTTTTATTCGGGCGCTGTGGTTCACTATGCTACACGGTGTTGAATTTATAGTCGATTACAGTCGATTACAACGGGTTGTTTTAGGCATAAAAAAAGCTCCCAAGGAGCTTTTTTTGGTTTCATATCAACCGTCACTGATATGAGCAATGTAGCAAGTAAAATAGTGAGTTGTTAAAGCAAACATGTCCGAGGCGTGGCAAGTTTGCTTTAACAGAATGTTGATATAAACCAACATCATATCAAGCGTATAACACAAACTTGGGTAACAAAACAAAATCCTTTTGTTGATATTGATTATCATTTAGATTTGGTTGGCTGTCAACTCTAAATGCGATTAATTTTCATTTAATTTTTTGAGGCGAGTGACAAATAAAAAAAGCCCACAAGGGGCTTTTTCGTGTCATATCTACCGTCACCGATATGAGCAATGTAGCAAGTAAAATAGTGAGTCGGTTGAAAGTATTCGCATCAAGGGGCGTTGTTACAAATACGCTCAACCAATGGCTGTTTACGTGCGCCACACGTTTGTTTCAGGGTCGAGAAACAATATGAATTATCGAACAAAGTGAGCCGTCAATCTCGCTTTGTTGATATTGATTATCATTTAGATATGGTTGGCTGTCAACTCTAAATGCGATTAATTTTCATTTAATTTTTTAAGGAAAGTGACAAATAAAAAAAGCCCACAAGGGGCTTTTTAGTGTCATATCTACCGTCACCGATATGAGCAATGTAGCAAGTAAAATAGTGAGTCGGTTGAAAGTATTTGCATCAAGGGGCGTTGTTACAAATACGCTCAACCAATGGCTGTTTACGTGCGCCACACGTTTGTTTCAGGGTCGAGAAACAATATGAGTTATCGAACAAAGTGAGCCGTCAATCTCTCTTTGTTGAGATTGATTATCAGTTAGATTTATATGAGTGTCAACACTTAGTTGATATTAATTTTCATTTGCATTTACTGTTGTGGTAGTCGAAATAATCATCACATTTTTGCTCTGCTTTACACTGAAAATGCGCATGTTGATCACAAAAAACCATACCTGTGCTTAGCCTGGTCCAGTACTAATAGATTGCTAGGAAGAAAATGAGTAACTGGTGATTAACGCTTGAATTTGCTGTCTTTTTGTTCAATTCTAAAGAGATACCACAATATAAAAATAACAAACAGGAATACTATGCTTAGCTTGATTGGACTTGTTGGTGCGCTCACGTTGTTAATCGTATTAACACTCAGAGGTGTCAATCTTTTTCTCTCGGCACCTCTGTGTGCCTTGCTTGTGGCTTTAACCAGTAGCGTGATGATTTTTCCAATGAGTGGGCAAACGGATTTTATTACTAGCTATATGAGTGGTTTCAGTGGGTTTATCCAAGCTTGGTTTTTTATGTTTTTGCTGGGCTCATTGTTCGGTAAATTTATGGAAGACACGGGCGCTGCAGATGCAGTAGCACATTACATTGTCGGTAAGTTAGGCATGAAGTATGCGGTACTGGCTGTGGTGTTAGCCTGTGCATTATTAACTTATGGTGGCGTGAGTGTGTTTATAGTGGCCTTCTCGGTTTATCCAATGGCTCTGAGTTTGTTTAAAGACGCGAACTTACCACGGCGCTTTATTCCAGCCACACTTGCTTTTGGCTCGGTGACTTTTACTATGACCTCTGCAGGTTCCCCAGAAATTCAAAACTGGATCCCTATCAAGTATCTAGGCACTTCTCCTTACGCTGCTTGGCAAGAAAGCTTAGTGGTGGCCATTTTGATGGCAATTTTGGGCTATGGCTTACTGATGCGGATGATCAACAAGGCTAAAGCCAATGGTGAGGTATTTGATGTACGAGCGGATGATCCGCAAGAACTTAAACGTACATTGCCGCACCCGATCACCGGTTTATTACCTCTTTTGGTGGTGTTGGGCTTGTCATTTACCCTACACGAAGCCTTGCAGCAAAGCGCGTTAATTGTTGCTTTACTGGGTGGAGTCTTAGCGATTTTAGTCGTGAACTTTAAGTATTTTGTGAATCTACAGCAGGCTGTCAATTTAGGCACTACGGGGGCTTTGGTCGCAATTGGTAACACTGCTGCTGTGGTGGGGTTTGGTGCCGTGGCAAAAGTGACGCCTGCTTTTCAAAGTGCGGTCGAAGTGATGACGCAAATTCCTGGCAATGAGCTACTCGGCGCGGCGATCGCTATTAGTGTGATTGCGGGCTTAACGGGTTCGGCTTCTGGTGGGCAAGCTATTGCATTACCTCTCGTCGCGCCACATTACATGGACTTGGGTGTGGACGCGAACCAATTGCACCGTGTCGTGGCGATCAGCTCCGGGGCGTTAGATACCTTACCGCACAATGGTTATGTGGTTACTACCGTACGAGCGATCTGCAAAGAAACCCATCAGGCGGCTTATTGGCCGTTGGCTATGCTAACGGTGGTGGTGCCTTTGATTGGGTTGGCCGTGATTTTGGGACTGTTTACCCTTTTTTAAGTAAAATGGTAAGTAACTACTCTCTTTTAATAAAATGATGTTTATACCCCTGTGATTTTCGATGGGCGATTATTGCTTATCGCCACGAATAAAAACTTTTTCGCAAATTGTGCGCATTTTAAGCGATATCAAGGATGATGTTCGCAATAAGAGGTGATATACTCCCGCCGAATAATTTTTCTACTTTAAATAGAGCAAAACAATGGCAGATTTATCGAAGTACAGAAACATTGGTATTTTCGCGCACGTTGATGCGGGTAAAACTACCACCACTGAGCGTATCCTAAAGCTTACAGGTAAGATTCACAAAACTGGTGAGGTACACGACGGTGAGTCTACTACTGACTTCATGGAACAGGAAGCTGAGCGTGGTATTACAATCCAGTCAGCTGCTGTAACGTGTGAGTGGAAAGGTCACCGTTTAAACGTTATCGACACTCCAGGACACGTTGACTTCACAGTTGAAGTATACCGTTCATTAAAAGTTCTTGACGGTGGTATCGGTGTATTCTGTGGTTCAGGTGGTGTTGAGCCACAATCAGAAACAAACTGGCGTTATGCGAACGAATCAGAAGTAGCACGTGTTATCTTCGTAAACAAACTAGACCGTATGGGTGCTGACTTCTACCGCGTAGTAGGTCAAGTTAAAAACGTACTTGCAGCTAACCCACTAGTAATGACTTTACCTATCGGTATCGAAGACGAGTTCTGTGGTGTTGTAGACGTACTGACTAAAAAAGCATACGTTTGGGATGACTCAGGTCTTCCTGAAAACTACGAAGTACAAGACGTTCCTGCAGACATGGTAGACAAAGTTGAAGAATACCATGAAATGCTAATCGAAACTGCGGTAGAGCAAGACGACGATCTAATGGAAGCGTACATGGAAGGTGAAGTACCTTCTATCGAGCAAATCAAAGCATGTATCCGTAAAGGTACTCGTGATCTAGCGTTCTTCCCAACTTACTGTGGTTCTGCGTTCAAAAACAAAGGTGTTCAACTAGTACTTGACGCAGTTGTTGATTACCTACCTGCACCTACTGAAGTTGATCCTCAGCCGCTAACTGATCCTGAAACAGGTGAGCCTACTGGTGATGTAGCAACAGTTTCTGCTGATGAGCCACTAAAAGCGCTTGCGTTTAAGATCATGGATGACCGTTTCGGTGCCCTTACTTTCATCCGTATCTACTCTGGTCGCATGAAAAAAGGTGACACAGTTCTTAACTCTGCAACAGGTAAAACTGAGCGTATCGGCCGTATGGTTGAGATGCAAGCAGACGAGCGTAACGAGCTTACAGAAGCACAAGCGGGTGACATCATCGCAGTTGTAGGTATGAAGAACGTTCAAACAGGTCACACACTTTGTGATCCTAAGAACGAGTGTACACTTGAAGCGATGATCTTCCCTGAGCCGGTAATCTCAATCGCGGTACAGCCTAAAGATAAAGGCGGTAACGAGAAGATGGGTATTGCTATCGGTAAGATGGTTGCAGAAGATCCGTCATTCCAAGTTGAGACTGATGAAGATTCAGGTGAAACTATCCTTAAAGGTATGGGTGAATTACACCTAGACATCAAGGTAGACATCCTTAAGCGTACTTACGGCGTAGACCTAATCGTTGGTCAGCCTCAGGTTGCTTACCGTGAAACTATCACGCAAGAAGTTGAAGATAGCTACACGCATAAGAAACAATCAGGTGGTTCTGGTCAGTTCGGTAAGATCGACTACCGCATCAAGCCAGGTGAGCCAAACTCAGGCTTCACGTTCTCTTCAACAGTTGTTGGTGGTAACGTACCTAAAGAATTCTGGCCTGCAGTTGAGAAAGGCTTCAAGTCAATGATGGAAGAAGGTGTTCTAGCTGGCTTCCCTGTACTAGACGTTGAAGTTGAACTTTACGACGGTGGTTTCCACGCAGTTGACTCATCAGCTATCGCGTTCGAAATCGCAGCGAAAGGCGCATTCCGTCAGTCTATCCCTAAAGCGGGTGCACAACTTCTTGAGCCAATCATGAAAGTTGACGTGTTCACGCCAGAAGACAACGTAGGTGACGTAATCGGTGACCTTAACCGTCGTCGTGGTATGATCAAAGACCAAGAAGCGGGCCTTACAGGCGTTCGTATTAAGGGTGAAGTACCACTTTCAGAAATGTTCGGTTACATTGGTCACCTGCGTACAATTACTTCAGGTCGTGGTCAGTTCTCTATGGAGTTCGCACACTACGCACCATGTCCGCAAAACGTTGCTGACACTGTAATTGCTGCAGAAAAAGAGAAAAAAGCTGCTAAGTAATAGTCGCTTTTAAGTCTTAAAAAAACCCGCTCAATTGAGCGGGTTTTTTGTGCAATACACTCTGAGCACATAATATTGAATTGATAGTAGGATGTACCAAGGGATCTTGGACTTTAAATGGGGACTTGTGGTATTATTACCGTGATTAGTCCAATAACCATTCGTATAAATATAACCTTTGTTTGTCGTGCGATAAGTTATTAGCAAAATGAAAAATGCGCCTTCACGGCGCATTTTTTATATGGCTACTTTTCGTTAAGCCAAATGGCTGCTTGTTTAGCAAAGTAAGTTAGAATGCCATCGGCACCAGCACGTTTGAATGCCAGTAAGGATTCCATAACAACCGGCTTTTCAGCCAACCAGCCGTTGTCGATGGCTGCCTTATGCATGGCATACTCACCACTAACTTGATAAGCAAAGGTTGGCACGCCGAACTCGTCTTTAACGCGACGAACCACGTCTAAGTATGGCATACCTGGTTTTACCATGACCATATCAGCGCCTTCTTGCAAATCGAGCGCGACTTCGCGTAAAGCTTCGTCTGAGTTTGCAGGGTCCATTTGGTAAGTTTTCTTATCTGCACCTTTTAAGTTGCCCGCTGAGCCAACGGCATCTCTGAATGGGCCATAGTAACTGGAGGCGTATTTAGCGGAATAAGCCATAATGCGAGTGTGAATGTGACCTTCAGCTTCTAACGCTTCGCGAATAGCACCAATGCGACCATCCATCATATCTGAAGGGGCAACCATGTCTGCGCCAGCTTGTGCATGTGATAGGGCTTGTTTGACCAACACCTCCGTCGTCACATCATTAATCACGTAGCCATTATCATCGATTATGCCATCTTGACCATGTACAGTGAATGGGTCTAGCGCGACATCGGTGATCACGCCAAGTTCAGGGAATTCAGTTTTCAGTGCGCGTACCGTGCGCTGCGCCAGGCCTTCAGGGTTATAAGCTTCTTCTGCTTCTAATGACTTTTTGTCGCTTGGTGTTACGGGAAAAATTGCGATTGCAGGCACGCCTAGCGCAACAAGTTGTGCGGCTTCTTCGAGGAGTAAATCAATCGACAAACGGTCAATACCTGGCATTGACTCTATCGCTTCACGTCGATTCTTTCCTTCTAATACGAATACAGGAAAGATCAAGTCATTAACCGAAAGCTGATTCTCGCTCATTAGACGTCTTGAAAAGTCATCACGGCGCATTCTACGCATCCGTGTGTAAGGAAATAAATCTAATCCTGATTGAGCCACATTATTCTCCTAAGATTCTTGATAGGCAATTACGCGATTTCTGCCTTGCTGTTTTGCTTGATACAAAGCTTTATCGGCGAGGTCGGTATAAATGGTTGGGTTTTTACTGTTGCTGGCAATCGCGCTATGGACACCAGCACTGAGCGTCATGTTCACTGCTACGCCACCAAAGTCAAACACAGTGCCGTCCAATGATTGACGAATTCGCTCTGCTAAGTCGATAGCACCCGTTTGATCTGTATTAGGAAGTAACAGTACGAATTCTTCCCCGCCATAGCGGAATACTTCATCGAATGGACGTTTTAAGTGCTGTTCAATGACTTTCGCGACAGCACAAATTGCTTGGTCACCAACAAGGTGACCATAATTATCATTAATCTGTTTAAAATGGTCGATATCAAGCATCACCACACTGAGCGTGGTTTGTTCTCGGCGAGAGCGACGCACTTCCATCATGATCCGTTTATCGAAGTAGCGTCGATTCTTAACTTTGGTGAGTGGATCTTCCATGTTGAGCTTTTCTAACTCTCGGTTTTTCTCTTCCAATTCACGTAATGTGACTTCCAGCTCAAACGTGCGCTCATCGATACTGCTTTCGAGTTCTTCTTGGGCTTGGGCTTGTAAAAGTAGCCGTTCTTTTAAGAGTGCGTCTTCCGCTCTTGTCTGTGCTAAGCGTGCTTGTTGTGCTTTTATTTTGTCATCGCGCTCTTGGATGTATTGCCGTGCGAGTGCGTAGCTTAATGTCATACTGATCAGTAAGTAGCACAGATAGGTTAAGGGCCTATCTAGTAATGCATCCGATAACAGACCTAACTCAAACGCACTTTGGTAGCTCAAAGCCAGTAGTTGCATGACAAACATGAGCAAGAATGCTTTGTGAGAAGAGGTGTTTAATTTCCACGCGCGTGCAGATATAAACAGAAAACATAACGTGAGAATGAGGCTGTAACTATAAGCGATAGACAAGGCGACATTGTATGGGGCAAAGCAAAGCGAAATCGTTACGAATAGTCCGATTTGCCATAGCCAAGTGAGCATTTTTTGGCTGCGTTGTGCAACTTTTGGCACCAGTAACATTTTTAATAATGGTGCAAACAACCAAGTCGAGATCAGTAAGAATAGTGCTTGACCAAACTGCTTCATCCATTGCCAATCACCGTATAAATAGCGGTGGCTGAAGCCATATAAATGAACGTTAAGCAGCCAAATAAAAGCGATTGTTAGGCCGCCAAAGAGAAAATATTGTTTTCGCGTAAAGGAATACATGGCGGCATTGGTCAGTACCATGGCCAAAATAAAGCCAGCTAATATGCCATATAGCAAGTTGAATTTGCTGGTGTACTTTAAATATTCAATCGGGTGCCATAAGCTCAGCGGAAGGTAAGTCGGTTTGCTGTTTCGAATTCTAATGTAGATAACGCTATTTGCTTTTGATGCAAGCTTAATCGGAATGAGCTGAGCTTCATGTAAAATGGGCATTGAGCTATGCTCTGCTAACAGCGAACGATTGTCCTGAGGTACAAATGCAGCGACATTATCGAGTTGGTTATTATTGATATTTATCAGAAGTGGTAAGGCTTGCTCAGTACTATTTGACAAGCTGACTCGTAACCAAACGGTTTGATTTACTTGCTTTAGTTGTAAAAAACCATTCGTAACTGGCTGCCAATTGGGGGCGCTCTCTAGTAATTCAGTGGGTGTTTTGCTGTTATTGATACTGAAATCAAACGGTAAGGTGAGTTGTTTATTGAACTGTGCATCGATTTCTATTGCTCGAGCTGGAAACAATACCAGCAAGCTGAGCATGATAAATAGACTTAAACGAGGCATAGTCACTTTTTAACCCTTTAAAAAGAGACGTTTAAAATTATTAGCACTGATAGTGGCGACATGTTCTTCTGTTTGGCCACGCAACAGCGCTATTTGTTTTACAACCGCCCGAATAAATGCAGGCTCGTTACGGCGAGATTTAGGTTTGGGTTGTAAAGTACGAGGTAGCAGATAGGGCGCATCCGTTTCTATTAACAGCCTATCATCGGGGATCTGTGGCACGAGTTGCTGTAATTGTTCTCCACGTCTTTCATCACACACCCAGCCCGTAATACCAATCATTAGGCCGTAATCCAAATAGAATTCAAGCGCGGTTTGGTCGCCTGTAAAACAGTGTAAAACCCCTCGTACCGACGCATTGTTGAGCTTTTTTTGCATCGCTTCGAAGGCTTCGCGTTCGTGTAAATAAACGGGTTTATTAAGCCGCTCAGCAAGTTTTAGTTGTTCATTGAGTACGTCTAGTTGCTGAGGCCTTGGGGAAAAATCACGATTAAAGTCGAGGCCACATTCACCGACTGCGACGACTTGATCGTGTGTCAGCAATTTTTCAATATCACTGAGAAAGTTATCTGTTGCACTTTTAGCATCGTGAGGATGGATCCCAGCCGTGCTATATAAACCATACTTTTGTGCAAGCGACAAGCTTTGCGTAGAGTCTTCGATATTACTGCCGATAAGCAGCATATCAGTTACACCCGCTAGCTTGGCGCTCGATACTATATCGTCGCGAATATCGTCGAATTGAGAACTCGTGAGGTTGACGCCCGCATCGATATATTGGCCAGACATTAGTCTACTCGCTTTACCCGAATGCTGCGGTTAGAGCCCACTTTTTTCATTAAAAATGAGCCGAGTGTACCGCGACGAATTTCGACTTTATCGCCTTCTTTCGCATAAAACGTGTCCGAGCCAATTTGATTCCATCTTTGGTTATTATCAAGCTTAAATTTACGACTGCCAAGAGGAGACTTATCAACGTGTGTCACAACCGCTTGGATCTCATCCATTTGCACTTGCTCTGTTTTCTTTTCAATTAGCCGAGCCGTCATTCCAAACTTGTCTTCTTGAGATAAAACGGGCTGCGAAGTAGGTTGTGATGTAGTTTGTTTAGGTGCAACGAATTCTCTGGCGCTAATTGGTTGGTTTGCCATGACTTTATCAAAGCAGAGTAGGCGATTAAAATCTTTTTCAATTAAGGTACAAGCTTCTAGGGCTTGAAGATTAACGGATTGTGCAAATGCCGAACTAGAGGCAAGTAAAAGGCTGAACAATGCGACAGTTTTCATTCTTGTAATTCCTGTTTTTTTGATTCTTTTTTATAAAATTTAGCCAAAATGAGCCCGAGCTCAAACAATGCAAGCATAGGGAGCGCCAGCAGGGTCTGTGATAACACATCGGGTGGTGTTAAGAACATAGCGACTACAAATGCGCCAACGACCATGTAAGGGCGTTTTTCTTTTAAACTTTGAGTGGATGTCACGCCACTCCAACATAACAGCATAATGGCAACGGGGATTTCAAATGCAACACCAAACGCAAAGAACATCTTGAGCGTAAACCCTAAATAGCTGCTGATGTCTGGAGAGAGTGTCATCATCTGTGGTCCAACACTGGTGAAAAAACCTAACACGATCGGCAGCACAACAAAATAGCAAAAGGCAATACCTGCATAAAAAAGTAAAATGCTAGAGCACAGGATAGGGATAAGCATGCGCTTTTCGTGTTGGTACAGGCCAGGTGCGATAAAGCTCCAAACCTGATGTAAAATCATAGGAACCGCAGCGAATAGAGCCACAAACAGTGTCAGCTTAAAAGGCGCGAAGAAAGGCGCAGTGACGTCTGTGGCTATCATGGTGCTTTGTTCTGGTAAGTGTGCGACTAAAGGTGCCGCAACGAAACTATATATGTCGTTGGCGAAATATACCAGAGCGAGAAATATTATTAGTACGCTGAGCAAGGCTTTCATAAGCCGGTTGCGAAGCTCAATTAAATGACTGATAAAACCGCTTTGTTGAGCATGTGACATAGGTAACTCTTACTTCTTCGTTTTAGTCACTGTCTTTAGACCGTGTGGGGGCATTCTTATAGCTGTGTTTAACCGATTCAGCCGCTTTTTTTAACTCATCGACAGACTGTTGTAAGTCACCCGACAAACCTTGCATATTTTGCTCTTCAGCTTTTTTGAGATTGCTATGTAGCTCATGTACGCGCAGCTCTTCACTGACCTCAGCTTTCACTGAGTTCGCGACTGATTTAATGGTGTTCACCCAACGGCTAACAGTGCGAATAGCAACGGGAAGACGCTCTGGTCCTAGCACAATCAAACCGACGACCAGTACAACCACTAGCTCCCACATCCCCATGGCTTATACCTTATCTTTTTTTTCTTGCTCAACTTTACTTTGTTCGGAGACTTGCTCGGTAATTTGCTCTTTTGACTTTTCTTCGTCTGACATCGCTTTTTTAAAGCCCTTTACGGCACCACCAAGATCGCTGCCAATACCACGTAGCTTTTTGGTTCCAAATAACAAAACAATGATGGCAAGAATAATGAGTAACTGCCAAATACTGATCCCACCTAAGCCCATGGTGACTCCTTAAATTCGAGAAATTTCTTTAACTGTTGTGATTATACGCCCAGTGAGCAAAATATCACCCTATTTTGCGCCACGCGCCAACAAATATCACCACGCTGCATGCGAGTGCAATACCACTGAGTAGCCACTGCTGTGCAACGTAAGTCAGGCTAGCACAGATCAGGGCTGTGCAGGAAAGCATGCCCAGTAAGACTGATTTACCATTGCTCTTTGGCGGTGTTACTAGTTGTTGTCGATTGTTGCGCTTCAAATTTTGATATACTAGGTCGGGTAATTCAGGCATTTTTTCAGCCCAAAATGGTAAATTGGCGTACATTTGTTTTAACACTGACCAAGGTCCAACTTGATCTTTAACCCATTGCTCCAAAAATGGTTTTGCTGTTTGCCACAAGTCTAATTGTGGGTACAGCTGTCGACCTAACCCTTCAACGTAAAGCAGTGTTTTTTGTAAAAGCACCAATTGCGGCTGTACTTCCATATTGAAGCGTCTAGCCGTATTAAATAGGTTGACCAGCACATGGCCAAATGAGATCTCCGCCAAAGGTTTATTGAAAATAGGCTCGCACACTGTGCGTATTGCAAACTCAAACTCTTCGACACAGGTGTCGGCTGGTACCCAACCTGAATCAACGTGCAGTTGTGCGACTTGGCGATAGTCACGATTAAAAAAGGCAATGAAGTTTTCTGCTAAATAGCGTTTATCTTCTTTGTTGAGTGTACCCACAATGCCACAGTCAATGCCGATGTATTGCGGGTTTTTAAGGTTTTCACGGGAGACAAAAATATTGCCCGGATGCATATCTGCATGGAAGAAGCTATCTCTAAATACTTGCGTGAAGAACACTTCAACGCCGCGCTCAGCCAATAACTTCATGTTAGTGCCTTGCTTAAGTAGTTCATCGGTATCCGATACTGGAATGCCGTAGATGCGCTCCATCACCAAAACATTTTTACGGGAGTGGTCACTATAAACTTCAGGAATATATAACGATTCGGAATCCGTAAAGTTGCGTTTTAATTGAATTGCATTAGCAGCTTCGCGCATTAAATCGAGTTCATCAAGCAGCGTTTTTTTATACTCACGTACGACTTCAACGGGTCGTAATCTACGGCTTTGTTTGAAGACTCTGACTAGCATACGCGCAAACCTTTCCATCAGTGCCAAGTCTGCTTTTATCTGTGCTTCAATATCAGGGCGGATCACCTTAATGACGACTTTTTGATCTACGCCCCGGTTGTGCAATGTCGCGGTATGCACCTGCGCAATGGAGGCTGAGGCTAACGGCGCTTGATCAAACTCGCTAAACAGTTCACTGATATGGCTGATCTCTAACGCCTCTTCAATCAGCTTTTGTGCTTGTACACCATCAAATGGGGCGACTTTATCTTGCAATAAAGCGAGTTCTTCAGCGATATCTTGCGGCAGTAAGTCACGTCGGGTAGAGAGCATTTGACCAAACTTAACCCATACAGGGCCTAAGCTTTGTAACGCGAGGCGCAAACGTACACCTAATGGTTTGTCTGCATGCTTGTTGGCCATCCAAAAAAGGCTACTTCTGGCAACGCGAGCATACCAAGGGCGCTTATGCGATGGAATAAACTCATCTAGTCCATAACTAAGTAAAGTGCGAGTGATATGATGTAATCGAGCAAAAGCCAAACTGGATTCCTTAGCGAGAAAGTAATTGATTAATACGTTGTTCTAAATGTGCGGTTTGCTGCTTGAGCTGCCGAGTGTGCGCCTTAAACTGCTCTAACTCTAATGGGTGGATGGTGACTTTAAGTTCATCCTGAAAAAGCCCTTGAGTCGTATCGCTGATCGTTCGCGTCACATGCTTACTTTTATTTTTGGCTGCTCGAACATGTTGAACGAGTTGTTGCGCCACAGCATCACCAAGGTAACGTGATAGATGCTCGGCCCAGTCAATACTGAGCTCAGAAAATACTTGAGCATATTTTTGTGCTAGATGAAGGTCGCCATCTAAGTCCAGCGCCTCTTGGCGGATCAGCCGAGTGAGCTGGCTTGGATCTTTTAGCTCACTCAATGTGTTGATGCTAGTGCTTATTTTGCAATCAGCCTGCTCTTGGTAGTGGCTAAACACAATGAAACTTTGTCCGGTATAGGTCAGCGCATAAGTCTGCTGCCAGTCTCGGATCTCAATTGCTAAAACTTTGTGTTGTACTGAGCCCAAAGCCAACTTTAGCTCAGGTTCAAACGCCAATAGTGCATTGAGTACTTTCTCAACACTAGCAGTGAGCAGGGTCGATATCATTGTATTCTCTAGTATTTAAAGCCACGGTGAAGGGCAACAATGCCGCCTGTCATGTTTTGATAGCTGGTTTGCTCGAAACCTGCTTCTTCCATCATACCTTTGAGTGTTTCTTGATCTGGATGCATACGGATGGACTCAGCCAAGTAACGATAAGATTCGCTGTCGTTGGCAACCAGTTTCCCCATGCCTGGCAAGAGGTTAAATGAATAGAAGTCATAGAGTTTGGACAAGGCTTCATTGTCTGTCTTTGAAAACTCCAATATTAATAGACGGCCACCAGGTTTTAAAATTCGATACATAGAGCGCAGGGCTGCGTCTTTATCGGTGACATTTCGTAAACCAAATGCGATTGTGATCACGTCGATACTGTTGTCAGGAAATGGCAAGGCTTCTGCGTTCATTTGCACATATTCAATGTTGCTGACAAGGCCTAGATCACGGAGCTTATCACGACCCACTTTAAGCATTGAGTCGTTTATATCTCCTAAGATCACTTTGCCTGTATCTCCCACTAGTTGGCTGAATTTAGAGGTAAGGTCACCCGTGCCACCGGCTAAATCGAGTACTGTATGGCCTTTTCTTACACCTGAGCATGCGATAGCTTGGCGCTTCCATAAACGATGAATACCAAATGACATTAGATCATTCATAATATCGTATTTGGCTGCGACAGAATGGAATACGTCGGCCACCATAGAGGCTTTTTCTTCTCTGGCAACGGTTTTGTATCCGAAATCGGTGGTATTTTGCTGCGACTCTTTCATGGTGCTTCTCTGCTGTGGCGGTTGCGCTAAAGTTGGCTACTAGTGTACTTGATTGCGCGCGCTAGGTGCAATTTATACGCAGCAGAAATTCAGAGTTTAGGTATTAAAATAAACCAGACCTCAGTCTATGGTGTGACGTAGCAACTTTGATTGGAGAGATATGCTTTGTGGGCAGCTAAATGCGCCTTGCGTGCCAGTTCATTAAAATCTTGCTCTGGTGTATGCGTACAGATACCAATAGATAAGGCGATACGCGGTAGCTCTACGGCACCTTTTGAACTCACAAATTTTAGTTTATCTACGCTATTTTTGATTTTCTCGGCGATCACGTTGGCAGTCTCTGAATCTATGTCTGCCAGTAAGACGGTGAACTCTTCTTTACTTGTTCTGCCTGGTAAACCGCTTTCTTGTACATACTTTTGCACTTTGCTTGCTACTCGATTGAGCACAACATCACCGACGAGCGGCCCATATTGCTCGTTGAATTCATCAAAGTTGGTAATTTGTATAGCGATCGCGCACAAAGATTTATCTTGTGCCAGCCAGATTTGTGTCTGTTGGTTGAGATAGTGTCGCTTATACAACCCAGTTTGCGGATCGATGACATGTTGTTTACGCAGTTGTTGCAATGCTTGTTGCGATTTTTGTTGTAACAAATAGGCTTTTTTTAGTTGCTCTTTGAAAGCTGTGTGGCGTTTGGCTAATTGGTCCGCACTGTTTTTTATCTTATTCAATAACACCTTAGTTTTTGACAAATTGTGTTCATCAAAGCTGTTTACGCAATTATGCACGGTGTTGGCAAATGAGGTAATGTGTCTATGTGACTCTTGGGTGTTCTTTGTCAGGTTAGTCAGTAAACCATCAACATTATCGAGTAATTCAGTCTCTTTCTTATGACCTAGATTCAGGTGTTCAAAATAGAGGTTTTCGATGAAAATGTTATCAATGCGCTGCTTGTTTTTTATTGCAGCGTCTAGAGACTGATTGAGCTGGTTGTGGGTTTTGCTGATATAGGTGTATGCAACTTGATAATTCAAGGGAGTTGGAGGCAAATGATGCAACTCTAAAAACAGGCAAACCTGTGTCATTTTTTCTTGGGCGCTCGCCATGGAGTCATGGAACATCATTTTATTTACCGCAACAATGAGATCGTTTATTGAGTTATTCAATCCTATCGCTTAACTGCGACAGTGCTTTGTTAAAGTGTTCGTACCAGAGTACTTATTCTTGTTTGTATTTAAAAGTAAAACATGAAAGGTTGAAATAAAAAAGTTAAATTTATGCGTCGGTTCACCGTTTATATCATCAATTTGTCTTAGTTTGCCTGCTTTTCCTTCGCATTGCAATTTATGGAATTGAGCTCTTTTATTTGCAGTTGCTAGATTGGCTCAGGTAAAGTCTGATAAAAATCGGTACCAAGGACAATAATGTGAATAAAAATGTGATTTCAACGTTAAATTTGTTGGTTTTTTGCTCGTTATTGTTTGGCTGTCAATTAACGCCAAACTCAGCTGATGTGCAGTTCAACAACTTAGCTGACGAAATAACCCGGTTTAATGCACAGATAAACCCATATAAGCAGTCTTCAGTTCAAGCGAATTACTTGCTATACAACTTAGATGCAGATTTTCTCGCGAAGACTAACCAGCAGAGAGAGCGCTTTTTGGCTCGTCTGTCTGAGGTTGATGTTACGAAATTAGATGAGCAAAACAAAATTAACTACGTTATTTTACGTGCTCAAGTGCAAAGCCGTGCTGATAGTTATTATTTTAATAAACACTATATGCCACTGAATTCTGAAGGAGGGTTCCACTCAGACCTGACTGAGATCATTTGGCTTAGTGACTATTCGAATGAAGAAGAGCTTAATCTATACTTGCAAAGGTTGTCGCAAATTCCCCGCTATTTTGACCAAAACATGGCGTGGATGCGTAAAGGTATGGAAGTGGAATATACGCAACCGCAAGTTGTATTAGAAGGATATGAAGAGTCAATTCAGGCCTTTATCCACGACGATGTAATCCAATCACCGTTTTATGCGCCATTTGTCAATAATTCAGCGAAATTATCAGCGCAAGAGTTTGCTGGTATGCAAAGTAAAGCGAAAGAAGTGTTATCTCGTGCCGTTATCCCGGCTTATAAAAAGTATCTTGAGTTTTTTACTCAACAATATCGCCCTGCGGCAAGAAGCGGAATTGCAATTAAAGATATTCCAAACGGTGAAGCATTTTATGCAAACCGAATCAAATACTTCACCACGACGGATATGACTGCTGAGCAGATCCATGAGCTTGGTTTAAAAGAAGTGGCACGTATTCGCGCTGAAATGGAACAGGTGATTGAGCAGGTTGGTTTTGAGGGGACATTTGCTGAGTTTATTCACTTTTTAAGAACCGATCCGCAGTTCTATGCTAAAACTCCAGTACAATTATTAAAAGAAGCTGCCTATATTTCCAAGCGCATCGACGCGCAATTACCTAAGTTGTTCCATACACTGCCGCAACGCCCATATGGGGTTAAAGCCGTACCTGAGAGTATTGCCCCTAAATATACCACTGGTCGTTATGCACCTGCTAGTAATGATAAAGAAGCGGGTTATTATTGGGTTAATACTTATGCATTAGATAAGCGCCCGCTATATGTGTTAGAGGCATTAACACTACATGAAGCTGTGCCTGGGCATCACTTGCAAATTTCAATCAATGAAGAGCTAACTCATTTGCCTGATTATCGGCGTACGGAATATATTTCAGCGTTTGGTGAAGGGTGGGGGCTCTATGCTGAGTACTTGGGCTTAGAGGTTGGGTTTTACCAAGATCCATATAGCAACTTTGGTCGATTAACCTATGAAATGTGGCGTGCCGCACGTTTGGTGGTAGATACAGGTATGCACATGTTTGGTTGGAGCCGCCAACAAGCAATGGATTTCATGAAGAACAATACCGCTTTGTCGCTACATAATGTAAAAACTGAAACAGATCGTTATATTTCATGGCCAGGTCAGGCTTTGTCATACAAAATAGGTGAACTGACCATAAAAAGGTTGCGTAAAAAGGCAGAGCAGCAATTGGGTGAGCGTTTTGATTTGAGAGAGTTCCACTATCAGGTGTTGCGTCACGGTTCGATCCCGCTCAACGTGCTTGAACAGCAAATAGATGTATATATTGCCAAGACACTTAAACAGACTCACTAGGTCGTTATTTTCAATATTCGAGTAGAAGTAAACCCAGCGATTAGCTGGGTTTACTTTTAGATTGGTTTAGTCACAACAATAGGCTAAGCAACAATTGAGACAGTTCTTGGCGAGATTGGCATTTGGGCGACTGTAAAATGAGTTGCTCACCTAATTGTAATGCTTGTGTTTGTACGGCTAACCTGCTTTGCTCATCTTCGATACTTTCAATATCAGCCACATGTGCCAAGCCAATGGTACGGCGGATCAGTTCACTACCACAATATCCATAAGCATCACGCAGTATTTGCATTACAAACAGTTCACTATAGCCCTTGGCTTGCAGTGCCAAGTCTTGCGTGTGTTGCTGTGCTAATGTTAGCCACGTGTGTTCAAACTCACCAATACAAGTTTGAATGCAGTTGAGCAAATAGGTGTGTATGTCACGTCTTTTGGGTTGTTCGGGTGTCCGTGCATAATGTGCACAGTAATTCAGTAGCAAATTACCAATGAATGAGCCTAGGTCAAAACCGATTGGCCCAAAAAAGCCAAATTCGGGATCAATTAACTTAGTGCTCTTTTGGTCAACAAAAATACTGCCTGTATGTACATCCCCATGCAGAAGCGCTTGGGGAGAGCTTAAGAATTTTGCTTTGAGCTGTGCCACGGCCAATTTAAGAGCATCGTTATTTTGTAGTCGCTTAACTTCATCATTTAGTGTGTTAGGAAAGTCGTTTCTGTCGCTTTCTCTGTATGGGTCATCAAAGAAAAGTGCTTCTGTAATGGCACATAACTCTGGGTTGGTGAATTCTTTGACTAGTGCTTTTTTATCTTGAGGGTTTAAGTAAAAATCACTAGTAAAAAAGCTGGATTTGGCAAGATATTGCGCCACATCTTGCGCTAAATTTTCAAACTTTATGCCTTTGCATAGCTCACCGCGAAGTATCCGCATATGACCAAGATCTTCCAAAACCGTGATGGCCAAATTATCGTCTTTATGCAGTACTTTCGCTGTGATTTCAGGACATATTTCGCCATGTTTGAGCAGCACACTTGCTTCTATACGTGCTCGATCAAGCGTCAGTGGCCAGGACTCGCCAACACATCGAGCATAGGGTAGCGCTTGTTTCAAAATAATACTGTGGCCTTGTTGGTCAGCCACTCTGAATACAAGATTGAGATTACCATCACCAAATTCGTAGCAAGTAAGCTGCGCTTGCGAAGCGAAAAACACTCCAAGCTGCTTGATATAGTCGAGTGCTCGGTCATTATCGAATGCAATATAATCGTTCATGGCTCACCATCATTAGTAAAAGATCCTATAGAATTCTAAACTTTTAAATGTTTAGATGTCTATGCTTCTTTTTCTTATTCGGTAAAATGGCATCGTTCAGCTAATTGAGAGAATCAACATGCAACCTTTAGTAGCGCGCAGTCTTAAGTACACCGAAAATAAGTTATATGTGTTAGATCAATATCTTTTGCCTCATGAAGAGGTTTGGCATCAGTGTGAAAATGTTGCGCAGATGGAAGAACTCATTGTCTCATTAAAGGTGCGAGGTGCTCCCCTAATTGGGTTGGCGGCTACATTGCTGGTTGCTATGCTGGCTGAAAGAGGTCAGAGCAAAGCGCAATTAGCGCAAGCGATAAACGAGCTGGAGGCAACCCGCCCAACTGCGGTGAATTTAATGTATTGTATGGCGCGCATGCGTGAAGCGTTATTGAAAGATGATTTTGTGAACACCTTAGTACACACCGCTGAACAATTGTTTTTAGAAGATGTGGCTTTGTGTGATGCAATGGCAAGCTTTGGCGCTGAGTTAGTGCAAAGTGGCGACCGAATCCTAACGCATTGTAATACTGGTGCGCTCGCGACTGCTGGTATTGGCACCGCATTGGGTGTGATTTACAAAGCACACCAACGTCACGGTGATATTCATGTGTGGGTCGATGAGACCCGTCCTTTGCTGCAAGGTGGTCGATTAACCGCGTACGAATTAGCCTCATGGCAAATTCCTTATACACTCATCTGTGACAACATGGCAGCCAGCCTTATGGCATCAGGACACGTAGATAAAATCTTTGTGGGAGCGGATAGGATAGCCGCCAATGGCGATTTTGCAAACAAAGTGGGGACTTATAACTTAGCAGTATTGGCACATTATCATAACATTCCATTTTATGTAGTTGCGCCATATACCACGGTCGATTTGGCATGTAAAAATGGCAAGACCATTCCAATCGAGCAGCGTAATCCGAGTGAAGTAACTGGAGTCAGTGGTAGTTTTGGGTCGTGTCATTGGGCGCCGGAGAATACTGAGGTATTCAATCCTGCCTTTGATGTAACACCCGCCAAGTTAGTCACTGGCTGGATATTAGATAAAGGCCACTTTACAGAGGATGACATTATCCAAGGCGCATTTACTTAGCATTACAATATATGAACATTGTTATATTGATTAAAGGTATAATTGGCACCTTTTTGCGAAGTTGTCTATTTACTATGGCGATTCGTTTAATAACGTAATATGGATAAATAAGTTAGATGTTCAGAACAGTTTTTGTTGTTTTGGTTTTGATGGCCTCAATGCTTTTTAGCACGATGGCCGCTGCGAAGCAGCTACTACCGATTGATATTTTCAGTAAAGGTAGAGAATATAATCAAGTTAAAATTTCTCCTACCGGCAAATACTTGGCGTTTGTTTCAAAACATGACGGCAAGAATGTTTTAATTTTTCTTGGGTTGAATGACTTCAAAGTTCGATACATTGTTAATTTCCCAAATGATGGTGAAGTAGGCAATTATGAATGGGTCAGTGAAGATCGTGTTGTATTGCAAAAGCAATATATCAGTGGCTGGGAAGCACAACCAAAATATTATGGTGAGCTATTTGGCATTAATGCCGATGGTAGTCGTGCTAAATATTTAGTGGGTTACAAAGGGACGACTAATACTGGTACACGAGCCCGCAAAGCCACTTCTTTGTATGGTACTTCATACATTCTAGACCCACTGGTGCATGATGACGATAAGGCATTGATTGTGACTTACCCTTGGTCTGGTTCCTCTGAGCCTGTCACTCATGTGTATGAATTGAACATTCATACCGGTAAAAGAAATCGTATTGCAGCATCACCAAAAAAGAGTGGTCATTTTCTTACCGACCATCAGGGCGAAGTTCGCATCGTTTGGGTGTCGGCAGACGATGGTGTGAGTTCAGAGATTCATGTACGCAGTCGTAAAGAGCCGGATTGGAAAGCATTAAAAGTACCGCAAAAGCTGGCTGAAATAGACATACACGGTTTTGATAAAAGCGGTGAGCGTGTATACGTGACAGGTTCCTATGAAGGTGAGCCTAAAGGCGTATTCTCACTTAATTTAACTACCAATGAACTGGAGTCTATATACCAAGATAAACAGGTTGACCCCACACAGTTATGGATAGATCCAGCTGATAAGACATTGTTTGCGATTGAGTTGGACCCTGGTTATCCAACCTATGCGTTCCCTAAAGAAAATTCGGTCAGAAAACAGCAGCTAAAGTCCTTATTGGCTTCTATTCCTGGCAATCAGGTGCAAATTGTAAGCGCGACTAAAGATGGTAGTCAGGTTGTGGTGTTTGCACACAGTGATGTGAATCCGGGTAACTATTACTTATATGATACTAAGAAAAATAGCCTAGGTTATCTCGCTTCAAGCCGAAAATGGATAGACCCAAAGCAAATGTCGGCTATGGAACCTGTCGAATATCAATCACGAGATGGTAAGACTATCCACGGTTACCTGACAGTACCCAATGGAATGGATAAGAAAAATTTACCTTTAGTTGTTATGCCACATGGTGGGCCGCATTATGTTCGAGATATGTGGTTATTTGATTCTCAAGTTCAGTTACTTGCCAGTCGTGGGATTGCGGTATTGCAAGTTAACTTTAGAGGTTCTGAAGGCTATGGCACAAGCTTTGAACGTGCAGGTTTTCGTAAATGGGGCAAAGAAATCCAACATGACATCATTGATGGCGTAAAGTACTTGTTTGATAAGGGCATTGCCGATAAAAAGCGTGCTTGTATTATGGGTGCCAGTTTTGGCGGCTATTCAGCATTGCAAAGTGCTATTTTGGAGCCAGAGATGTTTCAATGTGCGATTGGCGTGATGGGTGTATATGACTTACCTATGATGTTTGAAGAAGGGGACGTTGCAGAACGTGATTCAGGTATTGCTTATTTGAACACGGTACTTGGACAAAACGAGGCACAGCTCAAAGCTTTTTCACCTGTATACAATGTTGATAAGCTAATAGCGCCAGTCTTTATTGTTCACGGTGGTGAAGATGAGCGAGCTCCAATAGAACATGCAGAAGTGCTCGTAAAAGCGTTGAAAAAGGCTGATAAAGAATACAATTATTATGTACTTGAAAGCGAAGGCCATGGTTTTTACAAACCAGAGCATAGAAAGGTCTACTACGAGAAAGTGTTAGCGTTTTTGTCGCAGCACCTTAAACTCTAAATCTCTCTTTTGGGCAGCGCAAATCTAGCTTTGCGCTGCCTTATTTTCCTCTAAACTCTCTATTTCCAAACCGCGATCAAAATTCACAGCCCGTTGTGATAACGGAAGATTTTCTCTAAAAGTGATTTATTGACGTACAAAATATGAACATTATCATATTTTGATACCTTACATTGAATAATTAAGTCTTAGTTTCAATGTGGTTACCCATAATTTATTGCTAACGGATGAGAGAAATAAAATGAAAAAAATACTATTAGTAGTGAGTGTCATACTTGGGGTGGTATTGTTTAGCCCTTCAAGCTATGCCAGTAAACCTCTACCTATTGAAACGTTCAGTAAAGGGCGCGAATACAACCAAGTAAAAATTTCACCGACGGGTAAATACTTGGCGTTCATTTCCAAGCACGCAGGTAAGAATGTGCTTGTCTTCTTAGAGTTAAACAAGTTTACAGTACTTCACGTTGTCAATTTTCCAGATAATGGTCAAGTCGGTGATTATGAGTGGGTGAGTGAAGAGCGTGTTGTGCTTCAAAAGCAATATGTTGATGGCTGGGAAACACAGCCGAAATATTATGGAGAACTCTTTGGGATTAATGCCGATGGCAGTCGCTCCGAATATTTAATTGGTTATCGTGGCAAGATGAAAACGGGCTCTAATGTGAGAGAGGCAACAGCATTACGGGCAACCTCTTATCTCTTGGACCCACTCGTCAGTGACGAAGATAAAGCGCTGATCGTCAGCTATCCGTGGGCATCTTCGGATAAGATGTTACCAGATAACATGTTAACTGAGGCGGTAGCCCTCGTTTACGAACTCAATGTGCATACGGGGAAAAGGCGAAAAGTTGCAGCGGCTCCAAATAGAAAAGGTCGCTTTTTAACTGATAATCAAGGACAAGTGAAGATTGCTGTTTCTGCACAAAACAATGATCAAGATAGTATCTTTGTGCGCACAGCGGATAAATCAGACTGGAAAGAACTACAATTATCTGAAAAATTATCTAAGGTTCAAGTCCATGCATTTGATGGATCAGGTGAGAATGTTTATATCTCGGGCTCACACAATGGACTGCCTCAGGGGGTTTATTCTCTAAATTTAAAAAGTGGTGCAACTAAGCTCATTTTTCAAGATAAAAAAGTTGATCCGTCACAATTGTGGGTTGATCCGGTTGAGAAAAGCTTATTCGCGATTGAGTTAGAGCTGGGGTATCCAACTTACGCATTTACTAGAGAAAATGTGTCTAGAAGTGCGCAGCTAAAATCATTGCTTGCATCAATTCCTGGAAACCAAGTACAAATTATTAGTGCCACAACGGATGGTAGTAAAGTTATTGTATTGGCGCACAGTGATGTGAATCCAGGAGATTACTACCTTTTTGATACGCAAAAGAATGAGCTTAAATATCTAGCATCTAGCAGAAAGTGGGTGGACCCAAATCAAATGTCAGCCATGGAGCCTATTGCGTATAAGTCGAGAGATGGACTCACAATCCATGGTTATTTAACTGTGCCTAAAGGCAAAGAAAAGCAAAACCTGCCCTTAGTTGTATTGCCTCATAAAGGCCCTCATGGTGAGCGAAATGTCTGGGAGTTTGATCCTCAGGTGCAACTGTTGGCCAGTCGTGGTTTAGCAGTTCTTCAAGTTAACTATAGAGGTTCGAGTGGTTATGGTAGCGAGTTTGAAGAAGCAGGTTATCGTCACTGGGGAGGGGCGGTTCAGCACGATATCATTGATGGGGTAAACTTCTTGTTCGATAAAGGCATTGCTGATAAGAAGCGGGTTTGCATTATGGGGGCGAGTTTTGGTGGTTACTCGGCATTGCAAAGCGCAATTTTGGAGCCTGATATGTTTCAATGTGCCGTTGGGGTGATGGGGATGTACGACTTGCCTAAAATGTTTGAAACAGGCGAGCTGTCCGAAAGTGACGCTGGTTTGAGTTATCTGAAAAAAGTACTCGGCGATGAACCAGCGAAGTTGAGCGCAATTTCACCCAGCTATAATGTAGATAAACTGAAAGTCCCAGTGTTTATTGTCCATGGCGGAGAAGATAAGAAAGCGCCCATTGAACAAGCAGAGTCATTAGTCAACGCTTTGAAAAAAAATGACAAAGATTACAGTTATTATGTGCTTGAGAATGAGGGGCATGGCTTTTATACAGCAAAAAGCAGAACGCAATATTATGAGCAAGTTTTAGCATTCTTATCGCAGCATCTAAAGCTTTAAAGCAATACTTTACCATGCAAAATGAAGCGAAAAAGCAGTAACAGGAGTTACTGCTTTTTTTGATTAATCGAGTAGCGGAAAGAGTTTAGCAATGTCAGAGTCGGTGCCTTGCGCAACCCAGCCTTCTTGGTTGTTAAATAATCGAATTGCCGTAAATTCAGGGTCACTTCCCATATCAAACCAATGCGAAGTATTTGCAGGCACTGAGATTAAATCCCCTTGCTGACATAGTACTTGATACACCTTGTCTTGCAGGTGTAAGCAAAAAAGTCCTTGCCCGTTAACAAAAAAGCGCACTTCATCTTCTGAGTGTGTGTGTTCAAATAAAAATTTCTCTCGAAGCTGTGCTGCATTTGGGTTGCCTTTTGCAAATGAGATCACATCCACAGTTTGATAACCATCTTTTGCTTTGAGCCTGTCTATGTCAGTTTGATAGGCAGAAATGATGTCATCTTGAGACATGTCAGCGTGGATATCCGTCACCGTTTGCCATTGTTCAAAGCGAACGCCTTGTTGTGCTAATTTTTTGGCAATTGCATTTGGGTTGTTTTCTTTTTCAAGTGGTGTATTAGGCGTGTTCTCGTTATAAATACTTAATAGGCTCACAGTAATGCTCCTTCATCAAATTTTGTAAAGTCGCTGACAACTGGGTGTGCGTTTGATGTCGCTTGCCCATCTCGCAGCAGTTGTAATGTTTTGAGGCCCACTTCTTTAGCGGCATCAAGCTCAGCAACAACGTCACTTAAAAAAAGCACTTCTTCGGCTGTGAAAGGTAGTTTTGATAGAATATTCTGATACGCCTCGGGGTCTTGCTTGGCACCCACTTTGGTGTCGAAAAAATCACTGAATAATGCTTGAATATCACCAAAGTCTGAATGTGCAAACAACAACTGTTGTGCTTTGACAGAGCCTGAAGAGTAAACATACAGCTGACGACCGCTCGCTTTCTGTTGCTCCAAAAACTGGTAGGCATCGTCATATAAATGGCCAGTAAAATCACCGTTTTCATAGCCAAATTGCCACACTAACCCTTGCAGCTGTTTTAGAGGTGTTATTTTTCTATCTTCCGCAATCCAAGTAAGCAAGGCGCTAATGACAGTATTTATATCTGCATTTGGGCTCTTTAGCTCCTGTTTAACCGCTTCAATTTGTGTTTTCACTTGGGCATTATTTTGATGCTCACTCACAAAATCAGGCATGCGTTTTGCCGCATAAGGGAAAAGCACGTCTTTGACAAAAGAAATGCGGGTAATTGTGCCTTCAATGTCCGTTAAAATCGCTTTGATCACGATGACTTCTCCAATTTTATGCGCTCTAATTCGCACGCAAATAAAAACTCTAACCCCTCGATGTGACGTCGAGTTTCATTGACACTACTGCCTATAGCATAAAGGCCGTGACCACGAATAAGTACGCCATGGGTCACAGGACTGTGATTGTGGTACTTGGCTACCTGCTCTGCAAGTTTATCAATGTCTTGATCGTTGTCGAAAATAGGGATGTTTACAGGGGTATGATGACTTGAAATGCCGGTGAGAGACTTTTGCATCTCGTAACCATGGACAGACAGTACACTGCTTTGCTCATACCGAGATAATACGGTTGCGGCAACAGAATGTGTATGCAATACACATTCTGTACTAGGCACAAGTTGGTATAGTTTTAGGTGCAGTGCCGTTTCTGCTGATGGCTTTCCTAAGCCATGTACAATTGTGCCTTGTTCGTCTAATTCTAAGAAGTGCTCGTTATTGAGGTAGCCTTTATCATGGCCACTGGCGGTGACTACAAAGCCAGTTTGTGTTTTAACCGAGAAGTTGCCACCGGTAGCTGGTACCCAACCACGCTGGCTCACCCATTGGCCAGTTTCAATGAGCTCTGATTTTGCAGCATCACTGTTCATCCTGTGTTACCTTGTGTTAAAGCTAAAAAATATTTTAGACGGCTATACATCTATTTGTGTAATGATACCATTGCTTTTAGTTTTGCACCATCATCAAAGAGAGACGGACATTGGAAAGTAAATTACCGCATGTAGGCACCAGTATTTTTAGTCAGATGACTGCACTGGCCAATCAATATCAAGCCATTAATTTATCTCAGGGTTTTCCTGAGTTTGATGCGCCAAATTTTCTCAAACAGCAGCTTGCCCACTACAGTGAACAAGGGTGCAATCAATATTCACCCTCATCTGGTCTGCCGGCATTACAGCAAGAAATAGCCAACCTGATAAATCACTGTTATGACCGTGACGTTGATTTACACAGCATGATCACTGTGACCAGTGGTGCGACCGAAGCTTTGTTTGTGGCAATACAAGCAATCACACGTAAGGATGATGAAATTATCATTTTTGATCCTGCTTATGATAGCTATGCACCAGCGATTGAATTGGCAGGTGGTAAGCCTGTGCATATCGCTCTGCGTGCTCCTGATTACTACGTTGATTGGCAGCAAGTCGAGGATGCCATTACCCAAAATACACGAGCACTGATTGTCAATACACCGCATAACCCCAGTGCGAAGGTGCTAAAGCCTGCTGACTTGGTCGCCTTAAAAAGCTTGTTAGTAAAGCATGATTTGCTACTGATAAGCGATGAAGTGTATGAGCACATTACTTTTGATAATCAAGCGCACTTAAGTGCCTTGTCTGACGACGTACTTTTTGAACGTAGTTTCGTGGTCTCCAGTTTTGGTAAAACATTTCACTGCACTGGTTGGAAAATGGGGTACTGTGTTGCGCCACCGACTTTGATGGCTGAGTTTAAAAAAATTCATCAATATGTGACGTTTTCTAGTTTTACGCCTGCGCAGTTGGCTTTGGCAGATATGCTAAAAGTTCAACCGCAGCATGTTGGTGAGTTAGCCTCGTTTTACCAGCAAAAGCGAGATACGTTAGTGGCGGCGCTTGCCAATAGCCGTTTTAAGGTCCTCCCGAGTGAAGGCACTTACTTTCTGTTGCTTGATTATTCTGAAATATCACAGCAAGCGGATACGGAGTTTTGTGAATTCCTCGTTAAAGAAGTTGGTGTAGCTGCCATTCCACTGAGTGTGTTTTATCAAACGCCAGTCGGTGACAAAGTAATCCGCCTTTGCTTTGCAAAGGAAACTTCAACTCTGTTAGAGGCTGCAAACAAATTATGTCAATTGTAGAAAATACGCTGAAAGTCGCGTTGTTACAAACCCATATTCATTGGTGTAACATCGAAAAAAATCTACTTCACCTTGATGAGCTTTTGTCACAATGTGGGCAAGTAGACTTAGTGCTGTTGCCAGAGACTTTTTCTACTGGCTTTGCCATTGACTTAGATGTGGCACAAGCGGTGGAAAATGGGCACACGCTAAACTGGATGAAAGCAACAGCTCAACGCTTAAATTCGGTTGTTGCAGGCTCGGTTTTGGTTCAGTTGGAAAAGAAAAAGCGCAATCGTTTTTATTGGGTTTGGCCTGATGGGCAAGTTAAGTTTTACGATAAACGTCACTTATTTCGCCTAGGCAACGAAGGTGAGTATGTTGGTGCGGGGCAAGTCCGTGAAATTTACACGATTAACGGGTTTAGAATTCTTCCGCAGGTATGTTATGACTTGAGGTTCCCCGTATTTCAAAGAAATCGTAACGACTATGATGTGATGGTGAATGTTGCAAATTGGCCTGCAGCAAGGCGTTATGCTTGGGATCATTTGCTTATCGCCCGCGCAATAGAGAATCAAAGCTACGTGTTAGGGTGCACACGTATTGGGGAAGATGGTAAAGGAGTGGCACACTCTGGTGGCACAGCGGCTTATGATTTCTTAGGGCAACCGCTTATGCAAGCAAGTGATGATCTAGAGAGTATTAATATCGTCACTCTCAGTTTGAATGAGCTGAACAAGTTTAGGGCACATTTTCCAGCTTATCTCGATGCCGATGAGTTTGAATTAGTTTAAAGAAGAAAGGGCCCATAATGGGCCCTTGTTTGTTACACGTTAAACTGATGCACCAGCAAAGTCGCATTCGATGTCTGTTTGTCTAGATTGAAGTAATCAAGTAGTCGCTTCATCTCGCGCGATTGCTCAGCCATTTGCTTAGCAGCGGCCATGGTTTCTTCGGTAATGGCCGAGTTTTCTTGGATCAAGTCAGTCAATCGTTGTACGACTTGATCGACTTCCTTAATTGCTTGCTGCTGAGTGACGGTCGATTGATTGATGTTCACAATGGTATCACTTACTTCCGCAACCGCAGCAACAATATGGTCAAGCTTTTGACCTGAAGTATTTGCCATTTCAATACCTTGGCCTACTTTGTCATTACTGTTGGCGATAATTTCTTTGATTTGTTTAGCCGATGCAGCGCTGCGTCCCGCCAGTTCACGCACTTCATTGGCAACGACTGCAAAGCCTCGGCCGTTTTCGCCTGCTCTTGCAGCTTCAACTGCTGCATTGAGGGCCAATAAATTGGTTTGGAAAGCAAGGCCATCAATCACCGAGACAATCTCATTGATATTTTTACTGGCTTTTTCAACATCATCGATTGCGGCAACGGTGTCCTTTGACAAAGCGCCGCCTTGTCTAGCCGTATCTTCTGCCTTATGAGCAAGCTGCACAGCGACACCAGAGCGTTTAGATACATGAGTAAGTGCATCTAGCATATTACTGGTGCTTGCACTGGCTTCTTCCAAGTTGGCAGCCTGCTCTTCGGTACGCGCACTGATCTCGGTGTTACTGTCAGCGATTTCTGAAGCGCTTTGCGACACATTATTGGCTGATAATTGAATGCCTTCTATTACCTCAGTGAGCTTTTCAATAGTCGTATTGACATCCACTTTCAACGTAGCAAATACGCCTTCGTACTCCCCTTGAATCGAGTGAGTGAGATCACCTTTAGCCAGTGCACTAAGCACCTGTGTGACTTCGCAGATCGCATCGTTGATAATTGCGGTTGAACCATTGACGTCGTTTTTTAATTGCAGTAGTTCACCTTGTAATTCAGAGGTTATTTGTAGACTAAAGTTACCTTGGCACATCGCAGCCATGACACTTCCAAGTTCAGCAATGACCTGATTTAGATTACTGACAGAGCGGTTAATGTCAGTTTTTAAACTATCAAGCTGCCCTGTCATCGGAGAGCTAATCGTTCTGTCAAAACGGCCAAAGCTAATTGCAGTCATCACAGACGAAATCTCACTGACTGCACAATCGAGTGATTCAATAGATAAATTGATGTCTTTTTTTAACTTGCCAAGCTGGCCATTTGCAGCACAATTTACGGTGTGTTTGAAGTCTCCTTGGCTAACTGATGCCATCACGTTACTGATGTCTTGCATAATATCGGCGAGGTTTGTCACGCTGAAGTTGATGTCGTTTTTCAGCGCTTCCAATTGTCCTTGCAGCGGAAGAGTGATGCGTTTTGAAAAATCACCATTTCTAAGCGCATTCATAACCATACTGATGTCATCCATTGCACCTGATAAGCTCATGACGGAGTTATTTACGCTATTTTTCAGCTGGTTTAGCTTCCCGCCAGCTTCAACATTAATTTGTTCTTTAAAATTGCCTTGTTCGACATTTTCCATGACATGGACGATAGCATCCATGGTATTGTCCAGTGAACGCAGTGTCTGGTTTACATTGCTTTTTAGCTTATCGAGATCCCCTGACATAGAGGCTTTTAATTGACCACTAAACTGACCTTCGGACATTTCTTTAACGACGATGTTTATTTCGCCAATTGCGATATCTAACGTGTGCGCACAGTGATTAGTCGCTTGCTTTAAGGTCGCCAATTCCCCTTTACATTCCGCTTCAATACGTTTTGAAAAGCAGCCTTTGGCCATGGTATTCATCACCCGATTTGTCTCAGTAATAGACAGCTGTAAGGCATCAAGCAAAGAGTTGAATGCATTGGCACAGTCACCAATTTCATCATTGGAAGACACTGGCGCTCGAAGTGAAAAGTCACCTTCATCTTCAACGCGGCGCATGGTGTGAACGAGTTGATGGACGGGTTTTGTTAAAGAGCGAGCGAACAAGAGGGCGGCGAGAACTATGACCGCTAAACTAACGGCTAACACGATGGCGAGTAACCGCGTTAGTTTACTCACCGCCGCAAACGCTTCTTTTTCATCTATTTCAGCGAGTAACGCCCATTGAATACCCAGAATATTTATTGGCGTATAGGCCGACAGAACGGGGTGACCGTTGTAATCAATAACGACTTTTTGCCCTTGCTCTCCTGATATAGCTAGGTTGAATGACTCTGTGTCGATCCGTCCTAAAGAAGGGTTTTTAAATGAATTGACAACTGAATGATTGACCGGGTCTAAGTAGGAGTCTGAGCGCATTAAGCCATCCTGTCCAACCAAGTAAGTTTCGCCGCTTTTCCCTAAGCCTTCGCGTTCAGTCATGATCTTGTTTAATGCAGCTACCGACACCTGAAATACCAGCGTAGCGGCCTTTTCACCATCAATAACGATGGGGGCTGCGATAAAACTCGCGGGGGCATTATACGAGGGAAGATACACTTGAAAGTCAACAAAAGCATAAGTTTGGTCATGTGTTAGCTGAGCAGCTTTATTGAAAACGTTGGCCAGATTACTTTGCGCAAATGCGCCGTTGATTAAAGACGTTGCAAAGTCGAGCTCTTTAAAAACGGAATACGTCACAATGCCGGTATCATTATCGATAAGAAATAAATCGTACAATTCGTACCTTTGTGCAATTGTACGAAAATACTCATGATACTGTTGATGCGCTTTATCATAGCTATCTTCATGACCAGTTGAAATTAAGCTGTCTTTTTCTCCAAGTGGAAATATGTTGCTGGCAATATAACGATTTTGTAGTTCGATGCCTTCAGGCGTTAATTTATCAACTAGGTTTGCGGGGAGCGGGGATTTTGGATTCTCCGCGATAAACTTTTCGGTAAATTCACCAGTGTAAAAATCATTCAAGGTGCTGGGAACATAAGTGGGCGGGTCAAGATCGGCAATGGCATAAGTAAATGCTTTTGCAGCGCTGGCAGTATGGGGGCTTAATGCAAGCATTTGCAGCTTGTCATCAAGGTCTTGAAAATGCCTGATAATCGCGTTCTTTTTGACTTCACTTACCGCTTCTAATTGCGCATAAGATTGAGCCTGAAGCGCTTTTGAAGCTTGGTATAAAGCAATAGAAATAATGAACGTGATTGGCACTAAAGCAACGAGTAAAAATGCGATTGTAAGCTTTTTACTCAAGTTTAAAGAGGTTAAGTACTGAAATAACTGGCGCATCACATAATCCTTGTTACCTATGTTTAAGGGGGCGAGTCAAAACGGCAAACATCCATGAAGTTTAGAACAGTTCTTGTTCTCGTCTAGTTAAACTCGCAGCTTTTATCAGATAATAGGCTGGTTTATTGATGCAAAAAATAATAATAAGTTGCTGGTACAAACAGATAGCTAAAAATTGGCCGCAAATAATCGTTGATGGGCCAAATCACTCGTTATCCTAGAGTGTTTTTTCGTACATAACTGAGGTATGTCTCTAAGCTTTGTTGCCATAATGTCATGGCTTGAGTCAGTTCTGTATCGCTGCTTTTCCCATCAAGTAGGCGTCGCTCAATTTTTTTAAGCTCTAAGCCGTAGCGATTAAATCCAAGTTGTAGTGCGGTACTGGCTTGGCGATGCAATAACTTAATACATTGCTCATTGTTAACACCTTGGAGTTGCTGGATATGAATAAGCTTATTGCGTGCCGAGAGCACAAATTCGTTATACACGGATGAAATTTCATCTTCGTTAAAGCCACCTTTTAGTGAATTGACAGCGGTTTCATCGTACAAAGTATCAGATAGCTCCACGCTTATGGTTGGTTTTTGTGAGGTCTGCGAGTCGCTCAAGGCTTGTCGCAGCTTTTCTTGCTTAATGGGTTTGCCTACAATGTCTTTAATACCTAGCGTTAGGTATTCTTTTATTTCATCTGGACTTAGGCTGGCCGTGAAAGCAAGAAACGGGGTGCGTTTGTTTTTGTGCTCAATATTTTTTAGCTGTCGCATGACTTCTTGCCCAGTCAAATCTGGCAAATTCATATCCAGTAGTACCACATCAAATTGGTGTTGCTGAAGCAATTGAATAGCACTTTTGCCGTCTGTGGCTAATTTAACTTTATGTTCGTCGGCTGCCATAAACTCTATGGCAATCTTTTGGTTTAGATCTAAGTCTTCCACTAAAAGTACATTTAACCCGAGTAAGCACTCAGGGTTGTGATGTCTTTGTTCCACCAAGCTTAGTTCACCTAATGCCAATGTTACATCAAAGCTAAACGAACTACCTTGGCCGATCTCACTTTGTATTTGTAGTTGACTGCCTAAACGTTCCAGTAATTTGCTGGTGATGGCTAACCCCAGACCTGTACCGCCTTTTGTTTTGCCTGCACTGCTTTGTACGTAGGGTTCTGTAAGTTTATCGATATCCTCTTTTTCTATACCTGGGCCAGAGTCTATGACACTAAAGCGCACTGTGTGGCTCATGTTTGTTTCTGCCACGAGCTCAACACGGATCCGTACACTGCCTTTGTCGGTAAATTTAATCGCGTTACCAACTAAGTTGATCACTATTTGGCGAAGCTTTTGTTGGTCACAGTAATAACAGGCCTGCTCCGGCAGATCATAGACTAACTCAAAGGACAGCTTTTTTTGCTCCGCGAGAGGGCTTAATAGCAGGCAAAGGTTATTGAGCCAGCTTTTGAGCTCAACATCCTCTTCATATAGTGCTTCATCACTTTGGTCTAGGCTAGCGTAGTCTAGTACTTTGTCTATTAATAAGTTCAGTGATTCAGCTGAGTTAATAATGGCTTCACAATAGGCTTTGTTCCTATGGTTAGTGGTGCGATTAAGTACTAGCTGGGCACTACCTAAAATACCATTTAGGGGGGTACGAATTTCATGACTAATGGTGGATAAGAAAAGCCCTCTTATTTCTAAATCTTTCTGTGCTTTGGCAGTCAGTCGATTTAAGTTGAGTTCTCTTCTCTCATTACAGAGTAAAGCCATGCCCGTTGCATAAAAAATAGGGGCTAGTACACCATTGATAAACAGAGTTGTCACAAACCAGTTGTCATCAAGCAAAGTAAAAGGTGTCACTTCTCCCATTAAGAAAGTTCGGGCAGTGAAAGCAACCATAACAAGCATCAAGATGATGGTATAAACGATGGTGCCATTTGGGTAAAGCGGCCTTGCAAAACGCCAAAATAGGTAAAGGAGGAAGATGGTTTCTGCAATGTGTTGTAAATCAGAAACGAGAATGCGATATCTCAGGTGATCATCAATGACACTATAGTATACCAAGCCAACAAACAACACTGCTGTTACACTTAAAAAGAGCTTTAGTTCAATGCCCTTATAATTTAAAAACTGTGAAATCGCGAAGCAATGAATAATGGAAGCGGTAAATAACAAGGCATTGGCACATCCAATGGTTTGCCACATATTGAGTTGGCTATGAATTGAAAAACCGATAATGGCAGCAAACAAAACAAGCGGATAAAAAATATAAAGTAAAGTACCGGGAGTATCTTTGTTGGTTCGCCACGTTAAAAAGTTGAGTAACACCATCATCGCCATCATGGCAGCACTGGTAATATACAAAGTTTTTGGATCAAACATAGCGTTTATTATTTTTATGAATGAGGTACTTAACTAGCTAGCATAGAGACTTGTTTGATGGGAGTAAAGAAACAAAACAGCCGCATATGCGGCTGTTATTAAAAAGTAGTGTTATCGAATTTCATCGGGAATATTTTGTTGGGCCCACGAAAGAAGTTCGATACGGTTACGGCATTTTGTTTTTCTGAACGCACTATAAAGGTGTGTTTTAACCGTATGCGGGCTGATATTTAGGTCTTCAGCGATTTCTTTGTTCTTCGCACCTTTACTCATTAACGAAATAATGGCTTTTTCGCGTTTAGTCAATTTGACTGGCTCAATATCACCTTCGGTTAATTTATGAAGAGCATCTTTGTTAAATTGCAGCATGCGATTAAGTGCATTGCACATAATTTCACGGCGGTACCAAAGCTGGTTTTCCATCAGCAAACGAATACCCTTCATCAGTACATCTGCATTGTCTGTGGTATAAAAAACGCCACGTATACCGCTCAGTAATGCGCGATTCGCGAGCTCTGGGTTTTCATCTAAGTTAAATAGTACAATGTCACAGTTAACTTTTAGACGGGTGAGTTGCTCTTTCAAGGTACCCCAAGCGTCATTTGTTGCCGTTTCGATAAACAAGATACGGGTGCCTTCAGGCACATCTTCAATCTCTGTACTTGCTTTGACTTCCAACCCTTGCGTTTTCAGCAATGGCTGAAGGACGTTAATTCCTATGGTGTTGATTGGGTTTTTGTCTAATAACAAAAAGGCAGAACTGCTCATTGATGCTAACACTCTTCTTCAAACTGATTGCTTTAATGCTAACATGAGGTTCCGCCCTTTTGTATTAGTATTTTGGTTAGGTCATAGAAGTATTTGCTATATATCCATGTGGTTAAAGTAATACAGGGCGTCGAGTTGTCGCTTAATACGCCTTAAGCAACTGATCTAAAAACAATTTTGGTTTTCAGTATAATAACTTAACCGTTTACAATAATTAACAAAGAATACTTTAAATTAATTTTTTCTTGTTGTCTTGGTAAGGTGGCCATCCCATTGTTTTACCAGCTAATACATGCAAATGAATGTGGTATACCGATTGTCCGCCATCTTCATTGCAGTTCATGACGACACGATAGCCATCTTCAGCAAAGCCATACTCCTTAGCCAGTTTAGCTGCAACGACATAAAGGTTGCCAACTAAGTGAGCATTATCTTCATTGATATCATTGATGGTTACAATACGTTGTTTAGGGATCACCAAAGCGTGAAAAGGTGCTTGTGGATTAATGTCTTTAAAAGCCAAGGTGTGCTCGTCTTCATAAATCACATCAGCGGGAATTTCTTTGGCGATTATTTTGTCGAAAATGGTGCTGTCAGTCATATTAGATCCTACTAATTAATCTTTACCCATCAAAGGATGGAGGGTCAAAGTGAGTATACTAAGGTTTAATGGTTACACTAATGACAAAGTTTATTCAGGCTGTCAAACTGGAACGATTAATTTTGGGTAAATAAAAGGAGCAAGCATGAAAAACAAGGGGTATGGGGTGATCATAGGCATATTGAGCATATTGAATATGTCGATGGCGAGTGCCGCGACGGTACATTTTTCAAGTGAGCTTTATCCGTTACAGGTTAACGAGCAAATGATTGAGCACTCATTGTTTAGCAAAACAACGGAGCTAGAGCTATCCCCGGGTGAGTATGCGCTGAAATTGAAATACAGTGACTTGTTTGAACTCGATTATGATGAGCATGAAGTGGTTGAATCGGAGCCTTTTTGGGTATCGTTAAAGGTGGAAAATGAAGGCGATTACCATGTGAACTTCCAGCGTCCAGATTCAGTGAATGCGGCTAAGCAATTCATCAGTCAGCCAGTAGCAAGTGTGACAACGCCGCAAAATAATGTATATAAACTTGCACCATTAACGGCTTATTCGATTGCCAGTCAGCAGTCGCGTACAATACCCATCGCAACGGCGCCGATAAGTAAATCTGAGTCTAAGAGTATGCCGACGTCGCAAGGTATCGCGCATCCAGACGCTTATTCTATGCTGGAGTTTTGGTGGCAACAGGCCAATGACGCGCAGCGAGCGGCATTTCTAGAAAAAATAAAGGGCCAATAACAGCCCTTTATCTTGTTCATTGGTTATTTGGCGAAAACCGCGTCTATCGTACCGGTTGCCAATGAGTGGTAACCAGGACGAGCTTTTTGGTACACATCATAAGCCCAGTCACGTTTACCATTTGCCACGAGCGCTTTGTAAAGACGTACAATCAGCTTGCGACGACCAATGGTTGTAAGGTGCTTTTCCAGCGCAGGATAAACGGCTTCATAGCCATTCCCTACCGCGAGCATATACCACGCAAAAGCACGCTCCGCATTAGTTGAGTTGGTTAAATTAAACTCTGCATCTAATTCCGCCATGCGTTTTACATCTAAATCGCGAGGTAGATTATTGATAAAATGCAGCCATTCGTGCACCGTCCATTGAGCTGTTGGCAGGTCACTGAGGGGGGTCTTATTTTCCATCCATGCCTGTGTTTGTGCATCAACCTTATCAAACGCATCTGATGTTGGGTTTGGTGCATCGCTAGGTAGTCCTGGCTCAAAGATCCACTCTTGAGCTTTTTCCAAGCTTACAACACCAGGGTATTTTTGTAGCAAGTTTTTATTTAAGTACTGCACAAACTCAGCTGTAGTGAGAGATTTAAAGGAGTAAGTCTTAAAGTACTCTTTTACAAACACGTCAAACTTCTCACGGCCGAATTTTTCTTCTAGATACATTAAGAATAGTTGACCTTTTGTATAAGGTACCGAACTGAAAGCATCATCTGGATCGCGGCCATTGAGTTTTAAGTTCAAGCGGGTGTCCGGTTCTGCAATGGTTTTTAATAACTCACGTAGTCCTGCTGCATCCAGTGCTTGCTCCATCACAGCGCGCTCACGGCCAAAGACTTCTTCCATGATGCGGTTTTCAACGTACGAGGTAAAACCTTCGTTTAACCATAAGTCTTCCCAGGTGGCATTGGTGACGAGGTTACCTGACCATGAGTGGGCCAATTCGTGTGCAATGAGATTAACCAAGCTTTTGTCTCCAGCCACGACGGTTGGCGTGATAAAAGACAAGCGTGGATTCTCCATACCGCCAAATGGGAAGCTTGGTGGCAGCATGAGTAAGTCATAACGACCCCATGCATACTCACCGTACATGACATTAGTTTTGTCGATCATGGTTTGCGTGTCATTAAACTCCGCAACCGAAGCGTCCAGAATTTGTGGTTCCGCAAAAATGGCGGTTTGGTGCGACATCTCTTGGTATTCTAGGTTACCCGCACCAATGGCAATAAGGTAAGGTGGGATGGCTTGCGGCATATCAAACACATAGTCACCATCTTTGATGAATGCGCCAGTGTTGTCGGCACTCATAACCGCACGTACATCTTCTGGTGTATGAATACGTGCTGAGTAGGTGACACGCATCGCTGGGGTGTCTTGTACAGGTATCCAGCTACGAGCATGGATGGCTTGCGATTGGCTGTACATGAACGGGTGTGTTTTACTTGCCGTTTGCTCTGGTGTTAACCACTGTAAGCCAGATGCTTGAGGTAGGCTATTGTAGTAAATACGTGCTTTTTTAGCCTGCTCCTTGAATTGAATAGTCAGCTTGGCACCTTTTACATCATCACGTTTTGCAAGGGAAAATTTAGCCTTGTGCCATTGACCGTTTCGACCTTGATAGATAACTCTATTGATATCCAAGTCACGGGTATCAAGCACGAGCATTCTGGCATCGGCATTTTGCCATTCTAATGTATGCTCAACGAAGCCTTCGAGCTGCTTATCGGCAAAATCTACGTCTAAGTCTAAATACAAATGGGTAGAAATAACGTCATTTAAGTTAGCGTAAGTGTGTTGGTCGACAGCTTGTGTTGCTGTGGCCGTATGTGAGAGTCCAGCCAGTGCTAGGCTGGTCGCAAAGGCAGTTAATTTCATAATATCCTTGCTCATTATGGAATGTTGGAGCGCATGTTATAGCATGCTTGAGCACAAGATCACACATGGATGCGCTGAGTTTTACGATAGGGTAAACTACACATATTATAATTCTCGTTAAGGCCCTAAACGTGCAAGCTTTGCAGTCACTCCACACTTTTGCACTTCCAAGTCAATGCCAACAACTCATCACCATTGAACACTGGCAACAATTATTGGATATAGATTTTTCCCAACCTTTTTGCCTATTAGGTGAGGGCAGTAATACCGTATTTTTAGACGACTTTGCAGGGGCTGTTATCAAGGTCGCGATTTTGGGACGCACAATTGTTGAGCATGAGCACAATTGGCAGGTTGAAGTGGGGGCGGGAGAAAATTGGCACGCGTTAGTTTTACACTTGCTTGATAAAGGTATTGCAGGGCTTGAAAATTTAGCGCTGATCCCAGGTAATGTCGGGGCGGCACCTGTACAAAATATTGGTGCTTACGGAGTGGAGCTAGCGCAATTTGTTGATTATGTTGAAGGCTTTAATATTCAAACTGGACGAATAGCGCGTTTAACGTCACAGCAATGTGAGTTCGCTTATCGAGATTCTGTTTTTAAACATGCGCTAAAGGGCGCCTTTGTGATCACCAAAGTAGGTTTGACTATTAGCAAGCACTGGCAGCCTGTACTAGGTTATGGGCCATTGCAACAATTACAGAGCTCGGCACCAACTGCGCTGCAAGTGTGTGATGAAGTCATTAAAATTCGTCAAAGCAAGCTGCCAGATCCAAATGAGCTTGCTAATGCGGGTAGCTTTTTCAAAAACCCGATAGTTGCCATGGCACAGGTGGAAAAACTACAGCAGATCTATCCTGATATTCCCGTTTACCCAACCGGTGATAAATATGGCAAATTGGCGGCTGGCTGGTTGATAGAGCAAGCTGGGTTAAAAGGTTACCAGATTGGTGATATCGCAGTGTATGACAAGCAAGCCTTGGTATTAGTAAATAAAGGCAAGGGCAAAGCCAAACAACTCAAAACTATGGTTGAGCATATTCAGCAGCAGGTATGGGCTAAATTTGCAGTTAAGCTAGAGCACGAGGTGAGATTGCTTGCGCACGACCAAGAAGTTCATTTACAAGGAGTTCACGATGAGTAAGGCACCTCAAGGTAATAAGCTCGCGATACTCAATGCACTTAACCGAGGTGTGTTTGTTTCAGGCCAAATGTTAGGGGAGCAGCTAGGGATAAGTCGCGCGGCGGTATCTAAACATATCAACTCATTGCAAGATATGGGCATTGACATATTTACCGTCAGTGGCAAAGGATATTGTTTAAACCAAAGCTTGCCTCTGCTTGAAAAAAGTAAAATTGAGCAATACTTTGCCTTACTTGGTTGTAGTAACCCGGTTGATGTTGAAGCCATTATTGATTCAACCAATAGTGAGCTTATGCGGCGCATTCAGAGCAAGCAAAACCTGATATCTGGTCAAGTGCTGGTTGCGGAAATGCAGCAGGCTGGGCGAGGACGTCGCGGTCGTACTTGGCAATCTCCCTTTGGCGCGAACTTATATTACAGTTATTACTGGCGATTAGATGATGGTTTGCAAGCAGCAATGGGTGTCTCTATTGCCGTTGGGTTAGCAGTGTATGATGCGTTAAAAGCACTTTATGATTTAAATGTGTCACTCAAATGGCCTAATGACATTTACCTTAATGACAAAAAGCTAGCCGGGGTTCTTGTTGAGTTGGATGGTCAAGTTGAAGGGCCTTGTCATTTGGTGATCGGGATTGGTATTAATTTATTGATGCCTGAAGGCGCTTCTAGTCAAATTGATCAACCGTGGACCGATCTTTCTAGTCATACCTCTGCGCTTGACAAAAATAAGCTGGTTGCAACTTTGACACAATGTTTAACCGCCCGTTTAGCGCAATATCAAGTATCCGGTTTACACAGCATGACGGAGCAATGGAATACACTCAATGCATTTGCTGGAGAAGTCGTGACTTTGAGCACTGGCCAGCGACACTGGCAAGGTGTATGTGAAGGTATCGATACGCAAGGTGGCATCGTGCTTCGTCAGGATGGTGAGCTGAAAAGCTACTATGGTGGTGAAATTTCGTTGAGGAAAGAAGCGCAATGAGATTATTGATTGATGTGGGTAATACGGCTGTAAAATTGGCTGTTGAGGAACGAGACAGTATTACCTTTATTGATGAAGATAAACTGCAATGGGAAAGTATCTCAGAAGTGCTGGTGGCACAGGTTGGCAAGTCCGAGTTATTGGTACCTTTTGAGCAACAAGCTAATAAGCTTGGTATCAGAGTGATACATGCGAGAGTCACTTCTCAATTGGGTGAGTTAAAATGCGCCTACGAACAATTTCACAACTTAGGCATTGACCGTTGGCTAACGGTGGTGGCCTGTCACTATTTATATCCAAATACGCATTGTGTGATAGTCGACTCAGGTACTGCGAGCAAAGTAGATGTATTACACGCCAATGGCCAACACCTAGGTGGGTGGATCTTGCCTGGCCTAGATATGATGATAGAAAGCTTGGTTTCCAATACTCAAAAAGTGTTTAGTGATGAACAAACTCAATTTTCCAAGGCCTTGGGTAAAAATACCCCAAATGCAGTTAAAAATGGGGCTTTAGTGGCAACATTAGGTGCCGTTTACGCCGGCATTGAAATGTTAAAAGAAGAGGCAGCCTTATGCCAAGTGGTTTGTGCGGGGGGATACGGCGCGTTCATCTCTCAACAACTGGCCTGTGAAAGTCAGTTCCATGAGAGCCTCGTGTTACAAGGGTTACTATTTTGGCGTAAAAACAGTCAAATTTGAGTGTTTTAATAGAGATTTGACGTAAATGTGAGCACTTGAATAAGATTTTATCAATTTTTTGCAGATTGTTGTTGCATCACTAGGAACCTTGCCTTAGAATCTCGCCCCGTACTAAAGCAGTGCCGACTTAGCTCAGTTGGTAGAGCAACTGACTTGTAATCAGTAGGTCATCCGTTCGACTCGGATAGTCGGCACCATTTTTTACACTGCAATTTATGCAGATGCTTTAGGCAAGAATTTTTTCGTGGAGGGGTTCCCGAGCGGCCAAAGGGATCAGACTGTAAATCTGACGGCACTGCCTTCGCTGGTTCGAATCCAGCCCCCTCCACCACTTATTCTTGACGGTTAGAGGTAGTTTAAGAACAGGTTCCTAAAGCGGGCATCGTATAATGGCTATTACCTCAGCCTTCCAAGCTGATGATGCGGGTTCGATTCCCGCTGCCCGCTCCAGTAATTCTGGTGTGCTGATATAGCTCAGTTGGTAGAGCGCACCCTTGGTAAGGGTGAGGTCGGCAGTTCAAATCTGCCTATCAGCACCAGTCTTCAGAATCTTCTCAAATACTTCCTTTAATTTGTCATAAACTAAATATTTAAAGAATAATTTTAGCTCGCGCGTATGGCGGGTTATTTTTATATGTAATCTAGATACACAAAAACTGATAGGTTCCGTCATGGCAAAAGAAAAGTTTGAACGCGTAAAACCGCACGTAAACGTAGGTACAATCGGCCACGTTGACCACGGTAAAACAACTCTAACAGCAGCAATCACTAACGTACTTGCAAAAGTATACGGTGGTGAAGCGAAAGACTTCGCATCAATCGATAACGCTCCAGAAGAGCGTGAGCGTGGTATCACAATCTCAACTTCACACGTTGAGTACGATACACCAACTCGTCACTACGCACACGTAGACTGTCCAGGACACGCTGACTATGTTAAAAACATGATCACTGGTGCTGCACAGATGGACGGCGCGATCCTAGTAGTTGCTGCTACTGACGGTCCTATGCCTCAAACACGTGAGCACATCCTACTTTCTCGTCAGGTTGGTGTACCTTACATCATCGTATTCATGAACAAATGTGACATGGTTGACGACGAAGAGCTTCTAGAGCTAGTAGAGATGGAAGTACGTGAACTACTTTCAGAGTACGACTTCCCAGGTGATGACCTACCTCTAATCCAAGGTTCTGCGCTTAAAGCGTTAGAAGGCGAGAAAGAGTGGGAAGACAAAATCG